>JAGKWS010000008.1 GCA_021151685.1 Chitinophagaceae bacterium
GACGGCGAATGGTGCCGGTGGTGCATCAGTATATAACTGGAGTGGAGTTTCATTATCATCTTCAGCAACAGCCAACCCAACAGCTACCCCAACCGTAACTGGTGTGTATAGCGTTACGGTAAGTGATGGCAGCGGCCAGCCGGGCTGTGCACCTGCTACGGTGTATACGACATCGGTAGTGGTAATTCCTCTGCCATTGGCCGGTTCAATCACAGGTGTTGCTTCTGTTTGCGCAGGAAATACCACATCGTTGAGTAATACTATTCCCGGAGGATCATGGTCCAGTGCCAATGAGGCTATTGCGACAGTGGGTACATCAGGGATAGTGATTGGGTTAGCAGCGGGTACTACTACAATTTCTTATACCGTTACCAACAGTTGTGGTGCAGCCACTGCTACACAGGTAATTACTGTCAATCCGTTACCATCTGCTGGTGTTATTTCCGGCGATTCTACAGTTTGTGCAGGTACAACAATAGCATTGAGCAGTACAGTAACAGGGGGGACATGGACAAGCAGTAATATCGTTATAGCCAGCGTGGGTGCAACCGGTATTGTGACCGGAAATGCAGCAGGTAATGTGCTGGTTTCTTACACCGTTGTAAATGTTTGTGGCACAGCAACTATCACAAGTGCCATCACAGTAAATGTAATTCCATCGGCAGGGGCCATCACAGGTACAGCATCGGTATGTGCCGGTGACGCTATTACTCTGAGCAATACAGCATCAGGTGGTGTTTGGAGCAGTAGTTCGTCCTTAGTGGCATCTGTAGATACAATGGGTGTAGTAAGCGGCTTGTCTGCGGGTACTACAACCATATCTTATACTGTTACGGGTATTTGTGGTTCGGCTACTACAATGCGCATTGTAACCGTAAATGTTATTCCGGTGGCGGCAGCAATTACCGGCACTATGTCGCCAATTTGTCCGGGAGCAACTACAATTTTTGCCAATGTCACATTGGGTGGTACATGGAGTAGCAACACACCATCGGTTGCGGTTGTTAATGCGGCCGGGGTAGTAACAGGTGTTTCTGCGGGTATCACTACAATTTCTTACGCAGTATCTAATATCTGTGGTTCATTTGCCGTAGGCAAAGAGGTAACTGTGAATCCTGCACCGCCTGTGGTGTCTATTAGCGGGCCAATATCGGTAACGTTGGGGGCTACCATCGAACTCGCAGGGAGCCCTGCTGGTGGAACCTGGTCGTCTTTATTCCCGGCAATGGCTACGGTAGATGGCACTGGTGTAGTTACAGGTATGTCGTCAACTGTTGGTACTACAATAATTACGTATACAGCTTCCAATTATTGCGGTACACGAGCAACGACTAAACTGATTTTAGTGAATGCAATAACTGGTGCGGACATACTTGGTACCTATTCGGTTTGCGTAGGTAAGACCACCACACTATCGAACCTTGTAGCTGGTGGTACATGGACCAGTTCCAATACAAGTGTTGCAACGGTATCATCATCGGGCGTTGTAACAGGCTTTGCCGCTGGTACCACTACAATATTGTATATAAAATCTACATCTATAAGTGCGGCAGTAATAACTGTCAATCCATTGCCCACGCCTATCAGTGGTCCTACCACGGTTTGTGCAGGTGCTACAGTTAATCTTTCTTCTTCAGAGGGAGGAACATGGAGCATTAATAATCCATATGCTGCCATCGTCAATGCATCGGGTATGGTAACAGGTCTCGCTGCAGCTATGCCTGTCATTACTTACCAGACGGCTTACGGTTGTATTGCTACCAAAACCATGTCGGTACATCCGCTACCGACCGATCCTACCGGCTTATCATCGGTATGTGCAGGTAGTGCGGTCACATTTACCAATAGTAGTGTGGGTACGTGGTCATCCTCAAATCCGGATATTGCTACGGTGCCTTCTACGCCCGGCATTGTGTCTGGTGTAGCTGTAGGTACCGCCATTATTTATTTCCGTGCGGCAACAACTGGCTGTTACAGTAGCAAATCTATTACAGTAAAAGCACTTCCATCGGCAATAGTTGGTGCAGATAATATATGTGTAGGTAATACCGCAATCTATACAAGTGCTACCACTGGCGGTACTTGGGCAAAAAGTAGCACGCCCACTGCCGCATTAACCATCAATACATCATTGGGCGAGGCCGCAGCATATGCAAGTGGCACTGCTACCATAACGTATTATAGTGCAGAAGGGTGTGTGGCAACAAAACAAGTAACAGTTTCGGCATTGCCAGGCACGCTCTCATCATCAACAGCCACGTTGTGCATAGGTAGTGATATTACAATTGCCGCTGCTACGACGGGTGGTACGTGGGCAAGTAGTAATGAAACCATTGCAACTGTGTCTGGTGGGGTGGTGTCTGGTATCGGATCGGGTACAGCCACAATCAGCTACACCAATGCTGCTGGTTGCAGCCGTCAGTTTGGTGTAACGGTAAATACACCGCCTGCGGTGACTGCATCGGGTACTATATGTGCCGGCAGTACAACTACTCTCAGCACTACAATAAGTGGTACATGGTCCGTCAGCAATGCGTCGGTTGCCACTATTTCTACAGCAGGGGTTGTTACAGGCATCAGTGCAGGTACCACTATTATTACCTACCGTACCAATGCGGCATGTTACAGTACCGGCGTGTTTACTGTAACACCTGCACCAGATGCTATAATTGGATCGTCCACGGTATGTGTAGGGTCCGAAATTATGCTTAGCCACCCGGCTGGCGGTGGAACGTGGAGTAGTAGTTCTCTGTCGCGTGGCTCTATTGCCACCGATGGTCTTGTGCGCGGCTTATCGGCAGGCACAACCACCATCACATACACTCTTGGCTCTGGCTGTCTGGCAACGGCTACAATATCTGTAAATAATGCACCGGCAGCTATATCAGGTGCCACATCGGTATGCCTTGGTGCCACCGCCACATTGTCTAATAGTACAGTGGGTGGTACTTGGGTAAGTGATGGAGTGGTAACAAGTATTGTGTCGGGAAATGTTACCGGTCTTGTTGCCGGTGCGTCTCTGGTAAGTTATGTGGTGACGGCAACCGGATGCGTTGCCACCCGAATGGTAACTGTATACCCCAATCCAGCGATAACCACTGCCAGTACGAATATATGTAGCGGTGCCATCACTACGCTGAATGCAGTACCTGCTGGTGGTACATGGTGGAGTAGTAATACTACCACTGCTACAGTAAACACTACCACAGGTATTGTAACCGGTATGTCTGGTGGTACTGCCTTGGTAAGTTACACATTGCCTACAGGATGCCGTAGTACTACTGTAGTGAGTGTTGTTGCTTTGCCGGGTACAATTACCGGTGCTGCGTCTGCATTTTGTGTAGGTACGTCAATCAATCTGATAGCATCTGATGCCGGGTTTGTCTGGAATTCGTCAAACACGGCAGTGGCCACTGTTTCGTCAGCTTCTTCTACGGTAGGGCAGGTCAATGGTCTTTTGCCGGGTACAGCTACCATCAGTTATACAAATGCTACGGGATGTCTCAGTGCTGTGGTGGTGACAGTAACGGCAGCACCAACATCTGTTACTGGTATAGATGAAATATGTGTGGGTTGTACCGCATCTGTAGCCAATGCTACAACAGGGGGTACATGGAGCAGTAGCAATACAGCAAGGGCCATCATATCTCCTTCGTCCGGAGTAATGACTGGCGTTTCATCTGGTTTGGTAGTTATTACTTATCGTACTTCACCTACTTGTTATGTAACCAAGGTGGTAACAGTTGTTGCGCCATCACCAATCGGTATCGTCGGTCCGAATGGTGTGTGTATTGGTAGTAACATTGCCTATACGCATCCTACAGCGGGAGGGACATGGGGCATTAGTATTTCCGGATTCGCATCCATTAACACAAGTACAGGAGTTGTATCTGGCATTACCCAAGGCAATACTTCCGTAACCTACTTCATAACGCCGGGTAACTACGTAACTAAGAACATCACAGTCTATCAGTATGTATTCCCTGTTAGTGGAACTTATACAGTTTGTGTAGGTAGTGCCACTACACTTACTTCTGCAACGGCAGGTGGGGCGTGGTCTATCAATAATACTGCAATTGCTACCATAACACCGTCAACTGGTTTGCTTACCGGTATAGCTGACGGTACTACAACTGTTACATATACCAATCCCGGTACAGGGTGCTACTCTTTGAGGACAGTTACGGTACACCCGTTACCATCGGTTATTGCAGGGCCAACGTCGGTTTGTGTCGGAGCCAATGTAACACTTACAAGTAGCCCTATTGGCGGTACATGGTATACAAGTGCTGGAATTTATGCTACCGTTAACGCTACTACCGGTGTTGTGACTGGAGTTACTGCATCGCCTGTTACTATAAATTACATGAGTGCTGTAGGGTGTGTAGCTTCAAGAATAATGACGGTAAATCCGCAGCCAGGCGCGATAACAGGATCTGTGTCTTTGGGTACAATAACTGGCAATACGGCTACACTTTCCAGTACCCCTGCCGGAGGCCAATGGACCAGTAATAATACTGGTGTTGCTACTATCGGGTTGGCAAGTGGTTTTATCTCTGCTGTGGGTGTTGGTACTGCCGATATAACGTATACATTACCTGTTACCGGTTGTTTCCGTACAAGGGTACAGACGGTTGTTGCAGGTCGCCCGGATATTGTAAATCAGCATAATGGAGAAGTTGTTATGGGGAGTGTTCGTATATATCCTTCGCCCACAACCGGAGTGGTATTTATAGAAGCAGCCACCGACGGCGATTTCATGTTGATTACATTGGATGGTAAATTGGTGTCTTCTTACAAGACTACAGCTGGCAAACATGCATTGGAGATTCCTCAGGGTATTACTGCAGGTGTCTATCTGTGCAGGTTTGTGGGGGCAGATGGCAGTGTATTCTTGCAAAAAATAGTCTATCAGCCATAGGGAGATAGATAAATGGTAAGGAAGTAGCTGTTTCCGGCAAGATGTATGTTGGGAACAGCTACTTCCATTATGGTTAGTTACTTTTGCGCTATGAAGTACGATTTGCCCGTTCGGGGCGATAAAGTGAGGCACCAACAAGTAACTGCATTACACCTGTTTTGCGGTATGGCTTTCATAGGCACCGGGGCTATTATATATGTGTATAATTTTAGCATTACGTGGTGGGGCTTCGCATTGATGATAGCGGGTATATTATTGGCCATTATGACCATAGTTCGCAATAAGGTCATTACCCGCCCTCCTGTCAATTTGGTAATAAGAATTGTAGAGTTGCTGATTTCTCTGGCAGTCCTTACCCTTTCGGTAATAGAGTGGTGGAAGTTTCCGATAGGTATATTTGGTGCATTGTCTGCGGCTATCCTGTTTTCTATTTATTGGGAGCGTAGTGCCGGGCAGCAATTGTACATCAATGTAGATGATACCGGCATTCGACTGCCGCCCACGTTCCGCCGGCGTTTTATTAAGTGGAGCGAGGTTGAACAGGTGTTGCTGCGGCACGGTATTTTGTCGGTAGACTGTTTGGATAACAAACTTTATCAGGCATCTGTATCGGCCCTCACTGTTAATGCAACAGAGTTCGAGTCTTATTGTGCGGCGCAGGTTGCGGCACACATTAGCGAACGGGCCGGGAATGATTGGTAATATAATAGGGTGCGGCATATATAGGTATGTCTGATGTCTTTGTGTATCTTGTGTGCGAATTGTGAACATGCACGGTGTGTTGTGCCGGCAAACTGAAAGGGTAGGCAGTTGCCATTAGCGGTAGCTACCCTGTTGCGTAATGAAAAAAAAGATTATTGTTTTTTTGGGCACGAGGCCCGAAGCCATCAAGTTGGCACCTGTGATAGCGGTGCTGAATGCTGATTCGTATTTCCAGACGTTGGTATGTTCTACAGGGCAGCACCGCGAGATGCTGCAACAAGTTGTAGATTTTTTTGGTATTCCGGTACACTTTACGCTGGATGTAATGGCACCAGACCAGCAATTGGCAGACCTTACAGCCAAGTTGCTGGTACGTATTGATGCTTTGCTGAAGCAAGAGCAGCCCGATTACATTGTTGTGCAAGGCGATACCACTACCACCTTTGTAGCATCTTTGGCTGCGTTTTACAATAAGGTACAGGTACTGCATGTAGAAGCTGGTTTGAGAACTGGTAATAAATTCTCTCCATTTCCCGAGGAGATGAACCGGGTTTTTACCACTAAGCTTACCGATTTTCATTTTCCGCCAACAGACCAGTCTCGTGACAACTTGTTGAACGAGGGGGTGCCTGCAGACCGGATGTTGGTGACGGGCAACACAGTTATTGATGCGCTCTTTATGGGGTTGCGCAGAATAGGCGATACTGTACCCGATAGCATATCCGAACATGGGTTGCAGCATCTGCGCCAGTACATGCTGGTAACCATGCATCGCCGGGAAAATCACGGTGCAGGCATTCGTAATATATGCGAAGCCATCAATCGAATTACCGCAGATACGGGTATTGAGGTCATTTTCCCGGTACACCTCAACCCCAATGTACGGAACGATGTGTATGAATTGCTTTCTGGCAATGCACGGGTAAAATTGGTGCCACCATTTGCCTATTCCGGCTTTTTGTGGCTCCTCAATAATGCACGTATCATACTTACCGATAGTGGTGGGGTACAGGAAGAGGCACCCTCTTTGGGCAAACCTGTGTTGTTGCTGCGCGATACCACAGAGCGGCCAGAAGCTGTAGAAGCGGGTACCGTTTTGCAAACAGGCAGCAATACTCAATTGATTTATAAGGAGGCTGTGAGATTGCTTACCGACAGCGAAGCATATAACAAGATGTCGGCGATATCTAACCCCTATGGCGATGGCCATGCAGCCGAACGTATTGCTGCGGCAATAAAGACATTTGGTTAGCGTACATGTACACCAATGTGCCTATTTCGAAACCGAGTGTAAGGCAATGCGATTGCCTTCAGTATCAATAAATATGGCCATGTACCCATGTTCGGGCGATATTTCGGTTTTGGGCACAACAACGGTACCGCCGGCAGCCAATATTCTGTCCAGCACTATTTGTACATCGGGGTTGGCATTCAGATATATCATGGGGCCGGCAGTAGATGATGTCTGGTAGAAATCTTCGTTGTGTACCAATGCACCACCTATATTCATAGGGTTACTGATAGGGAACATCCTCATTTGAAGGTTGGGGAAGTTCAGCGGAATCATTTTTATGTCAAAAATGGTTTCATAAAACTTTTGTGCCCTATCTATATCGTTGGTAGGTATCTCGAACCAACTGATTGCGTGTGTGAATATCATAGTTGTGTTGTATTATAACTGATTTTCTTTTTTGAAGGTCATTCCCCGCAGGGTTAGTAATACTCCGGCAGCGGTCCATATTACCCCTCCTGCACCTGCCATCCATGCTGCTTTACCGCTATTGGCAAATGCACTGTACAGGGCTCCGAGCCCCACCACCAACAATACCAGACCTGCAATACTTCTCCAGTTCATTACTGCAAAGGTAGTTGTAATACCAACGCATAGTATGGTGAAAGGTATACTGTACTGTACAATACTGCAACTGTTATGGTTTAATTTTCAATAATTGTATCTGTTTTGTTTTGTTAGTATTTCGCAATTTTGCATTATTCGCAAGGGTAGTATTGTTCGCTGTAGCCATGCCCCTTTCAAAAACAGAATATGTCTCGCAATACCAAAGCCTACCTCGCACTCGTATTTATTTGTATTGTTTGGGGTACTACTTATCTCGCCATCAGGGTGGGTGTTCAGTATTTTCCTCCTTTTTTATTTGCTGGTACCCGCCAGGTGTTGGCAGGTCTCATTCTGATACCATTGGCACTTATCGGCAATCGTCAAATGGACCTGTCGTGGCCCAATTTGCGCAGGCAATCACTAATGGGCTTTCTGATGCTAACCATAGGTAATGGAGGTGTAACATGGGCCGAAAAATACATACCCAGCGGTATTGCCGCATTGTTGTGCTCTATGATGCCCATTTTTGCCGTAGGTATCAATTTGTTTTCGGGCAAGAAAGAGCAGGTAAATGCCCTTATTACCACCGGTATTTTGCTGGGGGTATGCGGTGTGGGGCTCATATTCCGGCAGAATATTGGCGACCTTGCCAACCCGCACTATCTGGGTGGTATGTTGGGTATACTGATGGCTACTGCCGGGTGGGCATATGGCAGTACCCTTAGCAAAAAATATGGTAGTGCTGCCAATCCTTTGTTCAATGCAGGGTTACAGTTGTTGCTGGGTGGTGTGTTTATGTTGTTGCTCAGCACCGTGGCCGATGATCATTCGGTGCCATTAGTGTGGAATGCACAGGGAGTACTATCGCTGGTATACCTCATAACACTGGGTTCTGTAGCGGCCTATGCAGCCTATACTTTTGTGCTAAGGGTATTGCCGGTAGGTGTTGCTACAATATATGCCTATATCAACCCTTTGATTGCCGTACTGGCAGGCTTTTTATTTCTGAATGAATCTCTGAACCTATACATAGGGCTGGCGTTTATAACCATTATGGTGAGTGTATTTATGGTGAACAAGGGCTACCGGGTGCAACACCGCAACGAAATTAAAAAGAACCAAATGGCTGAAGCATTTCCTGAAAATGCCCCGGCCGAGTTATAATCATCAAAACAAAGCATGTATGGAACAGACAATTTCCATTACCGCACAGGCCCACCGCAAGGTGACCGACACCAAATCTTTGCCCTTTGGCAAGGTGGCTACAGAGCACATGTTTATTGCCCACTATCGGAATGGGCAATGGCAGGATGCACAAATAACCCCATTTCAAGACCTTGTTTTAAGTCCTATGGCCTTGTGCCTGCATTATGGGCAAACAGTGTTTGAGGGTATGAAGGCCTTCAGAATGGAAGATGGCCGCGTCAATATTTTTCGGGTTGAAAAACATTTCGACCGGTTCAATAAGTCACTGGCGCGCATGTGTATGCCTGCTGTGCCTCACAGCTTGTTTGTAGATGCCTTGCGCAATCTTGTATCGCTGGATGCCGATTGGGTACCTACCGATGCCGATGGCTCGTTGTACATAAGGCCCTTTATGATAGCCACAGAAGCACGTATTGGGGTAAAGGTGGCCGACGAGTACATGTTTATGATAGTATGTAGTCCTGCATTTCAGTACTATACACAGCCGCTGCGTATAAAAGTGGAGACCGATTATGTACGTGCTGCCGATGGTGGCACCGGCGAAGCAAAGTGTGGTGGCAACTATGGTGGTGCTTTTTATCCTACTGCATTGGCAAGGGAACAGGGCTTTGACCAGGTATTGTGGACAGATGGAAAAACACATGAGTATATAGAAGAGTCTGGTACGATGAATGCCATGTTTTGTATAGATGGTACCCTGATAACACCAGCCCGTAGCGGGTCTATACTGGATGGGGTAACGCGAGACTCGCTAATGGCTATAGCACGAGATAAGGGCATACCTGTAGAGGAACGCCCTATAAAGTACCGCGAGCTGGTAGAGGCATTGCAGGCGGGCAAGAGGGTAGAGGCTTTTGGTGCAGGTACTGCGGCTGTGGTGGCACCTATAGCTACCATATGGGTAGATGGGCAGGACTACACATGCTACACGGGTAGTGATGCACTTATGTACCGCCTGCGCAACTGGCTGTTGGACATACGCAAAGGCATAGCACCAGATGTTCATGGTTGGAACTACATTGTTGCATAAGCAAAGGTTTTTTGCCTTGAAACACGACCTTGTTTTGTAACGAAACAAGGTCGTGTTATTTACCGGATACGGGTAATGAGCGAGGCCGTAGGTATAACCCACAAAATACCATCTTCCAAAACCGGGCTTGTGCTTATTTTTACAATCTTATTCCGACAATAAAAAAGAAACATGAAGCGAATAACACTTTGCACTGCATTGTTAATATCGGGCACTATGGCATATGCACAGATGAATGCTTTTACAGGAAAATACCCTGTAACCAAAACTACAGACCAGACAGATGAGTATTTTGGTACTAAAGTGCCCGACCCATACCGTTGGTTGGAGGATGACAGAAGTGAGGAAACGAAGAATTGGGTAAAAGAGCAGAATAAGGTAACGGATGCCTACCTGGATAGGATTCCCTTTCGCGCTGCTATTAAGAAGCGGCTGACGGAGTTGTGGAATTATGAAAAGTTCAGTGCGCCATTCAAGGAAGGCGACTATACCTATTTCTATAAAAACGATGGTTTGCAGAACCAAAGCGTACTGTATCGCCAGAAACGTGGTGGCAACCCAGAGGTGTTTCTGGACCCCAACAAGTTCTCGGCCGATGGCACATCTTCTTTGCAGGGAATCAGTTTTTCGAAGGATGGTTCTCTTGCAGCTTTTCAGGTGAGCGAGGGTGGTAGCGACTGGCGCAAGGTGATAGTAATAGATACCAAGACTGGCCGCAAGATGGATGACACCCTGCGCGATGTGAAATTCAGCGGCATATCGTGGCTAAGAAATGAAGGGTTTTTCTATAGTAGTTACGACAAGCCCAAAGGAAGCGAGTTGTCGGAAAAAACACAAATACACAAATTATATTATCATAAGTTGGGCACGCCACAAGTGCAGGACGAGTTGATTTTTGGGGGCGAAGCCACACCCCGCCGGTATGTGGGGGGCGGTGTAACAGAAGATGAAACCATGCTGGTAATATCTGCTGCCAATGCTACATATGGCAACGAACTGTACATTATGGACCTTGGCGGTAAGCAAAGGTCCTTGGTGGCCATTGCTACTGGTTTCGACTTTGAGTATGATATAGTACACAAAAACGGAGACGACCTGTATATGGTTACCAACATGCAGGCTCCTAACCGCAAGTTGGTGAAGTTGAGCGCAAAACAAGCGGGCAATGGTGCGTGGAGTACTGTTATTAATGAAGCGCAATTTCCGCTTTCGGTTACAACGTGTGGCAATAAGTTGTTTGCCCAGTATTTGGAAGACGCAGTATCTAAGGTGTACCAATACGATTTGAATGGTAAGCGGGAGAAAGAAATAGCACTGCCGGGCTTGGGTACTGCCGGTGGTTTTAGTGGCAAAGTTGACGAAAGCGAACTATACTATACATTTACGTCGTATGTGTACCCGCCCACCATTTTCCGGTACGACATAAAGACGGGTAAAAGTGAATTGTACAAAAAGGCTGGTGTAAAGTTTGACCCTTCGTTGTACGAGAGCCGTCAGGTCTTTTACACATCGGGCGACGGTACAAAAATACCTATGATAATAACCAGCAAAAAAGGTATTAAAACAGATGGTAAAAACCCAGTGTTGCTGTATGGCTATGGTGGTTTTAATGTGAGCCTTACGCCATCATTCAGCGTAAGCAATCTGGTGTTTATGGAGGCTGGTGGTGTGTATGCTGTGGCCAACCTGCGTGGTGGTGGCGAGTATGGCGACCGCTGGCATGTGGCTGGTACCAAGATGAACAAGCAGAATGTATTTACAGACTTTATAGCTGCTGGTAAATATCTTATAACAGAGAAGTATACATCTACCGACTATCTGGCGATTGCCGGTGGTTCTAATGGTGGTTTGCTGGTAGGTGCGTGCATGACGCAGTCGCCCGGCTTATTCAAAGTATGTTTTCCGGCAGTTGGGGTAATGGATATGCTGCGTTACCACAAGTTTACCGCTGGTGCGGGCTGGGCGTTCGACTATGGTACTGCCGAGGACAGCAAGGAAATGTTTGAATACCTGAAGGGATATTCGCCAGTGCATAATGTACTGAAGGCGGAATATCCTGCTACAATGGTCACTACCGGCGACCACGATGACCGAGTGGTACCGGCACATTCATTCAAGTTTGCAGCGGCACTACAGGCCGGGCAAACTGGTAGCAACCCAACCCTGATACGTATAGAAACCAAGGCTGGCCATGGCGCAGGCAAGCCAACAGATATGCTGATAGCAGAGCAGGCCGACAAATGGTCTTTTCTGCTGTGGAATATGGGGCTTACTTACAAACCCTGATAGCAGAATGGGTTTTTGCGCATAACTACAGAGGCCGCAGCAATTGCTGTGGCCTCTGTAGTTATGATAATATGATGATGTGCAATTACGATTGCAAAGATTTTGCATCGGCAATAAACTGTTGCAGGCCAAGGTCGGTGAGCGGATGTTTCAGCAGGCCCAGTATAGAACTGAGGGGGCAGGTACAAACATCAGCACCAGCTTCGGCACAGCGAACTATGTGCATAGGCGTGCGTATAGATGCCGCCAACACCTCTGTCATAAAGCCCTGAGCGTTATATATGCTTACAATTTGCTCTATAAGTTGTACCCCGTCCCAATTGCTGTCGTCTATACGGCCAATGAATGGCGATACGTAGGTAGCACCGGCTTTTGCGGCCAATATTGCCTGACCGGCAGAAAATACAAGTGTGCAGTTGGTTCTGATACCGTTGTCTGTAAACCACTTGATAGCCTTAATGCCATCCTTGGTCATGGGTATTTTCACTACAATGTTTTCGTGTATCTGCGCCAGTTTTTTTCCTTCCTCTACCATATCGGCATAGGTAGTTCCCAAAACTTCGGCACTTACGGGGCCGTCTACCATCTCGCAGATGGCTTTGTAGTGTGCTGCTATGGCTTCAGTACCTTTTATGCCTTCTTTGGCCATCAGGGTAGGGTTGGTAGTTACACCATCCAGTATACCCAGTTCGTACGCTTCTTTTATCTGCGCAAGGTTGGCAGTGTCAATAAAAAACTTCATGAATATATTATTATTGGCTGCGAAGTTAGCCAAAAAAGGCAATTGCCACGGGCATCATCGGCGTTTTTTATCATTGTTTCTGTTATGCAACTTGCTTCGTGAAAAAACTGTGGCAAACTAATGTTTCTGCATATTGTATTTTGCAGTATTTTGCATCGCTGCAAAGCAAACAGTTATAATCAGAAATTGCATAGGTATATGAATTTTCAACTTACAGAAGAGCAATTGGCCGTACAGGCAGCTGCGAGAGATTTTGCGAGAAACGAACTGCTTCCCGGTGTTATTGAAAGGGATGAACATCAAAAATTTCCTGCCGAGCAAATCAAGAAATTGGGTGAGCTGGGTTTTATGGGTATGATGGTAGACCCCAAGTGGGGTGGTTCTGGCATGGATACCATTTCGTACGTGTTGGCTATGGAAGAAATATCTAAGATTGATGCGTCTGTATCGGTGTGTATGAGTGTAAATAACTCGTTGGTATGCTGGGGTTTGGAGAAATATGGCAATGACGAGCAACGCGAAAAATATCTGGTGCCGTTGGCTACTGGTCAAAAGATAGGTGCTTTTTTGTTGAGTGAGCCTGAGGCTGGTTCTGATGCCACATCGCAGCGCACTACAGCCGTAGACATGGGTGACCATTATGTGCTGAATGGTACCAAGAACTGGATTACAAATGGTAGCTCAGCTTCGTACTATTTGGTAATAGCACAAACCTACCCCGAAAAGGGTCACCGCGGTATCAACGCACTGATTGTTGAAAAAGACTCGGTAGGCGTTACCGTAGGTGCCAAAGAAAATAAATTGGGTATTCGTGGTAGCGATACGCACAGCATCATGTTTCAGGATGTGAAGGTGCCCAAAGCCAACCGTATAGGTGATGATGGTTTTGGCTTCACATTTGCCATGAAGGTACTGGCTGGTGGGCGTATAGGTATTGCTTCTCAGGCATTGGGTATAGCCAGTGGTGCTTACGAATTGGCCCTGAAGTACTCTAAAGAACGCAAAGCGTTTGGTACAGAAATATCCAACCATCAGGCAATTGCGTTTAAGCTGGCAGACATGGCTACAGAGATAGAAGCAGCACGCCTTCTGTGTCTGAAAGCCGCATGGGTGAAAGATCAGGGACAAGACTACACACTTTCGGCATCTATGGCCAAACTGTTTGCATCAGATATTGCACAAAAAGTTACCAACGAGGCAGTGCAGATACATGGTGGCTACGGTTATGTAAAAGAGTTTCATGTAGAACGTTTGCTGCGCGATGCAAAAATTACGCAGATATACGAAGGTACCTCAGAGGTACAGCGAATTGTTATCAGCCGTACTGTGCTAAAAGGATAATGCGCAGCATATTGTAAGATACGACTATATAAGACACGGGTGCCTGCTTCAGGTGCCCGTTGTTAATAATACACAAGGCATAGCATCAAATATTATGGTGCGAATATTCGTTACTTTCATAGAAACTATTAATTTTATGCTGTATAGGCTGTTTCTCTCTTGTGTATGTATGCACAACGAGGTGCCGCTTGTAGTAAATGGGTTAGCCCATCCCTAAATTCTAACTAAAAGAGATGAAACAAATCAAAACCGTAGCTGTCACGCTTATCCTCACGCTTTTGACGTTTGGCAGTATAGTGTACACCTCCTGTAGAAAAGACTATTGTAAAAACATGGTATGCCAGAACGGAGGTACCTGTAACGATGGTGCTTGTATCTGTCCACAGGGCTATACTGGTACCTATTGCGAAACGCCCAATGTGTCTTCCATAGCCTTCAGGAATAAGACCTTTACCAAGGTGTTCATTACTGTCAATAATCAGGAGTATTCTGTAGACACCGGTAAAACAGTTACGTTTACAGGCTCTCATGGCGATACCCTAAAGGGTAAGGGACGTACCCGTGGTGCTTATGGTTTGGAAATTACCATCCCCGAATTCAAGATTGTATTCCCTATTCGTGGCGTTATTACACACGATTTGGATGTGTCTTCAGATTACTTCTTCCTGATGGCTACTAACAAGCTTCCATGGCTCGATTATATTACGCAGGTACATGTGAATTACAAACAGCCAGATTCTACACTGGACATAACTGTAATAGAAAATACAAGCCAGCCATACTATATAGGCTATTACAAGGCGACAGACAGTACTAAAGTGCGTTTGGAGAAAACGCCATCTTTCTGGTCGTTCAATATGCTGAACTTGCCTAAAACAAAGAATCAGTTTTACAATGCTATTGCAATGTAATAGTTTGATTGTTAAAAATATATAATGTGGATTTCGGACGAGTAGGGGCAAATGAGTTGAATACTATCAACTTTTCACTGCCCAAAGACCCGGAGGGAAACAAAGCAATACTATTGGATGGCAGGGAAACCTGCCATTTCTATTTGGGGGCACCTGTTTTTGCATTCAAAGACTGGGTAGGAGATTTTTACCCGCCCGGTACCCGCGATGGTGATTACCTGAAGCAATATGGCCGACAGTGCAATGCGCTGGAATTTAATGGCTTTTTTTATGGTGTGCCTTCGTACGATACTATAAAGAAGTGGACAGGAGCTGTACCCGATGGTTTCTTGTTTTGTACCAAGCTTACGGAGACTATAACACACAGCAAAAGGCTGCGGGATGTGCAGCAAGACCTTCAGTATTTTACGGATGGAATCAGGCTGTTTGGCAAGAAAATGGGACCTGTATTCCTGATGCCGCATCCGGGTATGGATAAAAGCGATTTCAGAGTCATAGCCAACTTTATAGAGCAGTTTCCAACAGACATTGGTTTGTTTGTAGAATTGCGCCATCAGGCTTGGTATAAAGATGCTGGAGGGTATGACGAAGCTATGCTGAACGTGCTGCGAAATGCCGGTGCAGGTACCATTATAACCGATACTGCCGGGCGCAGAGATATGGTGCATATGCACCTTACTACCAACAAGTGCTTCATTCGGTTTACCGGCAATTCGCTACAGCCTACCGATTATAGCCGGATAGATAGTTGGGTGACAAGATTGGGCGAATGGATGCAAATGGGGCTGGAGCAATGCTATTTCTTTATACATCAGCCCGACGAACGGCATGTGCCCGTGCTAATGCGCTATTTTGCACAGCAGATGAACCAACACAATGGCACCAACATTAAAGTGCCGGCAAGTTATGTTACACCAACGTTGTTTTGATGCCTTGCCAGTGGGGGCTACGGAAACAGACTTGCTGCTTTTTCTATACTTTCAGGCTTACCCACATCTATAAAAACATCGCCGGTATGATTATAGCCCTTAATGCTGTTTTTAGCAGCATGGTACAAGTAAACATCTATCATAGAGAACTTTCCGGTAAATGGTACATCTGCCAGTAATGATGCAGTAACTATTTGAATACCACTAAATGCCAGTGGGGTAGTGTGTGGGGTATTTCGGGGCATTTTTTGCTCGCTGGTGACACTGTTTTGCCAGCCACAAAGCGTCATTGTATCATCGAACAACAATTGGCGGGATGATTGGCGATTCATTACTGCCAATGTGGCCATAGCATTGCTGCTACGGTGAGCAGCTATCATGGCCGGCAGGTGCAGGTTGGTCAGTACATCGGCATTCATCACCACAAAGTCGGTTTCGCCCTCAAAGTATGGGGCTGCTTTCATCAGGCCTCCGCCGGTTTCCAACAGTTCGGTAGTTTCGTCCGATATAGAGATATGGCTACCAAACCCTTTGTTGTCTTGTAGCAGATCTATGATTTTATGCGAAAAATGATGCACATTGACAATCACATTGGTAATTCCTGACCCTTGCAGAAAGCGAATGTTGCGCTCCAGCAGTGTTTTTCCGTTTACCACGGCCAGTGCCTTTGGGTAGCTATCTGTAAATGGTTTTAGCCGGGTACCAAGGCCTGCGGCAAATATCATAGCTTTCATAGTTGGCGTTTTTTAGATAACAAGTTGCTACTTCATGTATATGTAGGCACCTACCTGACAAATAATGCCTATGATATATCCCAGCCATACATCGCCACGCTGATGGGCCCCCAATGCCAGCCGGGCACTGCCAATAATGCCTGCTACCACCAATGCACCAAAAAATGGCATAACAATGTTGGCCGGGCTAATGATGAGCAATACCAATAAAATACCCACCATGCCCCCCGCTGCAGCCGTATGCATGCTGATACGGGTGAAGATGTTGGCAAGGAAAACAAGAATAATACCCCAGAAGTTGCCCAGTAACAATACCTTAAGTGCCAGTGGTATAGCCGGTAGGTTGTTGAATACGTGACTGATCCAGAAATAAAATATCATTACAGCCATCAAAGGAATGGTGCGCTCGCGATGGGTGGGCATCTGAAAGCTGCTGATAAAGCCCAGTGGCTTCATGAGCCCTATGGTGAACAGCGGAAAAAACAAAGTAGATACCCCAATAGAAACAAACAGCAATACCAGTTGTTTTTCTTTGATGCCTGCAAAGGCATTGGGTATCATTGCAAAAATAGCCAATGATAGTAGCAAGGGCATAAATACAGGATGGAACACTACACTAATTATTTGGGCAATACTACGTATTGCCGTATTCGATGTTCCTGCTGTCTTGTTTGTTTCGGTCATTCTGTAGTTTTTCGTCTGCTGTCTTGTTTTTGCTGTGCATTGTTTATTCCAGCACAGGGGCCAGCCAGCGGCCTATTTCGTCTGTGGTCATTCCTTTGCGTTTGGCGTAGTCTTGCAATTGGTCTTCGGTTATGCGGTTAATGCCAAAGTAGGTGCTATCGGGGTGGCTGAAATACCAACCACATACTGCCGAGGCGGGATACATTGCCAAAGACTCGGTAAGGGTAATGCCCGCATTTTCGGTAGCGTTCAGCAGGGCGAATAGTTTATGTTTTTCGGTATGGTCGGGGCAGGCAGGGTAGCCCGGTGCGGGGCGTATACCCTGATAGCGTTCTTTTACCATATCGGCCATAGATACATTTTCATCGGGTACATAGCCCCAGAATGTAGTACGGGTACGATGGTGCAACACCTCGGCAAATGCTTCGGCCAGTCGGTCGGCAAGGGCTTGTAGCATTATTTTGTTATAGTCGTCGTGGTCGGCCATAAAGCGTTGTATGTGAGGCTCTAAGCCGTGTATACTTACAGCAAAAGCTCCCATGTAGTCGGCATCGTGTCGGCCATCGGCTGTGTGGGTACATGGTTTTATAAAGTCGGCCAGAGAGT
Organism: Chitinophagaceae bacterium; assembly: GCA_021151685.1. Classification (GTDB taxonomy): domain Bacteria; phylum Bacteroidota; class Bacteroidia; order Chitinophagales; family Chitinophagaceae; genus Nemorincola. The sequence continues at coordinate 17,930 of JAGKWS010000008.1, forward strand.
AGTTGGGCTGCCCCGGGGCTTTTTTTATCTGTTGGCGCAGCATCTCCAGCACCGCCAGCTTTTTGCCGCTCTCATCTCTCAGCGAAATTGTATCCGGCGATTTTTTGTGAGCTTCCCAGAAGCCTATTACCCCTTTTGCAGTAAGCCATTTTTCGGCAATTATCTTATCCAGCATGGCATTTGCATCGTTGTAGAGGCGTGTAGCTTCTGTGCCTACCACTGCATCAGACAGTATATCGGGGAATTTTCCATGCATTTCCCACGATATAAAGAATGGCCCCCAGTCAATGTACTTGCGTATTTCGGCCAGGTCATAATCGGGGAAGGGGGTAACACCCATTTGTGCAGGGCGGGGTGGGGTATAGTTATCCCAGTCTATTTTTACTACATTTTGCTGTGCATCGGCCAGTGATATGTATTGTTTCACTGTTTTCTTATTCTCAAAGTCTTCGCGTAGCTTGTTGTATTCGGTACCGAGGGTGCCCAGAAAGCCCCCCTTTTGTTCTTTGTTCAGCAGATTGCCGGCTACCGTTACGCTGCGGCTTGCATCCAATACGTGCACTACGCCATGTTCGTACTGCGGAGCTATTTTTACTGCCGTGTGCATACGGCTGGTAGTAGCACCACCTATCATCAGCGGTTGGGTCATGCCCCTGCGTTTCATTTCTTTAGCCACATGTACCATCTCATCCAGCGATGGTGTTATCAATCCGCTCAGGCCAATGATGTCTACACCCTCTTTTTGGGCGGTATCCAGTATTTTGTCGGCTGGTACCATTACGCCCATGTCTATTACATCGTAGCCATTACAGCCCAGCACTACACCTACAATGTTTTTACCTATGTCGTGTACATCACCCTTCACGGTAGCCATCAGTATTTTAGCTGCACCGCTTTTTTCAGTATCTACATGGCCAGCCAATCGTCTCTCTTCTTTTTCGGCCTCAATAAAAGGTAGCAACCAGGCAACGCTTTTTTTCATTACGCGAGCACTTTTAACTACCTGTGGCAGAAACATTTTACCACTGCCAAAGAGGTCGCCCACTACATTCATACCATCCATCAGGGGGCCTTCAATTACTTCCAGTGGCCGTGCATACTGTAAGCGTGCTTCTTCGGTGTCGGCATCTATATAGTCTGTTATGCCGTTTACCAAGGCATGTTTCAGGCGTTCCTGTACGGTTGTGGTGCGCCATACATCGTCTTTTTTCTCTTCTTTACCTTTTGCTTTTACAGTTTCGGCAAAGGTGATGAGTTTTTCGGTACCATCATCAGTTCTGTTGAGTATCACATCTTCGCACAGTTGGCGCAAGGCGGGTTCTATTTCGTCGTACACCACCAGCGCACCGGCGTTTACTATACCCATGTCCATACCAGCCTTTATGGCATGGTATAGGAATACGCTGTGCATTGCCTCGCGTACCACATCGTTGCCACGGAAAGAGAACGAGATATTACTGACACCACCACTCACGCGGGTGAGGGGCATTTTCTGCTTTACTATGCGGGTTGCTTCTATAAAGTCTTTACCGTAGTTGTTGTGCTCTTCTATACCGGTAGCTATTGCAAAAATATTGAGATCGAATATGATGTCCTGAGGGTTGAAACCTACTTTGTTCACCAATATATAGTAGGCTCGTTCGCATATGTTTACACGGCGTTGTAGCGTATCGGCCTGCCCTTGCTCGTCAAACGCCATTACTATTACTGCTGCGCCAAAACTGAGGCAAACAGTAGCCTGTTCTACAAACTTTTCTTCGCCTTCCTTCAGTGATATAGAGTTAACAATGCACTTTCCCTGTATACACTTTAGCCCTGCCTCAATTATCTCGAACTTGGAAGAGTCGAGCATGATGGGAATGCGCGCTATATCCGGCTCGGCCTGTAGCAGGTTTACATAGGTTATCATGGCTTGTACCCCGTCCAGTAGAGCATCGTCCATATTAATGTCCAGCACCTGTGCGCCATTTTCCACTTGTTGGCGGGCTACCGACAGGGCTTCTTCATACTTGCCTTCGCGAATAAGGCGGGCAAATTTTTTAGAACCGGTTACATTTGTTCGTTCACCTACGTTTACAAAATTGGTTTCTGGGCGTACCACCAATGGCTCGAGGCCACTAAGGCGTAAGAATGGTCTTATTTCTGACATTTTTAATATTTGGATAAAGCTTTGCAAAGGTAGTTCATTGAGCAATAATATATGCCTGAATGTGCTTGATGCAGGTGTATGTTGTCTTCTGTATACCTTTGTGGGCATGAAGGCATTGTATACTATTGGAATGTTGGTTGTGTCTAATGTGTTTATGACATTTGCATGGTATGGCCATCTGAAGTTGAAGGATATTGAATGGTTCAAAAATCCGGGATTGTTTACCGTAATACTTTTGAGCTGGGGAATGGCGTTTTTCGAGTATGTCTTTCAAGTACCTGCCAACAGAATAGGGTTTCAGGAAAATGGAGGCCCTTTCAATCTTGTAGAGCTGAAAACGATACAAGAGGCCATTACGCTGTCCATATTCATTATTTTTTCTACCGTAGTTTTTCGGCAAAAACTGGAATGGAACCATTTGGTGGGGTTCTTGCTGATAGTGCTGGCAGTATATGTAATATTCAAGAAGTGGTAATAATTAATAAAGGCGGCATTTGCCGCCTTTATTAATTGAGGGAAAACAAAATCAGAGTTTGTTGAAATTGTCTGAAGAGTCGTTTTCTTTATCCTTATCCTTGTCTTTATTGTTGTTATAGCTATCGTTTCCGTATTGCGACGGGCGTGGACGATAATTGGAAGAGCGGCCGCTGTAACTGTCGCCACCACCCTGACGATTGCGGTCGTAGTAACCACCACCAGAACGGTTATTGTTATAGCCACCCTCGCTGCGATTGCTGTTGTAACTGCCTTCACCACGATTACTGTTGTAGCCACCTTCGCCACGATTGCTATTGTAACCACCTTCGCGATTGCTGTTGTAGCCACCTTCGCCACGATTGCTATTATAGCCGCCCTCGCGGTTACTGTTGTAGCCACCTTCGCCACGGTTGCTATTATAGCCGCCCTCGCGGTTGCTGTTGTAACCACCATCTCTGTTGTAGCCACCTTCGCGATGGTTGTTGTAACCACCCTCACCACGATTGCTGTTATAGCCACCTTCACGGTTGTTGTTGTACCCGCCAGAGCGGTTGTTGTTGTACCCGCCAGAACGGTTGTTGCCGTAGCCACCGCCTTGCCGGTTGTTGTTGTACCCACCAGAGCGATTGTTATTGTAACCACCCTGACGATTGCCGCCACCACCACTGCTGGTGTTATTTTGTTTCGCTTCTTTTACATTAATAATGTTGCCTTCGAAAAAACTCATGTCCAGATTATCAATTGCATCATGGCTTTGTATTTTATCTGCCATTTCTACAAATCCAAATCCACGTGATGCCCCTGTTGCATTGTCGAATATTACTTTGGCTGTTAGTACTTCGCCAAAGTCAGAAAAAAGAGTCCTCAGTCCTTCTGCTCTTGTGTCAGGGTTGAGATTGCTTACAAATAAGTTCATGGTACTAAACTTGTTTTTAATTAATTCACTCCGTAAAAATACGGCTGCCGTCAAAAATTTGCTCTAATATACGTAATTGTTTCTTTCATAGTTCAATAGGGTGGGTTAAATCGTTTTTTCTTTTTTTAATCAGATCGTTGTTACCAGCTTCCTCCGGCACCGCCACCATCGCTGCTGCCACCACCAAAACCACCAAAGCCGCCACCGCCCCAGCTACTGCCACCACTGCCCCAGCTACCACCGCGGCCACTGTTCAGCAGGTTGCCTATCATCCATCCAGTCATAAAATCGCCTGCTCGGCGGCTATTGATGTACCCACCGCCACGACCACCACCGCCTTTGCGATTTACAATGATAGCGATAACAATAAAAATGATAATCAAAAAAATAAATTCGCCTAAGCCGCCACCGTCACCGCCAGATGATTGCCCATCGCTGGTGTATTCGTCCTTGGTTACCGCTATTATGGCATCGGCCGTTTTATCTATACCTACATAGTAGTTACCATCTTTGAATGCGGGTCTTAGTTCGTTGCGGAAGATGCGCGATGTTTTGGCATCGGTAAGTACGCCTTGTAGGCCGGTACCGGTAGTTATCCATGCCTTACGGTCGTTGCGGGCTACCAGCAGCAGTACGCCATTGTTCTTTCCTTTTTGGCCTATTCCCCATTTGTTAAAGAGTTTTACTGCATAGTCCGATACATCGTACCCCTGCAAATCGGTAATGGTAACAACAGTTATTTGGGTTGAAGTTGTTCTCGCAAAACCTTCCAATTTGTTTTCCAACTTATCTTCTTCATTACCCGATAGCATATTGGCCATGTCTACCACCAGCCTTGGTGTAGCTGGTTTGTCGGGTATGGCTGTTTGCGCATTTGCAGCAATGCCTATCAGCAAGACCAGCATGGTGCTGCACATGTACAACCAATTTCTTAACGTGGAGGGTTTTCTCATTTTCCAAATACTATTTCGTCAGGCAATTCGTTGCGTTTGATGTTGGTGTCGGGGGGGAAGTGTGTCGCCAGCGCATCGCCCAGTTGGCGCACGCAGGCGCAGAGCCCGTTGGTGTAGTCTTGTTGGCGCAGGTGTTGCCCCAGTGTAGCAGCGGCTTGTTGCCAAAAGAGGGCACCGCCAGCTTTTTCGAATATGGCTTTATCGCCATACAGAGCAAATTGGCGATCTTCCCATGCTATGTATATAATAACTGCATTGTGCATAGAGGTCTTTTCCATACCCAGTTGCAGAAATACTTCTCGGGCGCGGTCTACGGCAGAAACCCACTTGCAATGTGGTTCCATAAACACTCGTATTTCTCCGGATGTCCGGTTCTCTGCCTCGGCAATACATGTCATAACCTGCTGCTGCTGTGCGGCATCAAGAAATTGCTTTTGGGGTCGGCTGAATAATGCGGCCATAGAGCGTGTAGTGTTTGGTAATAAACTGTTTGCAGATGAAAAGTGCCGCATCTGTAGAGGCGGCACTTTTCAGAAGATAGTTATCAGAATTTAACTTCAGGTGCCTTTTGTGCTGCGGCATCGGCTTCAAACATGGTCATTTCCTTGAAGTGGAACAAACCTGCCATTACCACACCGGGGAAGTTACTCACCTTTATATTGTAGTTCTTAACGGCTTCGTTATAGCCATCGCGGGCCACTTTTATACGGTTTTCGGTACCTTCCAGTTGGCTCTGCAAATCGCGGAAAGCTTCATTGGCTTTCAATTGTGGATATTGCTCGGAGATAACCATCAGTCTACCCAAAGCCTGGCTCAACTGACCCTGCGATTGCTGAAACTGTTGCAACTTTTCGGGTGTCATGTCTTTGGGGTCTATTTTGATAGATGTAGCATTGGCGCGGGCCTGTATTACCTGCGTCAGCGTGGTTTGCTCAAAATTTGCTTCGCCTTTTACGGTTGCAACAAGGTTGGGTACAAGGTCGGCACGGCGTTGGTAGCTGCTTTGCACATCTGCCCATTTTTGCTGTGCTTCCTTCTGGCTGGTGTTCATGCCATTATAACTGTTGCATGCGCCCATAGATAAGATTACTAACAGGATACCGAAGATCAATAGTCCTTTTTTCATTGTTCATATATTTGATGTCAAAAGTACACACAGTTCGCCAACTTACTGAATGGCATATCGGCAAACAGACACAAATAGTCGGTAACTAACCGTTACGGGCAGTAGATGTATTCAAAAGGTTGTTGTACGGTCAATAATAACTGACAGGAATCAAATTTGTTTACTTGGCTCTATGGGTAGGCAATGTTACTTTTGCACACAAACCTACATAAGAAGCAATGGCTGCATACGAAGCAACGCTTGAATACGCGCACTCACAGGATCAGACCGATATTCTTTTCCCCTTCAGAGAACGTTTCCTGTTCCCGCAACATCAGGGAAGAGATGTAATATACTTCTGCGGAAACTCGCTGGGGTTGCAGCCCAAAAGTGTGGAATACCTGATGAACTGCGAACTGCGCGACTGGGCTAAATATGGAGTAGAGGGGCACTTCAGGGCCGGGTATCCATGGGTATCGTATCATCGTATATTTTCTGAGCGATTGGCCAAAATTGTAGGTGCCGGAAAAGATGAAGTGGTGGCGATGAACACGCTTACCGTGAATCTGCATCTGCTGATGTTGAGTTTCTATCGTCCTACAGAAAAGCGTTTCAAAATATTGATGGAGGCGGGTGCATTTCCGTCAGACCAATATGCGGTGGAAACACAGGTGCGTATGCATGGCTTTGACCCTGAGGAGGCGATTGTAGAAATTACCCCTTCTGAAGGGCGTCATACTATAGAAGACATAGACATTATTAATGGAATAAAGGAAGTGGGCGATCATCTCGCTTTAGTTATTCTGGGCGGTGTAAACTACTACACAGGCCAGTTCTTCGATCTCGAAGCCATTACAAAGGCGGCACATAGCGTAGGTGCTTATTGTGGTTACGATTTGGCACATGCGGTAGGTAACATTCCCTTGAAATTGCACGATTGGAATGTAGATTTTGCATGCTGGTGCTCGTATAAATATCTGAATTCTGGTCCTGGTGGGGTAGGTGGAGTGTATATACACGAACGTTATGGAAACGACCCTACTTTTCTGCGTCTTGCCGGTTGGTGGGGCAATGAAGAGAAGACTCGCTTCAAGATGGAAAAGGGTTTCATACCTCAGAAAGGTGCTGCAAGCTGGCAAATGAGCAATGCGCCGGTGTTCAACATGGTAGCCCACAATGCCTCGCTTGATATATATGACAAAGCAGGTATGCAGGCCTTACGCGAGAAGAGTATACGCCTTACGGGATACATGGAGTTCCTTTTGAAGCAAATTACCCATCTCGATTTTCAGATAATTACCCCCGAAGAACCCAGCCGCAGAGGGTGTCAGCTCTCATTGTTGTTTGGCGAAAATGGTCGTGATATTTTTGAGTTTTTGACAGAGTGTGGTGTCATAGCCGACTGGAGAGAGCCCAATGTAATAAGAATAGCACCTGTTCCATTATATAATACTTTCGAAGATTGTTACCGTTTCTACGAGTTGCTGATGGCAACAGGTAAAAATGACGAGATGTAATCGGTAAACTTATATCCTTCAATAAACGCTCATTGTTACTGCAACATTGGGCGTTTTTTATATGCTATTTTCAGCAAGAGAAATTCGGTTTACTGTCTTTCTTTCTTACTCATCGGGTATGTTTCAGATGATTGCAGAGATATGAATAGTCTATGGTCAAGGTAGGGTAAAATCTACTTTCTGCAACAAAGCCACATGAAGACATATATCTTCTGGTGGCTTTGTTTTTTGGTGAGTATATGATTCCTATTCTTCTTCGTCCCACTCCCATTGGTCTTGTTCTATGACCAGTTGCAGTACTTGTTCTGTCAGGTATTCAAGCCATCCGTCTCTGAAGCCACAATAGCGTGGTATCTGTATGTTGCGGCTGGCAAGCCAACGGGCTATTTCGGGTAGGTACCGTGCCATCCTGTATCCTTCCTCATATCCTCTCTGGTATTCGTTATCGCTTACATTGCCGTGTGCCATTGTCAGGGTTGTTTTGTGGGCAATATTTATCGCAGTTGTATTTATGTATTTTGCTTTTTCTTAACGCTTATGGTATTATTAATTATTGCGTTGCGGTATTATTCACCATAACGTGGACCAAATCTGTAAAATCTACCCCGTTTTGCTCAAAAGCATATTTTAGAGTATACACGAGTAGTACATCTTTGACTGGTATCGGATTATCCTTCTTTGTGAATGGAAAGTTACCGTCGCTTTTTTTTTGTCAATAGGTGAAAACACGGTGTTGTAAATTGATTTTGTGTCTTATGTTGTCGACGTTTTGGTGCATTGCAGTAAAACAGGCGGCAGCGTAGCTACCGCCTGTTGGGCTTCACAAGGGGTATCATCACTGTAGGCCTATGCACCTGAGCACGGGGCATAGGCAACCCACAAATTGTATGGGAACAAAGGTGGTTTGCGAAAAATGGTTAAACAAACGTTTTAGCACGCTACACCCTGGGTGAAAACACTGTTGTAAATAGCAGAGTTGGTACTATGTAGTACTGTAAAAGGAAAAAACATTGGTTACCTTACTATTATCAGGTACTTACTGCGAGGCTAATAGATATATTTGTTCACGAACAAAAAACAAATAAGGATGAAAAAATTATTATTGATGGCTGTTGCAGCAATAGTGACAGCTTCTTGTGGGCAGCAGCCAGAAAAAAAGCTTGAAAAGCAGTCGCAGATTACCGTAAAAGGTAATGGTAACAGTACTTCCGACATTTTTGTAAAAGAAGTAGATTCGTTCTTTATAGAGTACGAAGAAGCAAAAGAACACGTAAAGGCATGGAAGAATTTTGTGAATAAATATAACTTACCTGCTGCATTTTACAGCTCCAGTGCTTTTGTTGTACCCACCTCTACTATGCGCTATATAATGGACTCCAACCATCAGGATTATCTGGTTTTTTATCTTGGTATAGACACTGCTACTGATAGTTTGATGCTGGTGTTTGAGGGAGGAAATAAGGAAACTACTCAGCAGGGCGAGGATGTGATACACTTTACACCGGTGAAAGTAGAAAATAATATTCGCTATGCGTTCGATAATACATGGCCATGCCCCATTTGCCCCATAAATGGTTTATTAGAGGGCGGTTATACCGTTCCGTTTGATTCGGTACATTTTTATAAGAAAAGGTAAATACCCATGCAAACTACCGTAATCCTTATGTGCGATGCATCAATTCTATTGGCTTCAATAGTGGGTGTATGGCGATATAAATCACTCGAATACTCTTTGAAGATATTGGTGCTGCTATTGGTGGTTACTTCATTAAGTGAACTATGTTGCTTTGCTGCAGCTTGGTACAAGAACTACTATTTGAAGCTGTCTATTTTTCATTTTTTTAATGTGATACAGGCATCGCTTATTACTGCCTATTTTGTATATGCCATTGGCTTGAAAAAGCCAGTGGCTGTTATTGGTACTGCCACTTTTTTGTGGACGTTGGCAGGTGTAGGTAATGCAGTTTTTCTGCAACCGCTGGGCACATTAAATTCTTACATGCTGATGCTGGAAAGTATGGTCGTTATTACTTTTAGCTTGTTTTTTATATACAGTACACTAAAATATGATTGGGCAGAAAGTATATATGAATTTGTACATTTCCGTATTGCTGTGCTGCTGTTGGTGTTTTGGGGGTTTACTTTTTTCTTTTGGGGGTTTGTAGCCATTCTTTGGAAAAACAAGTGGCAGCATGTTACTGCACTCATGTATGCCCATTCGGCGGTTGAAATAACTTTGTATGTTGGAATTGCTGTTTCTCTTTACCAAACCAACAGAAAAACCATAGCGAATGAAGCCAGGTGAAGCAATTGTTGTTTTTGCAATAGGGTCGCTTACAATTATTGTATTCGTTGTTTTTCTGGTGCTTATTATTGTAGAGTACAGAAGAAGGCAATTGCGCCACATTGAAGAAAAGATTAGTCTGAAGCATAGGTACGAAAACGAGCTGCTGCAAGTACAGTTGGAGGTGCAGGAACAGTCTTTCAAACATATATCGGAAGAGATACATGATAACATTGCCCAAATGCTAAGCCTTGCCAAGCTGAAACTATACCGAACAGCCGACCGTGCAACAGATGAACAGGTGAAAATAGGCATCAATGCAGGTACAGAGTTGGTAACCAATGCGCTCAATGACTTGCGTAGCCTGAGTCATTTACTGAATGGCGGTTTGGTGTCGCGTATACCGCTGCGCGAGAGTATAGAAAAAGAATTGGGGTATGTACACGATGCCCGCGATGTGACGGTGTCGCTCTCAGTTGCCGATAACTTACCAGAGCTGGATGAACGCAGGAAACTAATGGCATTTCGCATTATTCAAGAGGCCATTATCAATTCGGTGAAACACGGCGATGCCAAAACAATTGGAGTGGCTATGCATGCAGACAACGATTATCTCTATATTGTTATTTCGGATGATGGCAGGGGGTTCAACACTACTGAAGCTATGAAAAAAGGTGGGCTCGGCCTTCAGAATATGAATGTCAGAGCCAAAATGTTGGGTTCTATTCACATCATTTCAGAGCAGGGAGCAGGTACATCCATCAATTTATCGATACAGTTATATGAAAACAACAATTAAAGTAGCATTAGCCGACGATCATAACCTCTTTCGGAAGGGGGTGGAGGAGATTCTTGCCGACTTTGATAATGTAGAGGTACTCTACAGTGTACATAACGGCCGGGAATTGATAACGCAGATAACCAACAAGGGTATATTGCCCGATGTGTGCCTGCTGGATATAAACATGCCCGAGCTGAATGGCTTTGAGACGGCGGCACAGATAAAGGTGAAATGGCCGGGTATCAATATACTGGCCGTATCGGTATACGACTCTGAGCATACTATACTAAGTATGTTACGTGCAGGTGCCGGGGGCTATGTGCTGAAAGATACACAGCCCGCTATGCTACGGTTGGCTATAGAGTCTTTGCACCAGCATGGCTTCTACTGTTCAGAGCTTGTAAATGGCCGGTTGTTGCATCAGGCATTGACGCAAGGTAGTGCCGAGCCCGGGGTAGCACTTACGGCCAATGAAACCCGTTTTTTGAAACTGTGTTGTTCTGAGCTCACCTACAAGGAAATAGCGGAGATGATGGAACTGAGTCATCGAACAATAGATGGCTACCGGGATAATTTGTTTGACAAACTGAACTTGAAATCGCGTACAGGATTGGTTATCTATGCCCTTAAAAAGGGTATAGCCACTATCGATGAATATTCGTAGCACTTGTTATGCTATCCATCAATGCAGTTTTGCACGCCACGTATCCAAGTCCATCACACGGTCGTTTGGCGCATCGTAGTAGTACACTTCCATAGATTCCGGGTCTACGTAGAAGTTGTAGTTTGGTTTTTCTACGTTAGTGTCCCATACCTTCACCCAAAAGTACTCAGATTGTTTGTTGGGCCCACGGCATACACCCAGCATCAGGTTGCCTTTGCCAGATTGCACTTTGCCAATTTTTTCTGCTACCTCAGCCACATGTTCAACTGCATCTAATGCCCGGTTTTCCCAGAATTTTGATCTTACTTTAAGTATCAACGCATCCACTTCATCGCGGTAGAAGGACTTACAATGTAGTCTCGCATCCCGTTTCATGGCCGATATTCTTTTGTCTGCAGTTCCGCAAGCCTCGTTTTCAGGCAGGCTTTCAGCTATTATGCCTGCCCAGCGGTCGGTATAGCTGGCAGGTACCTCTTTGGTGCCAGTTGCAAGAAATGCCATCACATTGTCGGGGTAGCATTTGGTGTATCCTACTACACGCCTGCCAATGTATTTTGCTGTCTTCCTATCGGTATTTTCCGTCATGCGGCATGCCAGATACAGGTAAAAAGGCCGTGTTGCAGGGTTGGTAGTGTATAGGCTATCCAGTATATCGGTAGCTTGCGCTTTATCGGCCAGTGTCAGCCCTTCATTATAGAAGTTTTTGGCATTTTCCGATATCCTTGCATCATTCAGATAATTGTCGATAGTACCCATGTGTTGCGCGCCTGTGGTATTGGTTACAAGGCAGCCAGCTATTATCAGCGGAAATATGTACTTCATATATTGAGGGGGACAATTACTTTGACCCGATACTGTAAACATAAAAATTGCATCCGATATTAGGAAGCAATCATAGAAAAATATGAATGAAATTCAATTGGTTGCAGTGTAGCTACAGTCGCTCAATAATCTCCAGCGATTTTTTTATCATATTTTCAACAGATGCATCGCCATTTTTTGTAAACGTCTTGGTGGCTCGGTTGGCTACTGCGGTGCTTATAGACAAACATTGGTGCCCCAACAATGCCGACATGCCATACAATGCCGATGTTTCCATTTCGAAGTTGGCAATACGGTAGCCATTATGCCTGAATGCCGATAAGGCATCGGGTAGGTTGGGTAGGGCAGGGGTAAGGCGTAGCGACCTGCCCTGTGGTCCGTAAAAGCCGGGGCAGGTAGCTGTTATGCCATGTACATAACCATTGGTAAAGTGTTGCAACAAATGGCCCGGCGATGCTACTACATAGGGGGTAATATGAGGATGTTCGCTTAGAATCTGCTGTTGGAATGCGTGTTGCAATTCACGTTCGGTATCGTCTTGGGGCAGCTGGTAATACAGTAACAGGTTATCCATACCCGCAGCAAACGATGATGCTATTAGGCTATCGGCCGGTATATCGGCATGTAAGGAGCCACATGTGCCTAAGCGGATGATTTTTAGTTTTTTATGTTCGCTTCTTAATGTTCTGGTTTCAAAGTCTATATTCACCAAGGCATCCAGTTCGTTGCAAACAATATCTATGTTACCCACACCAATGCCGGTACTCACAACACTTATCTGCTTGCTACCAATATAGCCGGTATGGGTTATGAATTCGCGATGCTGCTCCCGGTCTGTTACCCGGTCGAAGTATTTTGATACTTCCTTTACCCGGTCTGGACTGCCTACTGTAATTACGGTATCGGCAATTTGTTCAGGTTGCAGATCAAGGTGGTAAATGGCACCACGTTGATTGATGATGAGTTCGGTCTCGGCTATGGGTGTTTTGTTCATCTTGTTTAGTTCATTGGCTTGTGGTACACAATTATCCGAAAGTTAACACGTAGTACTTATCGGTTATCGCGAAAGGATATTACTATTGTGCCAAAGTTGAACATTTATGGCGAATATTCCAGTAGTAGATTTGGCTGTTTTTTCCGGCGGTAGTGAAAGTGAACGGGCTGCATTTGTACAGCAGTTGGGTAAAGCATATGAGGAAACCGGCTTTGTGGCTGTAAAAAACCATGGCATATCCGACGATTTGATTGCGGCACTCTATGCTCGTGCGCAGGAGTTTTTTGTCTTGCCCAACAGTGTGAAACAACAATACCAAATACCCGAATTGGCAGGGCAACGCGGTTATACATCTTTTGGTACCGAGCATGCCAAGGGCTATGAGGCACCCGACCTGAAAGAGTTTTTTCAGTTTGGGCAAATAGTGCCAGAGGGTACGGCCAACCCCGATGAGTACCCCAGCAATGTAGTAGTAGCCGAGGTGCCCGAATTTACACCTGTAATGCTGGATGCGTACAGGGCATTTGAGCAAGCTGGCTTGCATCTATTGCGTGCCATTGCGATTTATTTGGGTATTGGCGAGCACTATTTCGATGAGCATGTACATATGGGCAACTCCATACTACGGGCTATACATTACCCACCCATTGTTACAGAGCCAAGCAGTGCTATACGTGCCGAGCAGCACGAAGATATCAATCTGATAACACTACTGGTAGGTGCATCGGCCGATGGATTACAAATCCTTACCCGGCAGGGCGAATGGGTACCTGTAACCTCGCTACCAGAACAAATAGTAGTAAATGTGGGCGATATGTTGCAACGACTCACCAACAACCGCCTGAGGTCTACTACTCACCGAGTAGTGAACCCACCACGAGCGGAGTGGGGTAAACCACGATATTCTATGCCTTTTTTCCTGCACCCACGCGCCAACATGAGTCTTGCCTGTCTGGAAGGATGCATCACCCCCAATAATCCTAAAGCGTATGAGGACTATACTGCCGGGCAGTATTTGGATGAACGTCTGCGCGAAATTGGATTGAAAAAGTAGTTAAATAGGGCGAGCCATCAGTAGGTCTGTTTGCGGGTCGGTACCCAGCATAAAGATGTGACTACCGAATCTGATGAAGCCGTTGCGCTCGTAGAAACGTATAGCCCGTACATTGTGCTCCCATACGCCAAGGCACAGTGTACGGGCATTTTGTTGTTGGGCCCATGTTGTAGAAAAGTTTAATAATTGCTGCCCCAATCCATTCTTCTGATAGGCACCTGATATGTAGATACGCTCCAGCTCCACGGCTGGTTGGTGTGCTGCTAAGGCATAAGTACTTTTTCTGTTTAGCTTTATATATCCTGCTTTATTTACTTCGTTTTCAATAAAGTAAAATTCACTTTCCTTATCATTAAGTTCTTCTGCAAGGCGGTTGATGGCAAAGGCATGGGTCAGGTACTGTACTATATCTTCTTTCTTGTTTTGTGTTGCAAAGGCCTCGGTAAATGTGGTGATGCTCAGCTGCTGTAACTGCTGCGCTTCTTGTAGCTGCACAGCACGTATGGAAAATGGCATACTCATTATGTGAAGGTACACAATCTATCAGTTGTTGGGAATATGGTTGTAACTAATAACCCGGCTCAGTAACCAATTATCGTTTTGCTTTAGCCATATATGTGTGTAGCGCGCCGTACTGGTGCGTACAGGCGATTTGCCGCTATACATTGCATAGAAATGGTGCTCGCCATGCTGCACGGCAGCATAAAGTATATTGTTCCTGTACATTGGGTACACTACAATAGTAGTATCTATACTTACCCGCCGGGCGCGGTAGGGTAGTTGGCACAAACCATCGCGCACCGATGCTATAAAAGCCCGTTTGCCGGAAGTTATACCCGATTGGTCGTGCCAGAATTCGAAATCGGGACTGAGTATGTTCTCAAATACCAATGTGTCGCAATGGTTGTAGCCTACCGAGAACAACAGACTATCGGCAAGCTTTATTTGTGCAGTCAGGTCCGCAGATTGTGCCAGGGCGAGAACACCCCGGCATATAAGTGCGGTAGTTACCAGAAAATATTTCATGGCGATAGGGTAAATTAGTTGTCGTCTATTGCTAATGTATTGTTGGTAACATCTTTAAGTCCGTTAGCCGTCATTACATATTCTGTACCTGTTTCGTAATAGTCATAGTCGCTATTGTGGCGTTCGTAGTAGCCATCGCCATCTTTATCGCCTATTACATACCAGCTAAAGTTGTCTATATCTTCACTCACTTTTATACGTTTGCCTACGGGCACTTCTATGGTTACCAATACCCGCTGGTTTCGGAATCTGTCGGTCTTGGTTATGTTGAAGCCATTGGGTAGATAGACGATGCTGTCTTGCTGGGTAATGACAAATGGTATGTGTTCTGCTTTCACTTTGGCCTCGGTTTGGGATGCCCCCCGGCTGCTACGCGTACCATATATGTGATACAACGAATCGGCACTTTTTTCTACGTTCACCTTTACGTTGTTTATCCAGAGGGTATTCTTGTTCACCAGTCTGAATGGTTTGTCATCTTCATCATTCCAGTCGCCCAGCCAGCGGTCGTGTTTAGCAGCCAGTCCGTTTGTTTCGTCTTTATTTACAGCTATGTGCATAATGCCTACAGTGGGTTGCTCTATCAGGTAACTTTCTTCTGTAGCCGTGCGCGTACTAAATTCATGTATCATGCCCGATGCAGTGTATAATAGGCATACAAAACCAATGAACCATAACCCCAGAAACATATAGGCCAGATAGTGCCTGCGTGTGCGTATACCCATCAGCCGGCGCACCCCCAATATGATGAGTGCCAGCATAGGTATTCCCAGTACAAACGTTACCCCAAGCCATGCTGCTACATGTTGCGTGCCATCATCGAACAGAAAGCTGGTAAACGGCATGGCTGTAGCACCTGCAAACAGAATGGCCACCATGGCGGCAAAAAGTGATATTGCTACAATACCGCCAATGAACAGGAAAAATGCCTTTATAATGGTGGCTATAACCCGAAAAATACCTGCACCTGCCGGCCGCGCCGCTTGTACTGCCGCAGTTGCACGGGCTTGTGTTGCTGCTTTTATAGTATTCATATCTATTTTTTCGCCGCGCATTTGCATGCGGTCTGTAGACGAACTGGCAAATGGGACAGCTATCCACAAAACAATGTAGGTGATACAAAGAATACTACCCACAGAACCGGCGAAGAGGCCGGGCCCTAAGCGCAATCCATTATCGAAAAGATTGCCAGAGATGCCTCCCATAATCAGTGGCAGTGCAAATACAACCCTGATAATCCATGCTTCTATATTGAAATATGCCGCAATACCACTGCACACTCCGGCAATCATGTTGTCGTCCGGATTTCTGTACAAACGTTTCACAACATTGGTTTGTACGCTTTGACCGGGTAGTATAAGCCACAGAAGCAGATACACCCAACCCAACGCACCAATCATGATGACAAAAAGGATGCGAATAATAATGGGGTCTATATTGGTACGGGCTGCTATGCCAGAGCATACACCGGCAATCACCTTATCGTCGGTATTGCGGTACAGTTTGCCAACCGGTGGTGGGGTATAACCAGCATTGTTGCCTGTGTTACTTTGCTTTGCTTCTGCTTCTTCGGCTTCAATATCTTCAATTTTGCCAATGCTATCTATTACAGCGTTCAGATCTGTCATATCTATGCATGGTTTCCCATTTTTCAGGCGGTCGCTCAGCAGTTCAGCAATTCGGTCTTCTATGTCGTTGATGATCTCTTCATTACTTTCTTCATTGGCAAAATGCCTGCGGAGACCGTCAACATAGTTTTTTAGCTTGTTACAGGCGGTTTCTTCTATGGCTATAACGCGCCCCTGTAAATTTATATTTATTATCTTTTCCATGTTACTCAGGTTGGTTGTTTAATGGTGGTAGTGATTCTTTGTTGTTGCGTAGTGTGTTTACTGCGTTTGCCAGTTCATTCCATGTTTCTTCCAGCTCGTTATAAAAGGCAATGCCTTGTTCTGTGAGCGAAAAGTACTTTCGTGGTGGACCAGACGAGCTTTCAACCCAGCGGTATGTAAGCATACCAGCATTCTTTAGCCGGGTAAGCAATGGGTACAGAGTGCCTTCCAGCACTATGAGCCGCGAAGCTTTCATTTCTTCCACTATATCGCTGGGGTAGGCTTCTCCCCGGCGTATTACCGACAGTATGCAGAATTCGAGTATGCCTCGTCGCATCTGACTTTGTGTGTTCTCAATATTCATTGGGTTGCTGTTTGGTATCACAAAGATATCGGCAATTACAGGTACTATGTTACACAAGGTACTGTATATATTTTATCGTCATTATTTCAATGAAATATTTTTAGGTATTGTTGAGGGGTGTTTTTGTTCATTATATTTCAGTTGTTATATTGGTGTTCAATTGTTTGTGGTGTTGAATGTTTTCTCATGATTAGTGTGTGCAGTTTTAATATGAGGTGACAAAAAAATACCGGTCAGTTACAAGAACTGACCGGTAAAGTATAGATGAAGTAATACTGAGTAGCTATTTTGATACTGCTGCTCTTACCATTGGGGCCGTTTGGGTAGCAAATAACTCTATAGAATGCATCAGTTTTTCGTGAGGTATGTCACCCGCAATGGTTTGCGCCAGAAAACGGGTATTGCCGAAATATCCGTATTCCTCTATTATTTTTTGTGCCACCTCGGTAGCACTACCCACCAGCAAAGAGCCGCCCGGTGCCCGCATATACTCGTACTGCTCGCGAGTGATGGGCGACCAACCGCGTTCCTTGCCTACTTTATTCATCAGTTGGCTGTACACAGGCCAAAACTCATCGGCCGCCTGTTCGCTTGTATCGGCAATGTACATGTGCTGGTTGATGGCCAGTTGCATGGTATCAGCATTATGTCCAGCTTCGGCAGCGGCCTTCCTGTACAGATTGGTAAGTTGCGTGAAGTGGGCCGGGTTGCCGCCCAGAATAGCAATTGTTAGCGGCAAGCCCAATTTGCCTGCACGTATTACCGAGGCGGGTGTACCACCCACTGCAATCCATATGGGGATCTTAGCCTGAATGGGTCTGGGGTATATGCCCAGGCCCGGTATGCCAGAGCGATGGTGACCTGTAGACCGAACTACCTCATTTTCATTTATTTGTATCAACAAGGCCAGTTTTTCGCTAAATAGTTCGTTATAGTCGTCCAAATCATAGCCGAAAAGCGGGAAGGATTCTATAAACGACCCCCTGCCTGCCATTATTTCGGCACGTCCTTTAGAGATAAGATCCAGCGTAGCAAAGTTTTGGAACACCCTTACAGGGTCGGCCGAGCTGAGTACGGTAACGGCACTCGAGAGCTTGATTTTGTTAGTTTTAGCAGCTATTGCTGCCAGTACTACTTCTGGCGAGGATACCACATAGTCGGGCCGGTGGTGTTCGCCAAGTGCATATACGTCCAGCCCCATCCGGTCGGCAAGTTCGGCCTCGGCTATTAGTTCTTCAATTCTTTTTGCAGCATGTGTAGCATGTCCGCTACCAGCTCTTACGGGTATCTCGCCAAATGTACTAATGCCTATCTCCATAATGCAAAGGTCTGTTTTATAGTGTTATCTGCCACTATGGTTACCATTGGGTAACCATAGTGGCTACAACTTCAGTTTTTTGTTGTCTATATTCAGGGCTAATGGTTAGTTTTACGGCATGCTTATTGGCGAATTGGCAAAAAGATCAGGTTTTTCCCGCGATACTATCCGGTATTACGAGCGTATAGGATTGCTGATATTATCGGGTAATAAAAGGCAACAGAACAATTATCGGAATTATCCTGATAGTGCATTGCATACCTTACAGGCCATACGCAACCTAAAGGAGTTGGGGTTTACGTTGGAGGAAATTCGCGAAATTTTGGTACGTCATTCCATGCATGCCTTAGACAAATCTGTAACTATGCGGTTGGTAGAGCAAAAGCTTGTTCACCTGAATAGCCAAATAGACAAGTTGGTTCAATACCGCGAACGGTTGGAGATGGCCCGTATCAGAATGCATGGCGAAACACTGGCCAACGATGGCTTGCTACCCGGCATCACATTATGTGCGGCCTGATGCCGGTTTATGACAGTGGTACCAGCCCATCGGCAATGCCATAAGTAATGGCCTCCTGTGCATCCATCCAGTAGTCTTTATCAAAGTCATCCATTATTTGGTCTACCGTTTTGCCACAGTTTGTGGCCAGCACAGTAGCTGCGGCTTTTTTGGCCCGTATTATCTGCCGTGCGTGCGATTCAATTTCCCACAATCGGCCACTGAAGCTACCCATAGAGGGCTGGTGAATCATTATTTCGGCATGTGGGTATACATAACGATGCCCACGCTCTCCTGCCGAAAACAGTATTGCCGCCATAGATGCGGCATTACCCATGCAGTAGGTATGTACCGGTGCTTGTATTGATGCCATAACGTCGAGCAGGGCACTACCTGCCGAGACCATACCCCCCGGACTATTGATGATGAATCGGATTGGTAGGTTGGTATCCAGACTATTGAGGTAAAATAGTTGTTCTACCAGCGGGCGGATACTTGTATCATCTACCACCCCCCATAGTATAATGGTGCGTTGCTGCAACAGTTTGTTGCTAACAATGTGCTGCAGCCCGGGGCTTTGTGTTTCTGCTATTTCGTTTTGTACGGTTGAGATTGTTGTCATTGGTTTGCCTTTATTTTCTGTAAGGCAAACCTAAGGGTAGGAGTATACTCCAGTGTTTACAATGTAAGCATTGTTTTTTTAGGTATTTTTATTTCGCCCTGCATATAGGTAACCGCTTTGCCGCTTATTGCCACCCTTTTGCCTTGCAGTTTGCACCAAAGGTAGCCACGTCGGGAGGATAGCTGCATAGCCGATAAGCTGGTTTTACCCAGTTCTTTTGCCCAGTAGGGTACAAGTGTGGTGTGTGCAGAGCCGGTTACCGGATCTTCGTTTATGCCAGACTGTGGCCCAAAAAATCGCGATACAAAGTCAGACTCTACGCCTGTAGCTGTAACAATAACACCTCTTGCTTCCAATTGTGTCAGTAGTTCGAAGTTGGGTTTCAGGCGCAATAAGTCTGTTTCTGTAGGCAGCACAGCCATATAGTCGGTACGGCCTCGCAGAGTTTCCATGGGTTCTATACCCAATGCTTCTTTCAGAAGTTGCGGCGTTGTAATCTGCTTCGGTTCATCTGCCGGAAAATCAAGTGTCAGCATATCGTCTTGCTGTGTTACCGTAAGTGACCCGCTATGTGGCGATTGGAAAGTAAGTATGCTTTTTCCTGTATTGTAATATTCGTTTATAATGTGGGCGGCTGCCAAAGTGGCATGTCCACATAGGTCAACCTCTACTGTTGGGGTAAACCACCTGATGCCAAATTCGTTGCCGGAAGGCACTACAAAGGCTGTTTCGGCAAGATTGTTTTCTGCGGCAATGGCCTGCATTGTTGTTTCTGGCAACCAATCCTCCAGCATACAAATTGCCGCAGGGTTACCTCTGAAGAGTTTATCAGTAAATGCGTCAGCTTGGTATATTTTTATTGTCATGTTGTACTGTTGTTTTCTGTCAGAATGGTAATAAAGCGTGGGTGATGAGTGACAATATTACATCATCGGCAGCCGACATCTGTCTTTTTTCTGGAAAATAATATGTTAATACGTACAGGTTGTTGTTGTGTTTGGTAGTATGTTACAGAGATGTTGTAAGTGTGTATTGTGTTGTTTTTCAATTACTTGTTGGTTTCTGTAGTATATTATACGGGTATGCTTTTAACATAATCATAATACGGAAAGGCAGTATTTTTGATATAGTTCATTCAAACAAACCAAACAGTAGGTAGAATATGAAGACCAGCTTATTTCCGGTAGTTTTTACAGCCGCACTTACATCAGCAGCAACTCTGTTCGTTGCTTCAAGGTTTCAGAACAATGGCGAGCATTTTTCGGCATCTGGTACAAAACCGGTACCGGTTAATTATGTAAATATGAGCGGTACGGCCGCGCTGGCACCTGCCAATTTCGAGATGGCAGCAGAGTCTTCGGTAAAGGCGGTTGTGCATATCAAGACAGCAACGTCGGCCCGCATTATTACCGACAACAGCATGGGCGATGTGTTTAGTCAGTTGTTTGGCCAGCGTCAGTATTACATACCTTCTCAGCAAGGGGCGGGTTCTGGTGTTGTAGTAAGCCCTGATGGGTATATTGTAACCAACAACCATGTTGTAGCAGATGCCAGTGAAGTAACGGTAACTTTTAACGACCGATATACTGCCCGCGCCACTGTTGTAGGTGCCGACCCTGCTACAGACATTGCGGTACTGAAGGTAGAAGGAGAACGAAACATACCTTTTATGGAGTTTGGTAATTCTGATGAGGTGAAACTTGGGCAATGGGTGTTGGCTGTTGGTTTCCCGCTGAATCTGGACGCAACGGTAACAGCAGGTATTGTGAGTGCAAAGGGTAGGGCATTGGGGGTAAATAAACAGCGGTCTGGCAACGCTGCGATAGAGTCTTTTATACAAACAGATGCTGCGGTAAACCCCGGCAATAGTGGCGGCGCGTTGGTAAATACCAGTGGGCAGTTGATAGGCATCAATTCGGCCATTGCATCACCCACGGGGTCTTATGCCGGCTATTCTTATGCTATACCCGCCAATATTGTACGCAAGGTGGTAAACGACCTGACCCGATATGGTGCCGTGCAGCGTGCCTATATGGGGGTAGAGTATCTGGATAGCCGCAATGCAACACCCGAAGCTATTGCCGCTACTGGTTTAGATAGGAATGAGGGCGTATACATTACCAATGTAAAAACAAATGGTGGTGCTGCCCGTGCAGGGTTGCGCAAGGGCGACTTTATCACGCACATCAATGGGGTAGTGGTGAACAATGCATCTGATATGCAGGGCCAGATAGCACGCTTTCGCCCCGGCGACAATGTAAGTGTTACATATAACCGTGCCGGAAAAACTGCGAGTACCACAGTGCAACTTACCAACATGAGTGGTACTACCGACATAATGAAGAGTAGCTCTACCGCACAAATGATGGGGGCAACTTTTAGACCTGTGACCGATGCAGAAAAGAAAAAATATGGTATAGAAAAAGGATTGGTAGTATCAGACCCCGGTGCAGGTGCTCTGTTTCGTCAGTCTCAGATGAAAAAAGGTTTTGTGATAACCGGTATTAACAACATGCCTGTTGGGGCTGTGGCAGAATTGCAACAGCAACTGGCCAGTGGCGGTAATGTGCAAATTTCAGGATTTTACCCTGGTGTGCAGGGGGTATATTACTACACCATACAGGCAAATACTGAGGAGTAAACAGTTGATTTTGAATATATAGTTTGTCTTATTTGGATTAGTTTTTGTTTGGTTTTAGTGTGGATGACGCTCCCTCATTTTTGGGGGAGCTTTTTTTGTGTACATAAAATGAAACAAAGGGTAGCGGTAGCGTAATGTAGATATACCGAGACACCACAAAGTATCCTATTTTCTTCGTTGGCAAAGAGGGGCTAAAGAAATAGGATGGTAACAAAAAAGAGGTCGTCTCAAAAGTCTGAAAATAGAAGTTATAACAAAATAAATAATGCTCATTCGCTTAATTGTGAATGAGCATTATCTGTTTTATTTGACTATATCTTCAAAAAAATGACTTTTGAGACGACCTCTTTTTTGTGTATCTTGTTTTTTTAAGTCACAATTACGGTTGGTAAATAATTCGCTGGAAGGTAGCAATACCATCTGTTGCTACAAAACGAACGAAATAGATACCCGGTGCGGCAGTATGTGGCATAACTACATTATTCTTACCGCTATTTACCTGCCAGTTGGCAATTATTTTGCCATTTACCTCACACATTGTTACATTGCCAGATACGGGCGATTCTATTGTGAATGAGCTTGTTGTGGGTACAGGATAAATGTTGATGGAACGAACAGATTGAAGAT
Organism: Chitinophagaceae bacterium; assembly: GCA_021151685.1. Classification (GTDB taxonomy): domain Bacteria; phylum Bacteroidota; class Bacteroidia; order Chitinophagales; family Chitinophagaceae; genus Nemorincola. The sequence continues at coordinate 40,575 of JAGKWS010000008.1, forward strand.
CGTTTATAGCCGTTGGGCAATCTATGCTATACCTTACATATACATTATAGTATGCGGTGTCGGTACTACACTCATTACTTACTACATGGCGTATTGCCGCTACACCCGGTGCCAAGCCAGTTACTGTACCAGATGCACTGCCTACCGATACATAAGGGCTGCTACTGCTCCATTGGCCACCCGGTACCGAACCTGTTAACGTAATAGTGTTTGCATAACAAACAGTATCTGGCCCCGAAATAGTACCTGCGTCAATAGGACTAACAACAGCTATATTGATAGTGGCAACCGATGTGCCACAGGAATTTGTAAGTAGATAAGAGATGGTAGCAGTACCCAATGAAATTGGCGTAGCTACCCCGGCAGAAATTGTTATAACACCAACATTATCAGACGACCATGTGCCACCAATTGATGCGTTGCTCAAAGTGCCGTTTGCGCCAAGACAGAATGTATCCTGACCACTGATGGTACCTACTATAGGTAGAGGATTGACTGTAACAACATAACGTGTTACCGATGTATTGCAGCTATTGGTTACTGTGTAGGAAACCGTATCTATACCAGCCATAATGCCGCTTGCTGCACCAGTAGACGAAACTGACACTTTACCATTGGTAGTAGCCCAAACACCACCTGCCGAGGTAGCAGTAAGTGTAACCGTAGTGCCCTGACAAAAAGTAGGTGTGCCTAAAATAACACCAGCATTGGCCAGCGGATTGACTGTGAGTACACGTGTACCCAAACAACCAGCGGCAGTTCTGTAACTAATAACAGTTGTTCCAGTAGTCAGTGCATTCACAACGCCAGATGTAAAGCCAATGTTTGCCACAGCAGTAGTGCCACTACTCCATGACCCTCCTGTTGGTGTAGCAGATAGAGTTACAGATGAACCAGCGCATACTGTAGATGCACCTGCTATTGGCGTTGGCAATGGGTTGATGGTGGCAACTATCGTTCGATTACAGCCAGTACCTGGCAACATGTAGGTTATGACCGCCGTGCCGGCAGCTACCCCGGTTACTACCCCTGCCACACTGGCAACTGTTGCTACAGAAGGGGTACTGCTACTCCATGTGCCTGTAACCGGCGAGCTGGATAGCAGGGTGGTAGAGCCAACACAGGTAACAGCAGGGCCACTTATGCCAACGGGTATGGGGTTGATGGTAACTACACGGTGCAAGCGACAACCTGTTGGTAATATGTAAGATATTGCCGCTGTGCCCTGCGCTATTCCGGTTGCTATACCTGTTCCTGCTACTATTGTTGCCCGGCCAGCATCGCTGGATACCCAAGTGCCACCAACTGGTAACCCGGTATAGGTGGCGGTAGCCGCTACACATAATGATGATGCCCCAGTGACAGATGTAGGAGTGGGGTTTACCGTTACTACTACCGATCTATAGCATCCATTACTGAGTACATATGAAATAGTAGATGTGCCTGCTGCCAAGCCGGCAATAGCACCAGTACCCGATATAGCGCCAACAGTAGTGTTCGAACTGATCCATACACCAAAAGGAATAATATTAGATAATGTAGAAGTACTACCCTGACACAAGGATAAAGGACCAGAAATGTCTTGTGGTGCCTGATTGATAGTAACTGTCTTTATACGCCTGCAACCACCGGTGCCGGTGTACGTTATTTGTACCGTTCCGGCAGAAACGCCTGTCACAATACCTGTGCCTATTCCCACCGTTGCACGTGTAATATTGCTACTCAACCATGTACCACCAACAGGTGTGGTAGACAGTGTTACAGTTGCTCCAATGCACAGTACAGAGTCGCCGGAAATGGCTACCGGCATTGCATTCACTGTAACTGTGGTAAATACGGTACAACCCGTTACCGGACGGAAATATGTAATTCTGGCGGTACCTGATGCAACACCAGTGACTATACCATTGGACGAGCCAACCGTGGCAACAGAAGTATTACCACTTACCCAAGTGCCGCCACTTACCGAATTCAAGAGAGTAGTGGTAGCACCCTCGCACACAATAGGCATGCCTGTAATGGCAGATGGGGCAGCATATACAGTAACTACCATACTGCGGGCGCAACCAACCACCAGTGTATAACTGATACGGGCAGTGCCGGCAGCTATACCGCTAACTGTTCCTGTTGCATCTACACTGGCAGTAGCATGCGCGCTACTCCAGGAACCACCGCCTGTAGCGTTTGTCAGGTTGATAGTAGTGCCCACACATACCGCTGATGGTCCTGCTATAACTGCTGGCAAGGGGTTTACAGTGATAATGGTTGTAGCAACGTCGGTACCACACATGTTGGTAACTGTATAAGTAATAGTAGCAGTACCGGGATCTACACTGGTAATAACGCCAGACGAGCTGATAGTGGCAGCCAAGGTGTTTCCAGATGTCCACACACCTGAAGTAGTACTGCTGGTAAGGGTGATATTGCTACCTGACGCACAGACAGATACGGGCCCAGATATGGTACCTGCAACTGGCAATGCTTCTACTGTTACCACTGCCGATGCCGTGGCTGTACCACAACCATTGGTGAGCGTATAGCTTATTGCGGTAGTGCCGGCGGCTATGCCGGTAACAACACCGGTAGTTGCATTAACTGTAGCCACAGATGTGGTAGTAGCCGACCACGTACCCCCAGATGCGGTGGAACTAATAGTAATAGTACTACCAGTACAGAAAGTAGTTGCGCCTGACAATGTACCGGCAAAAGGAACAAGATTTACTGTTATTGTGCTTGCGGTTGTGCAACCGGCATTAGTGTAAGAAATTAATACCACACCCGGAGAAACACCTGTAACAGCACCTGTGGCTGATACTGTGGCAATTGCTGTATTCCCGCTACTCCATGTACCACCGGCAGTAGCACTGCTAAGAGCAAGAACAGAGCCAACACAAACATTGGAACCTCCTGTTATTGGTGCTGGCACCGCATTTACAGTGAGCACAGATGTTGCAAACTGAGTGCCACACCCATTCGTTACTCCATACGAAATAGTGGTTGTACCTGCGGCAATACCATCGGCAACACCTGCTGTGCTTATAGTACCAATGCCAGTTGTGCCAGAAGACCACGTACCAGCAGGCTGAGATGAGGATAGGGTAGTACTGCTACCGGCACATATTGCCAAACTACCAGATATGGTGCCGGGATTGGCCAACGGATTTACAGTAACTACTGACGATACTGTTGCAGAACTACAGCTGTTGGTTACAGTGTATGATATGGCGGTTGTACCTGCTGAAACACCAGTAACGATACCTGTTGCATTTACTGTGCCTACGGTACTTGCAGATGATGACCAACTGCCACCACTTGCTGTGCTGCTGAGGGTAGTTGCAGCACCTGCACAGACTGTTAGAGTGCCAGACAGTGTACCAGCATCGGGTAATGGGCTCACAGTAACAATTTTGGTAGTAGTAACAGATGACACTGTATAACTTATAGTTGCTGTACCAGGGGAAACACCTGTTACAAGACCTGTAGTATTGACTGTAGCAACAGCAGTATGTGATGAGGCCCAAACACCACCTGCGGTGGCATTACTGAGCGTTGTAGTGTTACCCACACATACATTGAACGTGCCCGTGATATCGGCAATAGGATTGTTGCGGAAAACGGATACTATACCTGAAGCATTTGTCGTAATAATGTCTGCAATGCCGTCATTATCAATGTCTGCAATCGAAATGGCACGTGGGCTTGCAACAGCTGTGGCAGTAATAGCGGAGGCAAATGAAGATGTACCAATACTACCGCTGGTAGCAGTATTGCGGTATGCGCTTATTGTGTTGGCATTGTTATTACTTACAACAACATCGGCCTTTCCATCTCCGTTCATATCGCCTATTGCTACACCGAAAGGACCAGACCCGGCAATAAAATCTACTTTGCCTGCAAACGAAACGGTGCCGGTTGTAGATGTGTTTCTAAGTATCGAAAAAGTGTTTGATGTATTGTTAGTGGCAATCAGGTCGGTATGACCGTCTCCATCAATATCGGCAACGGCAAGTGTTGATGGAGCAATAGCTGTAGAAAAAACAACTGCTGCTGCAAACGAGCCTGTAGCAATAGAGCCAGCCGTGGCCGTATTGCGCAGTACTGTCACATTGTTGGATGCATTGTTCAGTATACACATATCCGGCTTCCCATCCCCATCTATATCGGTACCAACAATTGCTACAGGGCCAGTACCCGGCGTAAAGTTTACTTTAGGGTCAAACAATGCAGCCGTAATGTTACCAGCAGTGCAATTGCTACGGAAAACATTGATAATGTTAGCGTTTTGACATGCTACCGTAACATCTGCTTTACCATCCATATCCCAATCTGTAAGCGAAATACTACTTGGCACTGCATTGGTGCCTGTAATATCTACCCTTGTAGCAAAAGAACTTGCAGACAAAGAACCCGAAGTGCTGGTATTACGAAAAACAGATATTGAAGTTGACAGGCTGTTAGTAACAGCAATATCCAGTTTCCCATCACCGTCAATATCTCCCAATGCTACAGCACATGGGGCGTTTTGCACCGTTAAACTGAATGCTGGTGCAAATGTGGATGCATTGACGACACCAGCGGTACCAGTATTGCGCAATATTTGAATATTGTCGTTGGCAGAGTCTACCACTACAATATCCGATTTACCATCTCCGTCCAAATCGCCTATGGCCATCCGCAACAGATTGGTACCTGCGGCAAAGTCTACTTTACCTTGTAGATTGATGATAGTGGCATCATAGCCTGTATTGTTGTAAGATGGCAGTAATGATTGTGCAGAAGACCCCGAAAGACCATTTGACGTATTTACAACCGTTAGCGGGCCATGTGTAGCACCATTGGGCATCACTACATGTAGCGATGTTGCAGAAACACTTGATAGAGAGGCTTTTGCACCGCCTATATACACTGTGTTGTTAGATGGAGATGCGTCATACCCTGTTCCTGTTACGGTAAAGGTACTGCCAGCCTGTGGTGCAACTGAAGATATAGAAGATATAACCGGATGTTGTGCAAAGGCACTGTAACCCGATAATAACAGTAGTGGTAAAAGTTTCCTCATCACGAATGATTGTAATGGACAATACAAATTATACATGGATGATATATCCATGCGAATAATTGACAAATCTACTTTATTTTAATGATTTTTTGAAGGCAATACTGTTGATATTTTTTTGTTACATAGGAGTGAATGTGCATCACATTTTCCGATTACCAAAAATCGGTTTCGTATTTTCGCAACCCACAATAAAACGGTATGGCAAAATACTTTAGAAAGAATACAAAGCTGTTGTTGCAAGTATTGGCAGCAGGGGTAGCCACTATCGCTGCTTGTACCAGCATTACAGAAAAAACACCTGACACATCGGGTATTAACATACAAATGAAAACCCGCAGGTTTGACACTGAGTTGTATGCTATTGATACAAATAATATAGGTGTTGGTCTTAATGCACTGAAAATCAAGTTTCCAGATTTTCTCGATTATTTTTTAGATACTTTAATGGCGTATGGGGTAAAGGGCAACTATACCGATACAGCAATGCCTATAAGGGAAGGATTGAAGCCATTTCTTGCCTATAAAGACTATGTGGAACTAGAAGAATATATTAAAAAACAATACCCTGATACCAAAACAACAGATGATGCATTGCTGTCAGGCTTCAAGTTGATGAAGTATTATTTTCCTGATTATAAGGTGCCGGGCATATTGTACCTGAACATGGGGTTGAGTAGGTGGACATCATTTGCAATAGATAGCAATACTATGTGCATCGGTTTGGACATGTTTTTGGGCGATGATTTTCCATGGTACACTTCGGTAGGCGAGCCGGGATACATGCGTACTCACAGACGTAAGGAATATATACCGGTGTCTGTTTTCAGCACGCTATACAAGATTGCCTTGCCAATAAAAACACAAGACAAATGCTTGCTGGAGCTTATGTTGCAACGGGGTAAGGAAAAATATTTTGTACACAAGGTGCTACCATCGGTACCTGATTCTGTATTGTTTGGGTTCTCGTCCAAACAAATGGAATGGTGCGAAAAAAATGAGGCGTGGGCCTATAATTTTTTCGTGAAGAACCAATTACTGTACAGCAGAGAGGCACAAAATGTAATGCCCTACGTTACTGATGGACCATTTGCAAGAGGGATGGAAGCCGCAAATGCTGACGAAAAGCTAACGCCGGGCAATATAGGTTCGTGGATTGGATACAAGATGATACAATCTTATATGATACAACATTCTGATTTGACGCTATCTGGCTTGTTGAAAAAAGAATTGAGTATCGAAACATTTTTGAATGACGCAAAATACAAACCAAGATAACTGTAATAATACACACTAAAACACAAACTGCATATGAAACAAAAACTACTTGCCATTGCGCTAACTATTTGTGCATCAAGTGCTAATGCGCAAATAACTAAAGTAGATGAAGTTAAAAAATCGCTGGAGGCGAGCAACAAGGATACAGTAGCATGGATACACAGCGGGTTACTGGCTATTGGTACCAATGGTGGCTTTTTGCACAACTGGGCTGCTGGTGGCGAGTTAGGCTCTTTACTCATAAATGGTATCTTCAATGGTAGACTGGACAGATTGATGCACGGTGCGGTGTGGAGCAACACGCTGGATATGACTTACGGCCTTACCTACAACTACTCTTCGGGCTTTGTACCCCGAAAAACGGATGACCGTATAGATTTTACATCTAAGTATGGTACAAGACTTACATCCTCTAAAAACATGTTTTTTACGGCTTTGTTCAACTTTAAGTCACAACTGACAAAGGGCTACGACTATTCTTTACCCAATTGGGATAGTATGTCTACATCTGCCTTCATGTCGCCGGCTTTCTTCACTGGTGCTATCGGTATGGAATACCGGAAAGGAAGCGATATTACCATATTCCTTTCTCCGGTTGCTGCACGTACTATTACTGCCGATAAGTTTTATACTTTGGCGAAACCTGAAGGTATGTTTGGTGTACCATATGGCAAAACGTCTGTGTTTCAGGTAGGTGCTTATTTTTCTGGTCGCTACACGCTGAATATTACTAAAAATATGGTTTATAAAACAAGGTTAGACCTTTATTCCAACTATCTGGCCAAGGACACTAAGGATAGCACAGGTGCCGTTATTAAGAAGGACAATCCGGGAAATATAAACATATTGTTTGATAACTTATTTTCATGGAAGTTGTCGAAAATTTTCAATATAACGGTGGGTACAACCATTATGTACGACAATAACATACCGTACAGCAATACCTACACCGATGCTACTGGTAATGTAGTTGAGAAAAACGAACCCGGCAAAGGTTTGGGATGGGTGCAATGGAAACAGGTGGCCACATTTGGTCTCGGTTTCAAATTCTAACCTTCTTAGAGAAATGCGATACATTTGCGGCAATGCTACGCAACAGCATGTAAATTATGTCGGGAACTTACCAGATAAAGCTACCTCAGTTCGAAGGTCCATTCGACCTTCTGCTATTCTTTATAGAGCGTGATGAGCTGGACATATACAACATTCCTATAGCCAGAATAACCAATGAGTTTCTGGGGTATATACACTCACTGGAGAGCTTGAATATAGAGCTCGCCAGTGAGTTTATTCTTTTTGTATCTACCCTTATGCGCATAAAGGCAAAAATGCTATTGCCAAGGCGAGAGGTAGATGCACAGGGCAACGAAATAGACCCAAGGCAAGAACTTGTAGATAAAATTCTGGAGTACAAACGTTTTAAGGAAGCGTCAGAAATGATGGCACTGATGGAGGCCGACCGGCAAACCCAACAAAAACGTGGTAATGTACGCAGCGAACTGGATGACTTGAACGATACTTATTCGGAGGGTACGGAAATTCAGACTGTAACCATGTACAAGTTATTGCAGGCTTATGAAAGGGTGATTAAGAAATTTAATGAGCGGAACCTGAAGCCACAACATGTGGTGGTAAAATATAACTACAGTCTGGAGGGGCAACGCGTATGGTTGCTTGGCAGCATGGCCGAGAAAAAACGTGTGCCATTCGAGTTGCTATTTGCTGAGTGTGAGAACAGAATACATGCCATATTTACATTTTTGGCAATGTTAGAGCTGATTCAACAAAAGTATATGGGCATACTTATTGGTACAGGCCGCAACAACTTTATAGTGGAATGGAACGAAACACGGGAAAATGAAAGTGGGGTAGCCTCTCCTGAAGCACTGCCAACTGTAACCGAATCGTTAAATAGTGACGAGGAAAACAGTACAAACGGTGAGTTGGCACCATAATTGCTGTAAAGATAGTACAGACTTGCTCTGTTGATGTTTCCCTTGTGAGGCGCTGTCGGACAGTAGGCCAACAAGGGATCTTCGTTTAAGGACATGGCCATCATGGCCTAACGCATTTTTCTGTCAGCAGAGAAAATGCATCTGGTGGTGTTAGTAATATTTGTTGTGCAACAAATAGTTATTCACGTAATCTGCTACACCTTCTTCCAACGAATAGAATGTTGCATTATACCCCGCTTGCAACAGCTTACTCATGTCTGCTTCGGTAAAGTACTGATACTTATCTCTTATGTCCGCAGGTGTGTCTATGTATTCAATTTTCTCTTGCATGCCCAATGACGAGAAAATGGCTCTCACAAGATCGTTAAAAGTACGTGCATTGCCTGTACCCGTATTGTACAAACCACTGGCAGGTTGGTGTTTCATTAGCCAGGTGCATATCTGTACTACATCCTTTACGTATATGAAATCTCTTATTTGTTCGCCATCTTTATAGTTAGGATTGTGCGAACGGAATAACTTCACCTGCCCGGTAGTTTTAATGGTATTGTAGGCGTGAAATATAACAGAAGCCATTCTTCCCTTATGGTATTCGTTGGGGCCGTAAACGTTGAAGAATTTGAGACCTGCCCAAAACGGAGGTGTTTCGGTTTGGGAAATAGCCCATTTGTCAAATTCATTCTTCGAAACGCCATACGGATTTAACGGTTGCAGCACTTTCGAGAGATTTTCATCATCTTTATAGCCATGCTCACCCGCACCGTATGTGGCAGCCGAGGAGGCATATACTAACGGTATTTTTTGCGAAGTGCATACTTGCCAAATTCGCTTTGAGTATTCGAGGTTTAACAGGCGATGCACTTCATAGTCCATTTCGGTGGTATCTGTGCGCGCACCTAGGTGAAACACAGCTTTTACAACACCATCATTTGCATGTAGCCACGAAAAGAGCTCGTTTCTATCAACGAGCTCTTTATATTTTTTACCATGTAGGTTGCCTTTCTTCTTCTCTACAGCGAAGTCATCGGCAAGTATCAATTGCGTATATCCGAGTGAATTTAAGTAACCAGTTAAGTAACTGGCAATGAAGCCCGCTGCTCCGGTTATGAGAATTGAATCTTCCTTACGCATTTACAATTATTAATGCCCTTCTTTATGTGCTGCCTCGCCTCCTTCTGTTGCAGGTGCTTCTTCTGTTGCCTTGGTAGCAGAAGGTTCAGTAGCTTCAGTTCCATGGGCTTCTGCTTCGTGAGTAGCCTCATGGCCACCTGCGGCTTCGTGACCACCATGGTGCATTTCGTGTGTAGCTTCGCCATGGCCACCTTCATGACCTTCTCCGGCGCTTTCGACCTGAACAAAATTGATAGCAGCTATAAACAAGCCTACCAAAATGATAACCAACCAGAAGGAATTACCAAAAGATATTACGGCTTTATTTTCTGTAGCATGGCCGTGTTGTGCATCGTGACTCATAAGTTGCAAACTTTATAGTGTCGCAAATGTAAACTTTTGTACCCGATTGTGCAAACACAAATTCTACCAGCCAATAATCTTGTTTCGTTAACTACTTTTGCACAGCAATGGCATCTGGTAGTAAGAAGAAAAACATAGTTAAAACAATCCTGAAGATCATTATTATCATGTTCTTGTCTTCTTCGGGCTATTTACTGATATGTAAATGGTTGATGCCACCCATTACCATTACGCAACTTGGTGCCGTGTTTGGAGGCTATGGCTTGCATCGCGACTATGTGGGATGGGATGAAATTTCGGATAATGTAAAACTTGCTGCAATAGCTTCCGAAGATCAGTTGTTTGCAGAACACGGAGGCTTCGACTGGAAAGCGATTGACAAAAGCATGAATGCAAAGCCTAAGAAAAAAAAGAAGAATAAGATAAAGGGTGGTGGGGCCAGTACCATTAGTCAGCAAACTGCCAAAAATGTGTTTTTGTGGCAGGGAAGCGGGTGGGGTAGGTACCTGCGCAAGGTGCCAGAGTTCTACTTTACCCAGCTTATAGAATGGGTTTGGGGCAAGCAACGCATAATGGAAGTATACCTTAATGTAATAGAAATGGGGCCCGGTATATTTGGTGTAGAAGCCGCGGCACAGCAATATTTTCATAAGTCTGCAAGAAACCTGAGCGAAACAGAAGCCGCTATGATAATTGCCTGTCTACCGAATCCAAAAAAATTTAGTGTGAAACCAATAAGCCGCAGAGTACAGTGGCGGGCACCACAAATAGTAACCCAAATGAACCACCTACGCGGCGATGACGATATTGCCGAATTGTTGGGCGAATAAATAATTGTACTTATTTTTTTATTTAATTTTTAGCTCTGCGGTAGTAAAATGAGCATAAAGTTGGCACACATTTATTCATTGTGCGTTTACATACTTTTGGAGGGTTTAGCAGGTTTACTGATACGGATTGTGTACTGTAGAAATTTTGCTCTTCTTTGATGTTCTGTGTGTAATTTCAATCTTTTAAATATCAATGATTATGGAAACTACTCGCATTTATCGTATGCTTTTCAGCAGTGTATACCCTTTGTACCTACAAAAGGCCGAGAAGAAGGGGCGGACAAAAGCAGAGGTTGATGAAGTTATATGTTGGTTAACTGGCTATGATGTACTGGCATTGCAACAGCAGATTGAAAAACGTAGCGATTTTGAGACTTTTTTTGCAGAAGCCCCTTTGCCCAACCCCAATATGCACAAAATAACCGGAGTTATTTGTGGTTATAGGATAGAAGAAATACAAGACCCATTGGTGCAAAAAGTACGTTATCTCGACAAATTGATTGACGAGCTTGCTAAGGGTAGAACTATGGAAAAAATATTGCGCAAATAACGTTATACTATACAGCCGAAACTGTAGTAGTCAGTACAATCTTCAAGGCACTTTGTGTGGTCTATACTTATTTGAATTGGTCCATTAGTATCGGGTCAATAAAGGCCCCAAGCTTTTGAGCAATCTCTACGTCTTGCCGGGCTCTTGCCTTATCGCCCATTGCCAGATAGCACTGAGCCCTTTGCAGATATGGGTCGGGGTTATCGGGTTTTAGTGTTATGCCCTTTCCATAATCGGCCAAAGCAAGATTCCATTTTTGCAGATGCAGATAAATTTTGGCCCTATTCATATAAGGAATAAAAGCATCGGGGTTTTGGGAGATAGATATTTCATATTCCTTTAGCGCAGAGTCGGTTTTTCCGGTAATCTCCAAAAAGTTTGCATAGTTACTGTGCCCTTCAGGGTTAAACTCTTTTAATGACAATGCCTTACGGAACATCATTCCTGATGAATCGAATTGATTCTTCATGGCAAAAATGACACCAAGGCCCAGGTAGGCACTCTCTAAATCGTCTTTTATAGACAATGCTTGCTGGTAAGCCATTTTAGACTCATCAAGTCGTCCGGTATTTCTGTAATATTCTCCCAAGCATACAATTGGGTTGGTATAGTCGGGTTTACGCTCTATAGACAATTTGAAATAATGATATGCAGAGTCGCCATTCAACTTACGGTCTGCTTGGGTTACCGCCGACTCGAATCGTGTAAAATACTCCTGTCCCAAATAAAAATAAGCAATAGGCGACTCCGGATTTTTTTCTATAGCAGCATTCCAAAGAGAAATTGAGTCGTACCAATCTTTGTTACGTTCTTTTGTACCCCATGCATAGCCAGCCGATGCTATCAGCACCAGCACCAACATTGCTTTGCCAAGTGCGGGTTTCTTATCAACCAAAGTACTTACCACCTGCCCTATAATGAGAAACAATCCAAGATAAGGCAGGTAGGTATACCTGTCAGACATTACTGCACCACCCACCGGTATTATCTGTAGCAACAGCAATAGATTTAATACAAAAAATGAAACACCCAGTATCAGCCATCTGTTATCTTTTCCCCACTTCCAGATGGCGAAAAATATACCGCCAATCAACAGTATATATAAATAATAGGCCGCTGGCAGGGCATCATTTACCTTCATGGGGTAGGGGTAAAAATTGGTAAGTCCCACCGGTAATAGTAGCTTCCAAGTATATGTGGTAAGCGAATAGCAAGCAATTGCAATTTTTTCAACCCACGAGAAATGTATATCGAGTGTGCCAAGTGCGCCAACTTGTTTTTGTGCTAATGTGGAGAAATATCCAAACAATAATGCTAAAGCAAATAGTGGTAATTTCTCCAGTATCAGACTGGCTTTCAACGCTCTGTTTTCATAATAATCTATCACAAGTAACACTACCGGCAAGGTAACACCCACCGACTTGCACATGAGTGATAAAGTGAAAAGAACTATTGTGGCCACATACCAAATGGCTTTTTTGTTTTCGTGTCTTATAAAAAACAAGTGGGTGGTGCATGCCAATAGATAGAACATGCTGTAGAGTATATCTTTCCTACCGGCTATCCATGTTACAGACTCGGTACGCAGCGGGTGTATGGCAAACAATAAGGTGGCTACAAAGGCAGCCATGGTGCTGCGGGTAAGTGTTTTAACAAAGATATAGGCAGTAATGGTAGTGACAATATGGTACAAAACACTATCCAGATGATATATGTATGGCTCCAGTCCATGTTTTCCATATTCCAGCCAGTATGTTACTATGGTCAGCGGGTGATAGTTGCCCATAACATGACTGTCTAAATGAAACAAACGCTTAAACCCTTCATTCGAAGGGTCTTTTATCAGAGGGTTGGTAAGTACATAACCAAGATCATCCCAATTGGTAAACTTATTGCCAAGAGCATCTTGCCAAGTTATCCAAATAGCTGCAGCAATTGTTGCGAGCAAAAAAAACTGTAACCCCAAGCCGCTTTTTTTGCCTGCATCAGTTGCTAAGTCTGTATTTTGTATAGCTTTTTTTGCTTCAACAGCGTTTTTTACATTGGTTGAAGCTTCTCGTTTGTTTGCTGTCTGCTGCTTTTTTGCCATACACTAAAGGCTGTTTCTTTTAGTGAAACTACAAAAGTGGGATAATAGAATTATAAATCGCAAATATGTATCTAAGAACACCCGCCGCAATGCGACACATCTTAGTGGCGTACTGCGGCGGGTAGTACTGTATTGCACAAAATATATTTCTATTCCGGGGCACAACGCACATTACCCAATCCGTATTTTTTCTCTAATTCAGCTTTCTTTCGCAAACAGTTCATTATCATGGTGTTTTTGTTGTTATAGCCACCATATTTGAACGTTTCTCTTCTTTCCAACCCTGGTTGAAAGTAGTAGACACAATAACAATCGGTAGTTTTATTGTCTTTCTCCCAACCAAGTTTCCGACAACCAAAGGTGCTCAAAATTGTAATGCCGAGTAGACATGTTACCAGTACCTTCATGCTAATGATTTTTATTAAAACAAGGAAAATTTACCTTATTCGGGTGCTAAAATACATCATTGTCATTAATCATTCAATTTTTGTCAACATCATTTTTCAATACATGTTGTAAGTTGGAGCGGTACATTTTTCAGAGACTGTTTTTAATCATTTTGCATTACAGGAAATTTTTCGCAATGTGTATATTTGGTATCCATCTCCCTTCCTTCAGTGAAGGTATTGTCACCGTTGCCATATGAAACGGTAAAAAAAAATAATGCAGGCTCTCATGTAATGTGGCTACACGTCAACATTCATTTATCAGGCATCGTGTTTTCACTTTTTTTTGTTTCCGGCTTTCTCGTTTTTGAAAAGGTTCTTAATGAACGGTATGTTCTTGTCATACCCCATTTTGTGTACCCCAGCAACAAGCAAAACAAGCAATAGAACCAACAGTAACGGGTAGACAATAAATTTTTTAATTCGTTTTAGAATCAGGGCTCGTTTATTTCTCACAATTTGATCCTGATCCAGATAGCCACGGGTTTCTATTGTGTGGATGACTACCTTATTTTTTGCGCGAGTTTCTTTTTGCCATGCATCATAATTTTCCAAACTTCCTTGTTTACGCAGGTTTTTCCCTTTTTCGGTAATGAATATGACACTGCCATCGCGTTCGGAAAGAAAATCATTGTCTAACAGAAAACGCAAAATATTGTCGGTAGCTTGGGCATGAAAGGCTCTAAAATCGCGTTCGTTCATTCCTGTTTCTGAAGAAATGCTATCTTTTCGTTCAGAAATATAATTCCTAAGTGCAATTTGAATGCTCTTAGCTTCATTCAGCAAAGTGCTGGTTAAGAAACCATTGAGCAGCTTTACCTCTTGTTCGGTCAGATTATGCTGCATAGACATTGTAGTTTTGAGTTGCCAAACCTAACAATGATTTCTAAATCAACCAATCGTTATATTGTTATTAGTTTACTATTGTCAAAATATTGATAACAAGTCATTTACAGAGAAGAGGAATACTATTGTTTGCTTACCCAATTTTGCATGTAAGCAGGGTCTAGCTGATAATAGGCTTGTTTGCTTTTGTATTCTATTTTTCCGTTGTTTACCCAGTATATAGAGGGAACTGCATCTCCGGCAAGTTGTTGAAATTCGGCAGTATGGGGGTACAATAAATGAGGCACTGATTCGGCTTTACTTTCGTCGAAAAATGCACGTTTGTGTATTGCCGTACCATCGAGCACCATGTATATAGGGAGTTGTGGGTACTGACGATGGATAACCTGTAAAAGAAATGCTGCTTTTTTGCAATGAGGGCATGTAAGGCTCATAAATGCTATGATGTGCTTACCTTTTCTGAGGTCTATTGCCGGCTTGGGCGAGTATTGATACAGCAGATCGAGGTTTATCTGTTTTTCATATTTTACCGGTGCAGTGCCTATGTACAGATTATTCATTACGAATGGTGCCGAAAATGAAACAAGCGACAAAGCCATGAGGGCATATTCCTGAAACTTGTATGGCTTTATGGGGTATGTAAACATGAGAATGATTGTAGCCACAATCATTGCTATGTTTTTCCATATAGCCTGCATTGGGGTCATAGCCAGCTTGTCGCCAAAGCAACCGCAGTTGCCAGTGTCTCCTTGTTTGGCTATCAATATGAGTAGATATACAATAAATACCCCCAATAATGCCAAAACAGCTTTGTAGGTAAATTGTTTAAGGTATACATGAAACAACAGACACAAACCCAAAAGGAATTCGAGACCTATCATGAAACGAGCAAAAATACCTGCAATAATGGTATTGCTGATGCCGAGGTCTATGAATGTCCATTGAAAACTATCAAATGCATTCTCGCTGTGTATTTTCGTCCAGCCCGAGTAAAAAAAGGTGGCTGATAGTGCTATTAACAACAATATGCTGAAACCCCTTATTACGAAAAAGGTAACTCCCCTTGGGGTAGTGGTATTTCCATGCTCCATGTACAATAGTGTGTGTAGACGAGGTAAACGCAACAAATAAATATAAAAAAAGCCAACACCAAGTTATTGGTGGCTCGCAAAAACGCTGCCTGCCATGGCCCATGCACTATGAAATGCTTCCGTATTGATGGGTAGGTGTATGCCTTTGTCTTGGCACCATCCGGTTACATTTTCTGTAGCCATGTTGCCAATCAGTTTATCTTCAGCCATCGGACAACCGCCAATGCCACGCAATGCACTGTCAAACCGACGACAACCAGCATCCCAAGCCGCATCCATTTTCTCGCGCCATTTTTGTGGCGTGGTGTGGAAGTGTGCACCAATGTGTACATTGGGGAATGCGGGAATAAGGTTGCTGAAAATGTAACGTATATTATCGGGCGTAGCTATGCCTATCGTATCAGACATGGCAATAGTGCCAATACCCATTGCCGCCAACTTATCTACCCATTCTATTGTAGTTTCGGCATTGTATGGGTCTCCGTATGGGTTCCCAAAACCCATAGAGATGTATATGACCAGCTTTTTACCTTTCTGAGTACATATATTCTGAATTTCTTGTACTTGTGTCAGCGATTGTGCAATTGTTTTGTTGGTATTGCGCAACTGAAAAGTCTCTGATACAGAGAACGGAAATCCAATGTAGCTAATCTCGGGGTATTGCGCTGCCTCTTCGGCACCACGGGTATTTGCTACAATAGCCAATAAGCGGGTTTGGGTGCTGGTCAGGTCCAGCATGGGCAGTACATCCTTAGTGTCGGCCAGTTGCGGTATTGCCTTAGACGATACAAACGAACCAAAATCCAATACATCGAACCCCACTTTCAGTAATTGATTGAGGTAGGCAGCTTTTTCGGTTGTAGGTATAAATTGGGGCCAACCCTGCATAGCATCTCTGGGGCATTCTGTAAGTATCATGTTGTCGTTTGCTACAGATATGTTGTTATTGTGCATGCTATTGGGAGTGTTTTACACAAAATTACGAAAACATAGTACTACACTCTGTTAATCAAAACTTGTAAATACAACACTGCATCAATTACTACGTTTTGGGGCAATGTAGATGCTAAGCCAGTAGTGCAGAAAGATTATTGCTGGTGAGAGGTTTATTCAGAAATTGCTTTACCGACTTATAGTTATGAACCTTCTGAAGGTCGTTCTCATTTATAGAAGACGAAATTACATATATTGTATAGTTGGCCACAATGCTGCCCGGTAGTTGTTCAAACGCTTCTACAAATTCAAATCCATTCATTACCGGCATCTGAATGTCAACCAACACAATGGTATGTGAAAAGTCATCGGGTGGGGTAGTAGCAATAAAATCAAGGGCATCTTTGGCCTGAAGGAACGAGCGGATACTTTCGCACTTTCCCGTGTTTTTAATGATTTTTTCGGCGATAAAACAATCTAACTTGCTATCGTCTATTACTATAAAGTTGAGTTTCTTATTTGGTACCATGAGTTCGGCCTGGTATTGTTACTATAAATGTTGAGCCTATATTAGGGGTGGACTCAACAACAATTTTTCCGTTTAGTTTATTCAGTGCATCTTTTACGTTATAGAGACCAAGACCCGATCCTGTTTCTTCCGATGTGGCTCTGAAAAACAAGGTAAAGATATTATCTAAGTGGCTTTCATGTATGCCTATTCCGTTATCTTTTACACGTATTTCTACTATATTTTCTTTAACTTCTATACTTACATCAACAAGTTTGTTGGGTGCACTCTTTCTTTGATAGTTAAACGCATTGGAAAGAAGGTTATTCAAAATCATTTTAATAGAAATTTCATCTGAATAAAATGACTCATTTTGAATAACGTGCGATGTAAATTGTATGTTATTATTTCTGCTGGCAATACGAAATAAAGCAACAATATCAGACAAAAGCGAATTGAAATTGATTTCTGCAAATTGAAGCATGCCTCTTTTCAACTTGTAGTATTCATGCGTATTCTTGATGTATTCATCCAGTTTCTTTACCGCTTCCGACATCAACGACAATAATTCGCGCAATTCGTCTATATTATTGATTCCATTGGCCAAATCGATTGCCCCAATTATACTAAGCAGTGGTCCTCTTACATCATGCGTAATACTGTAGGCAAACTTGCCCAACTCGTCGTAGGCCGATTGAAGTTCTTTATTTTTGGCACCAAGCAGCGATGTAGTAAGATAGAATTTATTAGCTTCTTCAATGGCACTTTTTACATCATTATCCGTCCACGGTTTTTTAATATACCTGAATATATGTCCACGGTTCACGGCATCAATTACCGACTCGATATCGGTATAACCCGTTATTAGCATGCGTACTGGATCGGGGTACGTATTACGCATTTCTTCAAAAAACTGAACGCCTGTTTTGTCTGGCATGCGTTGGTCACAGAGTATTACCCGTATGTCGGGGTTAGCCTTTAGGTATTCGTAGGCTTGGGGTATGTTTGCTGCAATATATATCGTGTAGTCAAACCGAAAAGTAGCCTTAAACCCGTTCAGGTTGTTCTGCTCATCGTCTATATACAGCACCTTTATTTTTTCTCCTGTATTCAACGCTTCTTTATTTTTGAATAATTGGTAAAGTAATAATAAAATCAGTTCCTTTCCCCAGTTCCGAATTAATATTTATTTGCCCATGATGTTTATTGATAGTGTTGTAGGCTATTGACATACCCAATCCTGTTCCCTCTCCAACATCCTTGGTAGTAAAGAAAGGTTCAAAAAGCCTTTTTTTGGTATTTTCGTCCATACCAGTGCCATTGTCGCCTATGGTAATATATACATGACTCTCGTCAGATGTTGTAGTAATCGATAACATACCACCGTCTGCCTCGCCATACTTTTTTCTGATAGCATACACTGCGTTGGAAATCATGTTGAGAAACACCTGATTTAATTTCCCTGGATAACATTCAATAAGTGGCAGGTTGGCAAAATTCTTTTGCACCCGAATGGTGTTGTTTAGCATGTTATTTGTAATAATGAGTGTAGAATTGATACCCTCATTAATATCAGCTTTTTTCAAATCATCCTCATCCAAACGAGAAAATATTCGCAACCCTTTTACAATTTCAGCGGTACGGCTTGCACCCTCACTGATGCCTCCAAGCAACTGATCTATTTCTATTTTCAGATATTCGTAGTCAATATCATTTTTGTACGCTTCTATCAACCGTCCTTTTGCGTCAGTATCTGCGTCCGAAACGGCAATTTTTTCCATTTCACTTACCGCATCCAGCAATATCAGTACATCACGATTCAGTGGTTTTACATTCGATGTAACAAAGTTGATAGGATTATTTATTTCGTGCGCAATTCCGGCTGTTAATTGACCAAGTGATGCCATTTTCTCAGAGTCAACCAATTGTGTTTCAGCATCTTTAAGATCTTTCATGGCCTTTTTTAGACCTTCGTTCGATTTGTGCAGTTCGGCAGTTCTTTCAGCAACCCGTAGCTCCAGTTCTGCTTTCTGATTGGTAATTATTTTTTCATTTTCTTTCAGTGCTGCTATTGCTTCGGCCTGGTGTTTTTCTTTCTCTTTTTTAAGAATATTGATACGATCTGCGAGTGCAAAAGAAAGTAATATTACTTCCATTGCAGAGCCCACAGGCATGGTATATGCAGTAAATATGTTGTAGGGTAAAATATTAAAATTCTTAAATACAAAAACAAATACACCTATCAAGAATGCCACCCATGCAATAAGGAAAAAACCGGCAGGTCTGGATCCTTTTCTCCATATTACTATAGCAACTACAAGCATGTATATAGAAACAGACGAGGCAGTTACATCCATTACATTGTATGCAATGTCATATTTTCCTGCCAATCCGGTCAATATAGTTATTGCATACATGGCATATAGTACAAAAAAGCCCTTTTCAACCTTTGGTAGTTTCTGTTTTGTTTTCAGAAAATGCCTCATAAACTCCATTCCGGTAATGCCGGCAAGCGAAGGTGCTATGAATGAACTTGCTGTAGCCATCCATGTATTTGCGGGCCATAGTAACTGAAAGCCATAGCCCGAAACAGTTATCTGTGTGGTAATAACAGCAGCCACATAGCCAATGTAGAAAAGGTAACTGCTATCATCTCTTGTAGTAAAATAGATAAAGCAATTATAAAGCAACATGGCCAACATAAGACCGATGTACATACCCCAGAAGATATCTTTGTATTTATCTGAATCGGATATGGCCTGCACAGTTCCTGCCGATAGTGGGACTACAAGAGGTGAAGTGCTACTTACCTTAACGAATACATACTTTTCTGTACCCGGATGAACACTAACGTTGAATATGTAATCTGTACTAATTTTTTCTCGAAACCTGAAAGGATAAGCACAACCAGATGAAATAGTTTTCACAGAGCTGTCTGGCAGGGCTTCATAGTAAGAGATACTGTCTACCGTAGGGGCTGATACGCGCAACATTAATCTGCTTCTATCGGTCTCATTACGCAAACATATTTTTAACCAATAGGCCGACTTTGTTACTGCAAAGTTGGGAATACCCTTTTCAAGTATCTGAAAGTTTTGTGCTTGTGAAACCTGTGCGTATGTGAGGTTGTGGTTTTTATCTTCAATGTATTCAACTCCCGTATTTACCAAATAGTTTTTTGAGGGGTCGGCAACAACAATAACAGGCACTTTTTGGGCACCGGCTACCAGAGAACACAGCATTGAGATTGTAACAAACAGCAGACGTAGTGACATTAGCTATTTTTTTTCGGGTAATATTAAATTGTAGTCAATTTCTACTTGCCCCTTGGGGCCATCTTCAAAAAAATGCTGAATTGGATTGTTGCGCAGACTCAGCATACGTTCCCTGTTCACTTCTTCAGCAGTTTCAAGGTTTTTCGAATTCAGGATACCTAATACGCGAGCAATAAAATCTTGTTTGGGATAGAAAAACTCTCCGTTGTCGCCAAGTGTTTTGTCTACAACAAAGCCCACATTTCTGAACATCTCCAATGTGTAGTCGCCACAAATGCCTACCAAAGTATTACAGTTCATTTGGTTGGTCATAGATATACCGGCACGAGTCAGCAATACACTTACCCCATATCCCGCTACCGACTTGGCATTCCAAAGGGCCGATAGTTCACCTACTCCATTGTCATAAAATTTTTTCACAACATCATGTATACGTGCATCCATATGCCCAACAGCTTTCTCTACAGGTAATGGGTGAACACCATCGGCCATCTGCACACGAATGCCGCCAACAAGTTCGCCTTCTTCATTTTCTGCAACAACGCCGTAAATACTATCCATCTCAAGCCAAACACGATTGTTAGAGGTGATATTGGTAATTCCATAATCCTCTAACACTCTCGTGTGCCCCTTCAGATATCTTTCCGAGAGTACCAAATCATCAACAGGTCTAAAGGCCCTGAATTTTAGTTTTAACATCGTCAGACAAAGATGTTTCGTTTCTTGAAATAAAAGGGTATGAAAGCCACAGGTGGCAGCAAAAATAACAGGGAGCGACTATTTATACAGACGCTGCACGTATAATTTAGTAGCGAACAAGGTACACATTTTTTTGTTTTTCTCCAATTTTTCAGACGAAGTAGATATTATTATTGAATAATAAAGTTAATTAATGTGTATGTGGGCGTTTATGTTTTGGAAATGTTGTAAAAAAACAAATCGCAGAGCGAATCGTTGAATTGTTTTTATGCACCAATTTTTATGGTATTTTCCACTTATGTGTAGTTTTTTCGGAAAAAATTAAGGATAGCATGTAATAGTACAACTTTCATTTCGCCACCGTATCTATTGCATGATTTGTAATAGATGTTGGTAAGTTGTATCGATACCCTTGTCAATGTCGGTGAATCTGAAATCGGGGTTTTCATTCATAATGCGCGAGTTGTCAAGATATATTGCTGGGTTATCGCTTTGTCTGCCGGGATTATAAACCACATCAAATTCTTTTTTTATTACACCTCGTATAATGCCGATGATTTCGTTTATACTTAGATGATCGTTTGACGATGCGTTGTAAATGCCTTCGGTTACGTCATACAAAGAGTGTAACATCATTTGGGCAAGGTCTTCAGCAAAAATGTAATTTCTTATTGTCTCTCCGTTACCAAATATATTGATTTCCCTTCCTTGTATTATTCGTTCCAAAAATGTGTTGATCAGGCCTAAGCCTTTACTGGTATTTTGCCCCGGACCATAACAATTTGAAATTCTATAAACGTCAAAACTGATACCATTTCTGATTTTGAAGTAATTTAGAAAATACTCCATTGTCAGTTTGACAATGCCATGGGGTGAGAATGGATTTTTGGGGTAATCTTCATTTGCCTTCTGTGTAGTTGTACCATATATAGTACCTGCACTGGAGGTGAAAACAACTTTTTTTATTTGCAACTCTGCCACTGTTTCCATGAAGCCAAGAAACGGAATTAGGTTCATTTCAACTTCAATTTGTGGGTTTTGCCATGTAGAGTAGGGTATAGACCCAGAAGCAAGGTAATATACTATGTCGATATTGGAAAGATATGCTCTTAGTTGTGCTTTGTTCTCTATGTCTATTTGTCTGTAGCTAACATCCTTACCTAATACACTATGTTCGTTTTTGCCAAACAAGTGGACATTAATACCAGGGACTGCTAACGACTTTTTTGCCAGATGAGTTCCTATGAAACCATTTGCGCCTATAATTGCGACATTCTTAAATGTCATATGTTGATTGTTTTTTCAATGATTACATATGGCCTATCTCTCACTTCATCATATATGCGAACAACATATTCGCCAATGATACCAAGACAAATCAATAAAAGAGAACTAAATAACGATATCAGTATTGCTAAAGTAGCAAAACCTTTTACAGGTACACCATGTAGCATCAACTCTATGAGAACGTATAGAGAATAAAATACCGCTATACCCAAACCAAGGAAACCAATCATAGAGATAACTCTTATTGGCATTGTTGAAAAGGAGAAAATGCCATCCATGGCAATTTTCATCAACTTTTTCAGCGTATATCCCGATTCGCCCTGCACCCTTGCATGCCGCTCATACACAACGCCTATTTGTTTGAAACCAACCCATGCACGTATTCCGCGCAGAAAAGGATTCTTTTCATTGAATCTCAGCATATTGTCCACAACCCGGCGTGTCATTACACAAAAATCGCCACTGTCAAGGGGAATATGTGTATCGCTGACGCTTTTTAGTATCCGGTAGAATGTATCGTAGCTTATTCTTTTGAGAAATGATTCTTTCCGCTTTTTCCTTACACCATAAGCTACATCATAACCATTGTCCAAATAACTGAAAAAATTGGGCAAAAGAGAAGGTGGGTCCTGCAAATCGTCATCAATAATAGCAATGTAATCTCCTGTACAGTGTGCTAACCCAGTTTTCACAGCTATTTGATGACCGAAATTTTTAGAGAGCTTTATTCCACGTATGTACGCGTATTTTTTTGAAAGTTCTTCTATCTTAGCGTAGCTGTTATCGCGACTTCCATCGTCAATAAGTACCAACTCCAGATCCCAGCCCGATTCTAATCGTTGTGAATCAATAGCATTCAACAAATCTTGCATGAAACTTGCAGAATTGTAGATAGGAACAATAATTGATATCTTATTTGCCATTTTATTCATCCAAATTTTCTGAGCCGGTAGCAATATTATTGCAATGCCCGGGCATTTTATGTGGCACAAAGATATTAATGTATGGTACACCTGGTATGCCTGAGGAACTGTATTGTTTTTGCTTAACAAAGCGTGCATATGTTGCTTGCAAAAACATCCCGATAATATTCTTTTGCAGCATGCAGAACAATCAATGTATTATTTAGTGCGTTTTAAAGATTTGTTGCTTTTATTTATTACGAATCTTGTACGAGATACATTTTGCAGCCATAGCACTTCCTATGGCGAGAAAGGTAACGAAGTTGCAGCCAAAACGATTATAAGAAAAGCAATGATTGAATCTTAATCCCGACTCTTAGAAATTCAGCAAGTTAATATATTAGCATCGTTACCTCACTTAAGTCAAAAAAAACAATAATCTGGGCTAATGCAGTTACACATATATATATAGGTGTGATTATATAACTAGCACATGTAGCTGCTTGCAACTGTATTTTTTACTTTCGTATAGTGCTGCAATTGTCTGAAAATACTATTTCGTTACACTAACCATAGTACTGACGCCAACGGGAAAACCCATAGAGTTGAAAAATATATCCTCAAGCCTGATGAGCGTCTTTAATACCTTGTTGACAACAGGATTAACATTCTCCATATCGTCCTTTGGTTGTTCGGCATTCTTAAGTTTTTTCTTTTTTAGTGATCTTATTACCCATGTAGGGAAAAATAGAGAAAAGTTCCAGTAAGATGACTTGGTTATTTGAAACCCTGCAGAAGTTGCTTTCTTTGTTAGTTCCTGTTTAGTATATCTGCGATAATGGTGATTAATCTCATCATGAGGTGTCCACAAAGACATGAATGCAGGAACAAATATGTATCCCTTGCCTCCTTTTTTCAATAGTTTATGCCAATTCTTCAGAGCTAATTCATCTTTTTCAAGATGCTCTAAACAATCAGATGCAATAATAATATCAAATGAATCGTCAGGAAAGTTAGGGTGATGAGCATCCATTTCATAGACATTCTTCAACCCCTTGCTTTTACATTGTTCCACTGCGTCTACACTGAAATCTAAACCAGATACATTTGTGAATCCGGCATCTTGAAGGGCAAGCATTAATACCCCTCCCGAACAGCCAATATCCAAAATACGGGCGTTGCGCGGTGCATCCTTCAGCATGGTGAGTATTGTTTGCCTGCGCGCAACAAACCACCAATTATATTCTTCTATTGAGTGATACTTTTGTTCATAACCCTTATCCATAAGCCGCGAAAATAGTAAATTTTTAGATGTCTATTGTTGACCTTTGGTTGTATATTTTATTCTCTTACTACTCGTATGTTTGGTATAAAGAGGACTCTTTTTAGGTCTACTTTTCGAAGTATAGCTCGGACAATGGTTTACGTAGCGACCTTGCCGTTGGGGCATCTGCTTTAAACAATCTGAAAAGAAAAAAACCGTGTCTTTGGCCAAGCACCGGGAACAGACCTGTAAGACGAGCGAAAAGTTCGTTTATTTCTGCTACCATTGCCGGGTTTTCACCTTCTACATTACCGTACGTTACCTTGCTGTGTAAAAACAAAGGAGCAGATATTGGCTGAAGTGATAGTTGGTTTGCTGTTGCATTAAGCCATATTCGTTCTGCGGCTCTGCCCCCTTCTACAATATGGGTTGGGTGATAGTGTGGAACCGTAACGAGTCCCACGGCCGAGGAGCTGCGTATTGCGGTGCGAATCAGTTTTTCAAGTACCCTGCCTGTTCCCCACATATTAAGCAAGGCTATTACTGCAGGGTCCGATACTATTTTCATACCCATTTCATCGCTTACAGATAGTTCCAGTGTTTTTATGTCAAGCCCTTCATGTATTATCTCATTACCTGTAGGGTTCCATTTCATTTCTTTACTGAAGAACTCGTAGTGAGATTGTGGATGCAATGACCGTATACGCTCGGCCGCAGATTCTATGTCGGCAAAAGTGTGTATATCCTCTTTTTGTGTCAGAAATGTTAGTGCCGCACCCGGTATACTTGTTGCCACATCCTCCAAGTCTGCCAAGAGCGCATTGTCCAGTATCAAATTGTTGCCATGCTTTCTGTTAGTGCAGCGTGTACCTATATGCTTTGCCAACGATGCTATTTCATTATTTTCTGTTGCGGCGTTACAAGCTATAGAGGCAACCAACGGGCTACTGGTACCCGCCGGAAACAAATTGTAACTGGCTTCATAGCCAAGTGCTGCCGCCTGAATTATCACATTCTCGAGAGCAGCACCCAATGATATTTGCGCAATAAAACCTTCCATATCTGTCCATGACCACGACTTTTCTTTGTCGTGAAACAGGTACAATACTCCGTTTTGCGACAAAAGTTTCCATGGTTGATTATTGCCGGCTGATGGAGCGTTAATTGCAGCAGTTGCCAGTTTTACCAAATCTGTAGATGTAGCTACAGATTTGGGGCAGGGTACTGTGGCCACTATGGCCTGCATATCGGCCATAGATAGGGCAGGGTAGTGCATATCTGTAGCCGTGTAGGTGCCCTCCATTGCCAAAGGCTTGTCTCCAATCAGTTCTTCTATATCTACAAAGTATCTGCCAGAGCTTTTGTATTTGTTCAGAAATATTCTTCTTGTTATATCGGCACACAAAGCACCGCCCAGTGAAACAGCCGAAGCCAGTTGGGGCCAAGTAGATATTGTTTGTTTGATCTCAACCATTGAGGCCCTCAATCGCTTTGAAATGGTTTCCAGTCCAAGCATGGGCATGATGTAAGGGATCTTCTCTTCATTGGTGAGCGAGCCGATTCGGGTATGATCCAAATGGTCTATATAGCCATGCAATATCGGTCTATTGGGTTCCAGGTCAAATCTTTCTACATCCACAGTGCCCCGGTCACTTGCTTCCATCAGCACGGGTATCCCCAGTGCTTTTGCTTTATGACGAAGCAAAATTTTCATATCCAGCCCATCACATTCGTCAATTACCAAATCAAGTTTGCCTCCTCTTGTAAAAAAGTCGTGCATGTTGGTTTCTGTAAGTCCGTCCGAATAGATGGTTACTTTCAGAAAAGGATCTATTTCTGCTATATCTCTGGCAACCTGCACCGTCTTTTTCAGGCCCATGTTATAAACCGCAGTTCTGAGACGGTTCATATTGGTAATTTCCAGTTCGTCAAAGTCGGCCATACGCAACTCGCCAAACGACCTCTCCATTGCCATAGTAACAGATACCGCTTGCCCTACAGACAAACCAACTACGCCTACAATTTTGGTGGCTAGTATTTCTTCTTCCTCGTCTGTTATTTTGTATTTATTGCGATTCGTTCGCATAAATACAAACTCTTTTTCATCAAGAAGGTGTACAATTTTGTCATTCCACGGATAATATACCCAAACACCGTAATGAGATGGTGCAGTGCCGGCAAGGTGTACTGATATTCTGTTTTCTATGTCTTTGTCTGTCAATGTTTCTTTCGGTGACATCGATTTTATCAATTCCCTCAACTGAGCACCAATGGTATCGTAAATTTTTATGGACTGACGCTGTTGGAGTAATTGGATAAAATTTTGTTCATCCCCTTCGTTTGCTAAACGAAAGAAAAGAGGGGTATATATATTCTGT
>JAGKWS010000137.1 GCA_021151685.1 Chitinophagaceae bacterium
GAGCATCTGCCTTACAAGCAGAGGGTCCGCGGTTCGATCCCGTGTGCTCCCACAGAAAAGAGAAAGGGTGCGTAGAGCGAGAGCGATACCACCCTTTTTTGTTTCCCGTTGTTCTTGCTCTGTTTTTCGCTACTCTTTGGGGGCGGGGCTCTGTGCTGGTCAATAATCAATGCTAATCCCTAAACTCTCTCCAGACAGATTACGGCAACCACGCCTTGCCGTAGGAAAAGTCATACAAACAATACAACTAACGTCAATCTGAAGATTGACAGCCGCCATGACGTAGTCGGAGACTACGCCAAACTTTCAATATCGATTCTACATACTACGCCTAACATTGGGGAACAACGGAATTACTGCTTTTTATTTCGTTTGTGGTTTTTTTACTCCCCCATCTTTACAATACACTGCTCTCTTATAGCCCACACATGGTCGAAACTTAAGCCTATAGCATCTTCTTCTATCCATTTTTGCAAATAGTTTTTGTGATATGCTACTTTAAAAGTATTCACCTGCTCTGGTTCAATCTCGGTTTCTTCTAACACATCGTGTATCAAATTATGAATGGATGCATTGGCTGAAGTAAGGTCGAAGCGTCTGTTGTTGAGCATCAGGTAGCAATGTGCTTCGGGTATATATTCCAAACCACTGTCGAGAATGGTTTTGCCAATTTTTGGTGTGTTTAGATGGTTCATTTTATAAACACCCATTATGAGTTTTACGTTGCCTATATTGTTGAGTTGCGCTACTTTTTTTAACAACGAATGTTTGGAACTGCAAGACCCTTGTTCTTCTGTTAGTACTAACGAAAAGTCTTCTCTATTGGCATTTCGCCCGTAAGGCAAGTCTTTAACGAAATTCAGCAATTCGCTCCAGGTATTAATGCTTTTGCTGCGCACCAATTGTGTCAGTTTGTCATTGGCTGTGAGCGGTAAATGTTTGATGGCAAACACTATCCTGTAACCATCAGGGTCGGCAATCATAATGCCATTTTCCTTCCAGTAAGGATTCTTTGGCACAATAACCGGAATGTTTTGTTTGGAAAAACTGTTTTCTATCTCGGCAATTTCGATTGCTGAATTGACATAAAATACCAGCAAATCATCTTCATCAAAATGGTTATCAGGCGCATGGTATGAACAAGTAAATTCTAAATGCCAATCCTGCTGAGGATGCCCCAGAAATATACCATTATAACCACTGTGGTTTTGAAAGCAGCCCAATTTTTGCAAGCCTATAACTTTGGTATAAAACACTTCTGTTTTTTGTAAATTGGCTGTGTGCCTTGCTATTCTTAGTGTCATTGTTAATAGTTAGAATTTATATTTGACGCTGGGCTCTCGTTACTTCATTATCCTTTCATAGCCGGTATAGGGTTGTAATTCCATCAGCTCAAATTGAATCTTTCCGTGCTTTACCAAGGGTAATGTGTTCAACAGTGCTGTGGCTGCTTTCTTATCTTCGGCCTCCAGTACCAAAACCGCACTTTTGTGTTCGGTAAAATAGATTTCTCTTATACATCCTGAACGATATAACTCGTAAACGTGGCAGGCTTCGTCTCGTAACAAGTCTTCCGGCTTTTGCCAAACTGCGGTCTCCAGTTCTTTTTCTATTGCCAATATTTTCATGATAGTTGAATGGTGCCGGTTAAATACAATTTTGCTTTTCCACCAATCAAACACCGGTTTTCCATCAATTCACAAATAAGTTCGCCGCCTCGTGCAGATAGTTGATGTGCAGTAAGTTTGCTTTTACCTAATTTTTTAGCCCAAATTGGTAACAAAGATGTGTGCGCCGAACCCGTTACCGGATCTTCGTTTATACCCGACTGCGGGGCAAAAAATCGGGATACAAAATCAACGGTATTTCCCATTGCAGTTACAACCAGTCCCCTGCCTTTTAGCTTAGCTATTTCTGTCAAATTGGGTTGAATCTTTATCAATGCTCTTTCGCTGTCAATGACTGCTATATAATCTGTTTTTCCTTTATAGACTTCAATGGGTTGCAAGCCTATACAGGCTTCTATAACATCGGGCAATCCGCTGATGATTTCCAAAGTGTCGGTAGGAAAATCAAGATACAGCATTTCCTCATTTTTGGTGACGCTTAGAAGTCCACTCCTGTGCGAATGAAAATGGATTATGGAACCAGAATAGTTGAGTAAATTAAAGAGCGCAAAGGCCGACGCAAGTGTGGCATGACCGCACAAATCTACCTCGGTGGTGGGCGTGAACCACCTAATGTCAAAGTCGTTGCCATTGGCAACAATGAAAGCTGTTTCTGCCAGATTGTTTTCGTTGGCTATTGATTGCATTAAGTATTCTGGCACCCATTGTTCCAATACACAAACCGCTGCGGGATTGCCGGCAAACAATTTGTCTGTAAATGCGTCAATCTGAAATATCTTTATGTCTTGCATTTTTTTATGTTGTTATACTTCAATATTCGTTCTGTCGTTGTTGGTCGTTGGTTGCGAAATCACTAAAAACTCAAGCTGCCCGTTGGTTTCATTCGCTATATAATGTATGGTATCGGGGGGTATCATTATTCCTTTTTGGGCAGTTATTATTAGCTTTTCATCTTCAAAATAAAATGTAGCAGTTCCTTTTAATATAAAGAAAAACTGCTGTGCCATGCTGTGGAAATGTGCCTGCTCTTTTGTGCTGGCCGGCATACTTTCCTGCTTTACAGAAAGCCCTTCTGTATCTGCCAATACCCAACTATCGCAATGGTTGCCCCAAGTGTAGTGTGGCGATGTGTGTTTACCTTTTATTGATATGCTCATTAGGTTTAAGATAAATTTAAAAGTTGTTTTAAATTTGCTTTCACGGCATACCATTCATCATCGATGATACTATAATATGCGGCTGTTCTGGTTGTCCCGTCAGTATAAATTTTGTCCTTTCTGAAAATGCCTTCGAGTTTTGCTCCTATTTTTTCGATTGCTTTTCGTGAACGAATATTTTTTTCGCTTGCCTTAATTTGTACTCGTACTGTCTTTAATATTTGAAAACAATGTGTCAACAGTAAATATTTACATTCGGTATTTAAGCCTGTACCCCAATAATCAGGATGCATCCATGTTCCGCCTATTTCTAAACTTCTATGCTCTTGGTTTATTTGCCAATATCTTGTTGTCCCGATTATTTTATTATTGTCACTAAGAACTATTGCAAATGGATAATGCTCACCCGTTTTTCGCTTTTCTATTGATTGTTTTAAATCATTCAGAAGTTTCTCAATATTGCCTCCGTCGGTATCGAATGGATTAAATTCCCATATCGATTTTTCTTGTGCCAACAAAGTAAGTTGGTCAAGATGTGATGTGCCGAGAGGAGTGAGTTTTACTCTTTGCCCTATCAATTCTGTTGGATGTTTTATCCAGTCCATATCGACCTTTTTTGCTTGCCGCTAAAGATTTAATAAGCTTGCTTTTTCTTCAAATATTTCACCCATCCACCAAAACGAATCGTTCTTTTTTCTGTGGAGAAAAATGGACTCAACTGATTATATAACCAAGCTTCCGCCTCATTATAAGTCATAATACCTCGCTCCACTTGTGCCGTTATATTACTTTGCGTGGTTAGGTACAAAACCAATTGGTCGATGTTAAATTCAATGTCGTGGCTAAGTTGTTTTTCTTGTAAAAACTCAAAGTTTTTATTGCTTAGATTTTCGCCCGACCAGTTGTAAGTATTGTTTCGTGCAGGTGGTGGAAATTTTTCCAGGTATGTAAGCGGATACCAATCGTTAAACGTATCTACTTCCAGCATTTCACCATTGAAAAAACTATCATAAATTATCAGCCATTTTCCCGGTTTTAAAATACGGTTGGCTTGGGCTAAAAAACGATCAATATCAAACCAATGAACACCCGAACTCACGGTAATCATATCGAAAGAATCGGGTTCAAACAATTGCTGCTCGGCTGTTGCTTTAGTATAGGTAATACGTGGGTGCTGGTAGGCATTATGGAGCATTTCGGCAGAAATATCAGTGGCATCCACATGTTCTGCTATTTCCAGCAATGCCTTGGCAGATAAGCCGGTGCCGCAAGCCACGTCTAAGGCTTTATCTAATTTGGCAGTAAGCCCCAAATAGTTTTTTATGCCCAATATGGTATCAAGATGAAAATAAGGTCGGCCTTTTTCATAGCGGTCGGCAATGCTTTTGGTATCAAAATAGTTGATCATATTTTATTTCATTAAACTTTACATTGTTGGTTTGTCGTTTTTATGCATTTTTCACATTAACGCCATCGTTAAATTGTCAAAGTGTACACCATCATTTTTGAAGAAATTTTAAATGATGCCATTTTCCCGGAAACGACTTAGTGCCGGATTGTTTACCGTATAAACTGGCAATCATATCAGTTCCTGTATCCGACTTTTTTTTACCTATGTCATTGCTTCATGCCGAGTTGCGTTACCAAGCCCCGGTATTGCGTCATTGTTACATGCATTTTTTGTACCTACATATCAAAATTTTTATTTGATCCAAAGTTAATTACTCAACCCAAACGGGTACAGATACAGAATAGCTATTTTTGACAGGTACAGATTTGTAATAAAGTAGGGATTCATGGAAAGTACATCGTTATTGTATTTGCAGATAACAAAATCACTTAAGCATCAAATTGAGACAGGCGTATTAAAAGAGTATGACAAACTCCCTTCGCTAAGAAAGATTTGCATTGACTATGACGTGAGCATGAACACAGCTATAAGAGCTTATGAAGAATTGGACAGAGACGGATATATTGAATCCATTCCAAAGTCCGGATATTTTGTACACAGACGTAACCACCGTTTTAGAAGTATACCGTCAGTAACGAATCCCGAATTGTTCACCAAAAACGACAATCAGGAAGGCGTAGTAACAACGATGGTAAAGAATTTTGACAACGCTACCATTCATTTGTCCAGTGCCAATTTAGGGCCGGAACTGGTTCCGATTAAAAAGGTCAACAAGGCCTTGCTTGCAGCTACACAAACTTTGAGTGACAGTGGTACGATTTACAGAAGGCAGGGTAGTTTGAAGTTGAAAATTGAAATTGCGAAACGAACCTATGGATGGGGTGGTAACCTCAAGGACAGCGATATTGTTCCCACATCAGGGAGTATGGACGCTATTGCATTCTGTTTGCTTGCACTTACAAAAGCCGGGGACACTATTGTTGTAGAAAGCCCCTGCTATTTCGGGATATTGCGCCTGGCAAACAGCATGGGTTTAATGGTCGTTGAATTACCAACGCATCCTATCACTGGCCTTGAAATAGATGCCTTCAGATTGCTGATTAGTAAAAGAAAAGTTGCCGCCTGTGTTGTGGTAACCAATTTCAGCAATCCGCTGGGCAGCTGTATGCCCACTGAAAACAAGAAAGAGCTTGTGCGGCTTGTTACGTTACACGATATTCCTTTGATCGAAGACGATCTTTATGGAGATTTGTATTTTGAACATACCCGGCCAAAGTCTTGCAAAGCTTTTGATGAAGCAGGCATGGTATTATGGTGCGGATCGTTTTCTAAAACCCTGGTTTCGGGTTACAGAGTAGGATGGGTGGCACCAGGTAAATTCAAAGACCAGATTGAACGGATAAAGCTGTACTACACCTTACAAAGCAGTGTGATTACACACGAGGCAGTTGGAAATTTTATGGAATCGGGTGCCTATGAAAAGCACCTTAATACACTAAGGCCTATACTGCGGGATAATTGTTATCAATTCCAAAAGACCATTCATGAATATTTTCCGGCACATGCAAGGGTTTCTCAGCCGCTCGGGGGAATGAACTTATGGATTGAATTTGCGCCTGGGTTTAACGCTTTAGAACTTTACAATAAAGCCATTGAAAAAGGGCTAAGTATCACTCCGGGCCGCGCTTATACGCTTCAGAACCAGTATCTCAATTGTATGAAACTAAGCTTTGGGCTAAAATGGGATACTAAAATGGAACGTGCACTAAAATTGTTGGGGAAGTTGGCAAATGAGTAGCCATTTTACCTGCAATTTCACGTTGTTGTAGCCCAATGTCTACTTCTTGCAAAATTGATTGCCCAATGTCTGCTTCGAGTATCTTGCCAATCTGCTACAGGCGGGCTATGGGGCTTGTTTTTACAGTGGTTGTATAGGGTAGCGGTGTGCTGCGTGGTCTTGTGCATTTGCCTGTAGTATGTAATATCCAAAATATGTTTGGCGGTGACTTTGCCTATGGCAGGCATGGTGGCCGGAATCTGTCTGGCGGGAGCTTTGAGGTAAGAATAGGGTATCGACCCGTTGTGGTGCCCAGGCCCACATCTTTTTTCTACACCCACTGTAATATTATTATAGGACCATATAGAAGTGCAAACAAGGCCCCCAATTGCCAATTACTCCTATTGTAATATGTGTGACATTTTTACTCCCTCTGTTCTTACCGGGTTTAGCAAAAATTTATCTTATCGGGTGTGCATCTGTCTTATAACTAATTGTGATGGTAGTGTATTTATGTTTATTTTTGGATATGTTTATTGGTGGGGCTCATGAATTTCCAAAACGAAATAATAGAGACATAAAATGTCAGTAGAAAACAATGCAACAGTGCCTGCCGCTCATTTGCAGGCACTGCTTACAGCCCTCGATGATATTGTTTTCGAGATAAACGGAGACTTAGTGTTCAAGAATGTGTGGGTGAGAGACGAGTCGAATTTGTTTATGCCCAAGGCTGCCTTTCTCGGCAAAAGGATTCCTGATGTTATGGGCGATTTGTCTGAGCGTTTCGTGGCCACAGTTGGGGAAGCTATGAAAACCAATAAGGCTCAGGAATTGGTCTATCCGCATATCGACAATAGCAAACCCAATTGGTATCGGGCTACGGTGCGTACAGTAATGGAGTCGCCATCGCCTGCCGATTATCAGCTGATAATAGCCATTAGGGATATTACTGCGGCAAAGCAGGCAGAAAGTGAAATACAGGAGAAAAACCGAATACTGGATGGGTTGCTGAACAACCTGCCGGTAATACTCTATAGAATGAATGCCGACGGAAAGATTACCGCCGCAGACGGTGCTGGCATATACACAGTACCCGGCTGGAGTAATGAGGCACTGGTGGGGACGAATGGGTTTGTGCTTGCCGCAGATATGAAGGAAACGTTCCTGAAAGGGATGGCCGGGCTGCAATGTCGCGCGCTTAATTCGTTCGTGATAAATGGTGCCGACTACTATTTTGATACTATGGTGGTGCCAGATAAAAACAACCCGGGTGGTATCATTTGTTTTGCGGTAGACGTAACGACAGCGAAGAGAACAAGGCGCGAATTGGAAGAGAGTTTTCGGCATATAGAGAAACAAGCTGCACAATTGTTGATTGATAACAATTTCAAGGACAGAATACTTTCAATCATCTCGCACGACCTCAGGCAACCTATGGCTTCTGTGATGGCACTTACCTCGTTGTTGCAAGATATGGACGATAGTCTCAGCGAGCAGGAACTTAAGAATGCTTTTGGCGAGCTGAATAGGATGGCCAATAGAAATATGCGAATGCTTGATGGCATACTGCTATGGATAAAAAGTGAAACCAAGGGGTATGTATATGAACCACACAAGGTAAGGTTGTGGGATAATATGGACGATGCAAATGGTATATATGAATATGACCAGCGTTTGCGGCAAATTGTCTTTGTAAACGAGATAAATGTGGATACCACTGTGAATGCCCATGAACAAATGTTGCTATTTGTAAATAGGAATTTAATAGGCAATGCTACAAAATACTCGCCCACCAATGGTAGAATAACGGCGAGGGCTACGAAAGGCAATAATAACGATGTGGTAATTTCTATAACAGACGAGGGGCAGGGTGTTGCAAAGGAGTTTCTTGATAAACTATTTAGCCCTGTGAATCATGAACTGCAAAGCTCAAAAGTGCAAAGTGCAGGCATTGCCCTCAGTATCTGCCGAGACCTTGTTGCCGGCATGGGGGGTAAAATTTGGGTGGAAAGCGAGATGGGTAAAGGAGCGACATTTTTTTATTCATTGCCTTGCTGATAAACATTTTATAGATATTGACGGGGCCTGTATTGGTAGGATACAGGCAATGGCATAACAAAACTTTATGTGTCTATCGTTTTGTTTTTTGGTTTTGCTATATTTTCAGTACTTCGTTTTATATTACCTTTGCACCACTAAAAAGCATCACTGACTTAATATATACTTATGGGCTACGTAAAAGACACCTTCAAAAGTAACGCAGACATTCAGAGCAAGGAAATAAAGAGCATACTGGAGCAACACGGCAACAAGAAGATTGAAGACGTTACATTGGCTCAGGTATATCAGGGTATGCGTGGCATTACCGGTCTTGTAACAGAAACTTCTCTGCTGGACTCGAATGAAGGCATCCGTTTTCGCGGTTTTTCTATTCCAGAGCTTCGCGAGAAGCTGCCTAAAGCAGAGGGTGGCAGCGAGCCATTGCCCGAAGGTTTGTTTTTTCTGATGCTGATAGGTGATGTGCCTACACAAGAAGATGTAGACCACATATCGGCTACATGGGCCCGTCGCTCGCATGTGCCCAATCATGTGTTCGATGTTATTGAGTCTTTCCCGGTATCGTCGCACCCAATGACGCAGTTTACTGCCGCTGTATTGGCACTGCAAACCGAGTCTAAGTTTGCAAAAGCGTATGCCGATGGCATTAGCAAAAAAGAGTACTGGTCTTATGTATACGAAGATACCATGACGTTGATAGCACGCCTGCCTCGCATAGCTGCATATATCTATCGTCGTAAATATAAGAATGGCGAACACATACAGCCAGATGGTATGCTGGACTGGAGTGCCAACTTTGCCCACATGCTGGGTTATGAAGATGAGAGCTTCAAAGAACTGATGCGCTTGTACCTGACCATACATGCCGACCACGAAGGCGGTAACGTATCGGCCCATGCTACGCATCTGGTAGGTTCTGCACTCAGCGACCCATATCTCTCATTTGCTGCCGGTATGACGGGTCTTGCTGGTCCGTTGCACGGTTTGGCCAATCAGGAGGTAATTCGCTGGATAGAAGAAATGTGCAAAGAGCTGGATACCAATGCACCAAGCAAGGAGCAGATAGCCGCGTACATTCATAAAACATTGACTGAAGGAAAGGTAGTGCCCGGTTATGGTCATGCAGTATTGCGCAAAACCGACCCACGCTTTACCGCACAGATGGAGTTTGCAAAGCGTCATTGCCCCAATGACCCTACTGTACAGACTGTATGGAATGTATATGAAGTTGCACCCCCAATTCTGGAAGGTACTGGTAAAATCAAGAACCCATGGCCTAACGTAGATGCGCATTCTGGTGCATTGCTGAAACATTATGGTTTGATAGAGGAGGATTTCTACACTGTATTGTTCGGTGTGTCGCGCGCACTGGGTGTATTGGCAAGCCTTTGCTGGGATCGTGCTTTGGGCTTCCCGCTTGAGCGTCCTAAATCTGTTACTACAGAATGGGTGAAGAAGTTTTTGGCAAAAGAAGAAAACGCATAATCATCATATTAAATGAAAAGCGAAAGGGCCGTTGC
>JAGKWS010000138.1 GCA_021151685.1 Chitinophagaceae bacterium
GGTTATACTTGTCGAACATTTCTTCGGGGTGGGCTGTTACTTGTTGGGTAACGGTGGGGGTGCCGGCAGCATCTTTGTATACGAAATCTTGCGTCCAGTGTACCCCATTGCGCCCGTTTATATAGTTGGCACTGGTATACCAGTTGGTTTTGCCGGTGTTGTAGTTGAGCAGGGCTGTATTGTGGGTGCTTTCGTACAGGCTTTTTGTCCAGCCGGTATTTATGTTGCCGTTTATGCCGTGTCTCCGTAACTTTCTCAGTTTCAGGTTCAAGATGCCTGCATTGCCTTCGGCATCGTAGCGGGCGGGGGGCTGGCTCATTATCTCTATCTGTGCTACCTCTTCGGCCGTCATACTTTGCAGGTATTCGCGCAGCTCATCGCCCTGTAGCCATGCGGGCCGTCCGTTTATCATCACCTGTACGCCCTGTCGTCCGTTCATAGATATATTGCCCTGCCCGTCTACCGATACCCCCGGCAAGCGGCGCAGTACGTCCATCAGCGTTTTGCCTGTAGTACCTGTCAGGGCCTGTACATTCACCGTAGTCTTGCCCGGGCTGTTTTCTATTGCGCCTTTTTGTGCCGTCACTTTTACCTCGTTTAGCTGGTGGGTTCGGGCGGTGTCGGTTACCGTTACTTGTTGGGCAATGGTTGCGGCGGGCCACAACAGGCATAGAACGAAGACGCTACGGTTGATGCACATGGTATTGTGGTTGTGATGATGCAACCGAAGATAAGGCCGAAAATGCCTATGACAAACGGCCTGTGTTTAAGATTAACATTACTTTGCCTGAGTGCCTTCATTGGGTAGTTGGACTAATATTTGGTAATTTGCGCCCTCTTTCGTTTACGTATTCAAAATAGATACATGGCTAATATAACACCATTCCGGGGTCTGAGACCAGTACAGCATCTGGCACCACAGGTAGCAACACTTCCGTACGATGTAGTGAGCGTGGCAGAGGCCCGTGAGTTCAGAAAACAACCGAACAATTTTTACCATGTAACACGGTCTGAGATAGACCTGCCGGAGAGTGTAGATGTACACAGCCAGCAGGTGTACGACAAAGCCAAGGAAAACCTTGATGCCATGGTAGCTGCCGGTATACTGATACAGGATAGCGAGCCCTGCTACTACATATATGAGCTGGTGATGAATGGTCGCTCGCAGACGGGCCTTGTATGTGGTACTTCTATAGACGACTACAACAATGGTATTGTAAAGAAGCATGAATTTACCCGACCCGAAAAAGAGAAAGACCGCATCAACCACATTACCACTACCGGTGCGCAGACAGGCGTAGTATTTTTGGCCTATAACGATTGCGAAAGTGTACAAACCATTATAGACAACTGGAAACGCGACCATGCACCGGTGTACGACTTTGTAGCAGAAGATGGCATAGCACACAAAATTTGGGTAATGAATGAGTATGCCAAGGTGGCTTCTATAACCCACAACTTTGCTACAGATGTACCCTGTACCTACATAGCCGATGGGCATCACCGTGCAGCATCGGCCGCCAGAGTGTGTAAGGAAATGAGGGATAATGGCTATTCTGTGGACGGTAGCGAAGGATTCAACTACTTCATTACCTGCATCTTCCCCGCCAGCCAGTGCAAGATTCTGGACTATAACCGTGTAGCCAAAGACCTGAATGGTATGACTGCCGAGATGCTGCTGCAAAAGCTGGAAGCAGAGTTTACTGTTACTGCTGTAGGTAAAGAGGCATTCAAGCCGGAACAGATACACGACTTTGGTATGTACCTGGGTGGTACATGGTACAAGCTTACTGCACGCGAGGGAAGCTATACCAACGACCCTATAGGTATACTGGATGTGACTATACTACAAAACAATGTGCTGAGCAAGCTGCTGAATATACATGACCCACGTACCGACAAACGTGTAGATTTTGTAGGTGGTATACGTGGCATGGCTGGCCTGCAGCACAGGGTAGACAATGGCGATATGGCGGTAGCCTTCTCGTTATATCCTGTAAGTATTCAGCAACTGTTTGATATTGCGGATAGTGGCAATGTAATGCCTCCAAAGAGTACGTGGTTTGAGCCCAAGCTGCGCGACGGACTGGTGGTATACATGATTTGAGTTATGTCGTAACTTTAGAGCCTGTATAAGATCTATTAGTTGTTTTTAGTAGAACACGGTATGGGGACAGATGTATACTGAAACCCAATCGCAAGTCAAAGGAATAAAACAACCAATGGCACTTATACAGGTTCTGGTTAAATAGGTGAGTATGGATACAGCATTAATCAGGCAGAGATTGCATACGTGGTTGGAGACCGCCAGTGACAAAAAGCTTCGAGCTATCTATACGATGGTTGAGGAAGATGCGGAACAGGCAGCTGTTGAATATACCGACGAATACAAGCATGAGCTTGAAAGAAGGTTGGCTGCCTACCAAAATGGCAGCGAAGCGGCTTTGACAGCCAGGGAGAGCAGAGAAAGAATTGATAAGTTGATGAACGCCATCAGGAAGGGATGACATTCAACTATGTTTTTCTTAAAGACGCTCAGGAGGAATATGAAAGTTCCCTATTGTGGGTGTGCCCGCAGCAGAGCAGTTTGTAGCAGCGGTTGAACACGCACTCGACACCATCTGACGCAATCCATACATATGGCGCAACGAGTTCAAAGATTTTTACGAGGTATCCCTGAAGAAGTATCCTTTCAGTATTGTTTTTACATTGCAGGAGACAGAAAAATTAGTTTTAATCACATCTCTGTTTCACCATAGTAGAAACCCGGCAAAAAAGTACAAGAAATAGAATCTTGTGTGTTTATTTTCGTGTTGCTATGACAAAGAAGGAAAGGTACAAATACGTAATAGAGTGGTTTCAGCAGCATATGCCCAATGCCGAAACCGAGTTGCACTATACCAATCCGTATGAGTTGCTGGTGGCCGTTATTTTATCGGCACAGTGTACCGATAAACGGGTGAACATGGTGACACCCGGTTTGTTTCAGCACTTCCCCAATGCACAGCAACTGGCAAAAGCTACGTTTGAGGACGTAGAGCCCCACATACGCAGCGTTACCTTTGCCAACAACAAGACAAGGCACCTGATAGGCATGGCCAACATGCTGCTTACCGATTTTGGCGGTGAGGTGCCCGATACCATAGACGAATTGGTGAAACTGCCCGGTGTGGGCCGCAAAACAGCCAATGTTATTGTGTCTGTTGTATTTGAGAAGCCGGGTATGGCAGTAGATACCCACGTTTTCCGGGTATCGGCAAGGATAGGGCTTACTACCAATGCCAAAACCCCGCTACAGGCCGAGCAGCAATTGGTAGCCAACATACCTAAAGATTTGCTGGCCATAGCCCACCATTGGATAATACTGCACGGCCGCTACATATGTGTGGCCCGAAAGCCCAAATGCAACGAATGTGGCCTGCGTGATGCCTGCAAGTACTACAAAACCGATATGCGGCACGTATTTGAGCCTGCTGCGGGCAAATAGGTATCTTACTACCCCTTTGTAATCATCAGCTCGCGTATTTGTGGCGATGTGGTTTGGAAACGGAAAGTGCCCAACTTACCTTCACCATCGAGCGTAATGCCCATGACATGTGTAGACTTACGGCATACCAGTTTGTATAGCGATACACCACGGTCGTCTACTCCCAGATATTTGTACGATAGTATTTTGCCATACTTTTCTATGATGTCTGCTGCTGTACCTGCCGGCCACATTTTTCTGTTGCCAAGTGCCCAGGTGTGGTAGGTATTCATACCATCTTTGCGCATAGAGGTGCCATGCTGCCAGCTACTGGTGCCACCCAATAGCTGTATGTAGGTACGCTCTTTGCCTTTGGCCGGTGTTTCGTAATTGTAGCGGCTATCGGCCGGGCATTCCAGCTTGTAGAGGTTCTTGGCCATGTAGCGGTATAAATAATCTTCGCGGGTTTGTATCTCGTACTTGTTATGGTTGGCATCGGGGTTTATGGCCAGCGGCCGGCCCTGAATCAGACGGTCGCGCACTTCCTGTATGCCCAATGGTGTGCCCTTTTCGTCCATTACATAGGCCATAAATGTAGGGTCCATCCATAGCCATTTGCGTAGCGATGCCGACCATGCGGCTACTATCACGTGGCAATCGTTATCGTTAGGGTCTTTGGGAAGGCAGGTAACAATGCGTGAGGGTATGCCCAATGCCAGATACA
This sequence comes from Chitinophagaceae bacterium, assembly GCA_021151685.1. Classification (GTDB taxonomy): domain Bacteria; phylum Bacteroidota; class Bacteroidia; order Chitinophagales; family Chitinophagaceae; genus Nemorincola. The sequence continues at coordinate 4,191 of JAGKWS010000138.1, forward strand.
CCTCATTCAGCACTATGGCCATGCCCCGACAATTGAGCGTGGTGCCGTCTTTGATGCAGGTATTGAGCATACTGAGGGCGTTTTTTGTTTCGGGGTTGCCTTTGGAGCCATCGTGTTGTATCTGGTCGTGTACCCAACGCATCAGGTTGATGATTTGAGTAACGTTTGAACCTCCTGAAATGGACGCTAAATTATATTTGGTAATTAGTTTTTCCAGTTTGGGGTGGTCTATAGACTGGTAGGTGAACGGGGGCAGTTCTTTGCGCTCTGTAGTATTGTATGTGGGGCTACTGCGTAGTATGGACACATAGTTGGGGCTATGTGCTTTTGCGGTTTGTACAAAACGCTGAAAGCGTGGTTCGTTACTCAGCATATCGAGATCGGTATCTTGCAGCAGGTGGTCGTAGTCGTAGTAATGCGACTGTTCCAAACTATAGAGTGCCTTTTGTTTATTGCCTGCAAGTGCGTAGGTACAGGCCATATTGTACCATGCACTATTGATGTCGTCCTGGTATTTTGCCTTGTCTTCGGTACCCAACTTATTGAATGCCGCCAGCATGGTGGCAAACTGTGTTCTGTACCCTGCTGTATCTCTTTGGGCATATGCTTCCTTCAGCAATGGGTCTGTAGCACGAACCATTGTCAGAAATTTGTTGGACGCTGTTTGTGCAAAAAGTTGTGCCGATGTGGCGCAAACCGCCAATAGAGATGCAAGTTTCTTCTTCATAAGTAGCTTTTGTGTACCCTCTAATGTATGAAATTTTTACGAATTGGCTGTGTTTTTTCGAGATATGTTACAAGCCTGCTACATTGTCTATAACGCTATAAGCCGAATTAATGTTGTCAAATGCGTGTATGTACATATATTTGCATCATCAAAACAAATCAACCACAACAAAAAAAACAACAATGAAAAAAATCACGTCCCTCGTAGCAGGTTTGCTGCTTACCGCATCGGGTGCTTTTGCACAGTCTAAATGGACTATCGATGCCAGCCACTCGAACGTTAAGTTCTCTGTATCTCACCTTGTTATTTCTGAGACTGAAGGTATATTCAAAAAATTTGACGGTACGATAGATGCACCAGGCAAAGACTTTGACAAGGCAACTGTAGAGTTTTCTGTAGACGTAAACAGTGTATTTACCGACAACGAAATGCGCGATGGTCACCTGAAGGGTGATGACTTCTTTAATGCAGAGAAGTATCCTAAAATGACATTCAAGAGTACATCTTTCAAGAAAACAAGTGGTAACAACTACGAACTGAAAGGTAACCTGACAATACGCGACGTGACGAAGCCTGTTACCTTCAAGGTAACCTATGGTGGTACTGTGGTAGACCCATGGGGCAACACTAAGGCTGGCTTCAAAACATCAACAAAAATCAGCCGCTCGGCTTACGGCCTGAAATGGAGCAAGGTAACAGAGGCAGGAGGTGCAGTAGTAGGAGACGAAGTGACGATTATTTTGAATCTGGAGTTTGGAAAGAACAAGTAAGGTTGTAATTCAGGTGTGATGAATGCAGGCGGCGCAGATTTTTCTGTGCCGCTATTTTTTGGGGGCAATTTGAATTCGATTGAGCATACCGTTACGTGTACCGCCTGATTCGCTGCTTTTTTTGCAGTAGAACGCTCTCATTACGAACAAGACTTGCACCATAACTGATGCAGGTAAGAATATCCTGATGGGTGAGTGTGTGGTAGGCCAATAGCAGATCCTCAATTGTTTCGCCATTTCCTATTTTTTCAAGAATAAGGTCTGCGCCAATACGTGTGTTTTTAATGACAGGTTTGCCACGTAATACTTCGTCTTTTTGCTCAATGTGATGATACCACATAGTGTAACAGTTTTATAGTAGAAGTTACGATGAATTTTGGGTATGTATATTGGGGCATGTGCTGTAGTATTCGCATCTGCTTTTGCCACATTTTCCGGCATTATTATGTTTTTGTCGGATTGTATTCCGATAATATTATGATAATGGCGGAATACATTCCGGCATTATTATGAATACAGTATCAATTTACGCTCTTGTGAAAAACTTGTGGGGGGTATGCGCCGTGTCTTCGAATTGAGTTGCACCATCATAAGATAGATTCAAGTGACCTGAGTAATTGAAAGCAAAGCTGTAGCAATTTGTTCGAGATTGGGTCTCTATGATGCCTTAACTGAAATGTTTGTAAACATGTGAAAAGGAAATTTTCATCGTATATATTTGTGCCGCAACACCATTGCAATGAAATATATACTTACTATTTTTCTGTGTGCCATATTTGCGCAACAAGCAGTAGCCGGCAATAGGGAGCCATCTTTAGTAAAAGGAGACATATCGGCTACGCTGGCTGTAAGCACATTCTTTTTTCCCATGTTGGATGAATCTTACGTACAGTTGGGCCCCTATTCTTTATCGGCCGACTATCAGTTGTCGAAACGTTTTGGTGTGAGCGCAATGGTACATTATTCCTACAATGCTTCGCAAATGGGCCCGAAAATCTTAACTGTAGATACCGGCGGGGGAAGAAGTTTGAGAAAATTGGATTATGCAGCCACTCAAGTGGTGTTTGGCGGTTATTTATCTGGCCATTATTGGTTTGTGAACCGCAATCGTATAAGTCTTAGTAGCGCATTGGGTGTGGGTTTTTTCGACAGAGTTGTCAACTACGATTTCGCTGATTCTTATGCATACTTAGAAGGGAAAAACAAGTTAAAAGACAGGCGTATTCTGCTTCGGATGCGTCTGATAGATGTGAAAGTGCGGCTTGCCAAGAATTTTTCGGTATTTGGAGGCTTTGGTTTCGGTGGAGATGGTTACATGAGTGTGGGACTGAATTACAAGATAACCGGGCATGAGGAGTAGGGATGCAATAGCGGTTGCCTAAATGACGGTGAGATGGGGTATAGCATATGCAGGCCGATGCAGGAATATTTCATTTACCAGAATTTCCACCATGGTTTTGAGGCCTTTTCGTCAGCGATTTTACTGTATCTGTAGCCGCTAAAAATTGTGTCCATCAGTTTATTGTCTGCTGCGTCCAATTCTTCATTCAGGTATTTTGCACATACAGCGAAAACAAAACTTTCACCTATCTCGTCTTCTGTAAAAAGTTCATCGGGCAATTCTGGTAGTTTATAGACTCTATTGCCCTCAGCATCAGTTGTTGCCATTCTCAAGAGTGCTTCTTCTTCGGGTAGCGGTGTGCCCTGTTCTATGTATGTTCCTCTATCGGCTTCACCGGCTCTGGCCCGTATTTTTTGTCCATTTACTATTACCGAGTACCCCCAAAAGTCGACAACGCTGTGCAAGCCAACTGCACATATTGCCGAATTGGGGAAAAGTGTTTTCAGCCGGGTTTCAAAAGCACTTTCATTTTTTTCTATAAGCTGCAATGATGAATCCTGGTCGCAAATAAGAATTCGGTTATTGTAGCTGCCTATGTATACCGTGTTTGAAGGTGGTAAACGAATGCTACCAAATGTTTTTTTATCAATCTTGGTAAGGCCTTCAAAACCCAATAGGGTAAGTAGTTGTTCGTTTGCCGAATAGGTTGTTGTTTCTATGATGATAAAGGATGCTTTCCAGCCCATAAAGTCAAATGTATGACAAAGGCATTACTACAACCAAGAGATATTTTGGGTTTTAGATGTGTTGGATTTTCCAAACAAAGTGAGTTTTAATTTTTGCGCACCTAATTTCATATATTCGGTAATGTGTTGTTTTGTGAAATCTCTCACGGTTGCTTTTTTGCTTCATTGTCCTTTCCTGTCTTTCGGGCAAGATTATCGTATATACCACCAGCTCATCAACAATGCCGAAAGGTGTTATTTTTTGCAAGGCAATACCGACTCTGCGTTTTTCTACTATGACAAGGCATTTGCTGCGTACAGCTTTGTTTTTGCAAGAGATTGTTATTTGGCAGCACAAATTGCCTGTTACCACAAGAACGAAAAATGTACACCCTATTTGAGGAAATGTTTTGAAATGGGTATAGACCGGCAACAGTTACTGTTGTCGCCGGTGTTGGCTCCTGTAGCAAAGGATAGTACTGCATTCCGTAAGCGTTTTAAGGAGTACGGGGCGTTGCGTAAGAAATATCTGGCTCGAATAGATGCAGCACTATTGGCCGATATGATACGCCTTACTTGTAAAGACCAAACGGATAAACGAATGCCTGTTGCCGACTATGCACCCCGATTGCTGCAAACCACCAACCATCTGGCAGGGGTGATGAGGCGGTACGGGTATCCGGGCGAGAAGCTGATAGGTTTGTCGCAGAATACCATAATGGCAGAATTGGGGCAACCACAAAAAGAGGTACACAATTATACATGGGGCCGCACGTTGCAAGACGAATATATGAGCATAGATCAGGGCTGGACAACAATATTGTATATACACATGAGGTGCCCCTTCCACAAGTTTACCGCCATGTGGGGCAACTTTATTGGTAGGGGAGAAGTGCATCCACAAAATGTAGCCATTTATTATGATGCTATTTTTCATACATTCTTTCTGCCCGACAAGCGGGATAGAGACAACATGACACAGTTGTTTGAATGTGGCGGCTTCGAACGGCCAAATGGATGGTATATGATGAACAAAATGAGTAAGGATGTGGTGCCTGCACCTTACTATAACCGGCACAAGGTAGATTCTATGCGCAGTACCTTGTACTTGCCATCTATTGCATTAGATTCTGCCAAAAGAGCCGTAGGTAAAATACAAGGATTCAAAACAAGTTTTGGCCACTATTGGTTTGCCGATGAGATGGCCCGATGACATATTACTATGGGTACAATAAAATAACGACAGCGGAGACCCGCTGCCGTTCGATATTAAAAACAGACCTGTTGCTTAGGCTGGTCTTACGTACTCTACATGTGCTTCAAACTTCACATCATCGCCTACTACAAGGCCACCCGCCTCGGTAAGTGCGCTCCAGTTCAGGCCGTAGTCTTTACGGTTCACTTTACCATTTACCGTAAAACCTACACGAATGTTGCCCCAACCATCGTTAAGGATGCCACCATACTCGGCATCAAATGTTACAGGGTGGGTAACACCACGCATGGTGAGGTTGCCGTGCAGTTTATAGTTGTCATCTCCGGTTGCTTCGAGGCTGGTGCTTTCGAAGGTGATTTTGGGGTGGTTGGCAGCATCAAAGAAATCGGGCGATTTCAGGTGGCCGTCGCGTTGTTCGTTTTTGGTAGAGATAGAATCTACGTCGATTGCGAAATGAACCTTTGCTGTACTGATGTCGTCGCCGGCAGTTTCTACAGAGCTTTCCAGTTTGGTGAAGTGACCAGAAACATTGCTGATCATCATGTGCCTTACCTTAAAAGATACTTCGGAGTGTGATGGCTCAAGAGCCCATTGCGTGTTTGCCATGGAAATGTTTGATTTTTATATTGATTAAATGGTTTGCTGTATTGGTTCGCGTAGCTTTTCGAGCAGTGCATTGAGTGTTGTGGCTTCCTCTTCGGATAGATTGACACTATTGCCGGTATGGCTATCTACCAGTTCCCGTGCTTTTTGCGTCATTTCTATACCTTTTTCTGTCAGTGCTATCAATGTTTCGCGTTTGTCTTCTTTAGACTGTGTTCTTTTCACCAGTTTTTTAGCCACAAGACGGTCTACAATACGCGGCACATTAGAACTTTTCTCTACCATACGAGACGCTATGTCTTTAACGCACATGCTTTTGGGGTGAGAGCCTTTCAGTATTCTCAGCACATTGTGTTGTTCTCCGGTGAGGTCAATCTGTTTCAGAGCTACAGCAAGATTGCTTTTCAGACAATAGGCTGTGTAAATAAGATTGACCGTAGCCCGATGTTTTTCGTCGGCAAATCTGGTTGATTTTATGGCGTCTTCCAGTTTCATGATGCAAATATATGTACGTACATGTAATTTTGGGTATCTATTATTCTTATAAAGGTATAAAACTAATAAGGAAAGCGTGGTGATATATGGTGAGCCTGTCTGTAATTGTATTTTTTTGCAGTAAATAAATTTTATTGTGGTAGGAATAGTAGAAAAATTACTTGTAGTTAATATTTTTGTAGCATGGTAGAGGGCCGGATTGTAAAATGATTTGGTTTTGCTGTAATATATAGATTGGGAGAAAACAATGGTGTTGTGTTGGTTGAAAATTTTTTCAACTAATATGATGTGAATTGTGGAAAACTATTAGTAATATAGCAAGCCCTTAAGCCGATTTGTTAAAATTTTGGGGTCATTAAAAAGCTTGATTTCATGAAGAAACTGATACTATTGATTGCGCCGGTACTATTTATGTTGATGACGAGCTCTTGCAGCGACAAGATGTATACGGCCGATACTATGGCGGCGAAGGGGCCGAATCCGGGCGACTATCTGCCATTTTCAAAATCCCTGAAATTCAGGCTGGACAACGATAAGGCTGATTTGCGCAAGTTGCAATTCTATACCGACAAACCGATAGTGCTGCGCTACACGGGCAGTGCCGGTAACGGGATGATAAAGTCGGGGACGGTAACCTATGACAAGGTGCAGGATGTGAGTGAGATAACGATACCGGCCTTTACACCAGGAGTGTGCGAGCGTGTGAAAGGGGATAGTTTGTACATCAGCTTTGATGCTCCGCAGAATGCGTTTGTATTTGCAGCTATGTATGCCAATGAAAACTTCATGTTTCAGGGTAGTAACTGGTACAATGGTGCGGCCGATGTAACATATGATGGTAAAACCTACCGTGCCTATTGCGACGGTTGCGGTAGTGCCGGAGAGGTGCGTTTGATGATAAAACGTGCACAGACAGCGGGTTATGCTGCACCAGCAGGCGGAAAAACAATACAGGGACGCAAACTGAACTAAGCAACAATACGAACCGGGCACAAAAACTATGCTGCGTTATGGTTCGTATATCTATATAATACAGGTATAACTACAGCAAAATAATAACAACATACAGCAGAATAATTATCCACCATTAAACATGATTGATATGAGAAGAGGTTTTCTACTAAAACTAACAGCCATGGCACTGGTCGCGTTAGTGGGCAGGTACGATGCCAATGCGGCATCTACCGTCTACACGGTGACCGGAGGTGGTGGCTATTGCTCCGGCGGCACGGGTGTGAGTGTGAATCTGAGTGGGTCGGAAGCTGGTGTTAGTTATCAGCTGTATAATGGTGCCTCGCCAGTGGGCTCCCCTGTTGCGGGTACTGGTGGCCCAATAACTTTTGGTTTGCAGACCACTGCAGGCAGCTACACAGTAATAGGCGATCCTTTGACTGTTGGTTCGCTGAATATGTCTGGTACGGCGAGCGTGGTGGTAAACCCACTGCCTACGGCTTACTCGGTAACTGGTGGTGGTGCATACTGTGCCGGTGCATCAGGTGTGGCTGTGGGTATGACGTTTGGTGCCAGCGGTGTGCAATACACACTGTCTATAGGTGCTTCGGCCATATCTACTGTTGGTGGATCTAATACCACACTGACTTTCGGCAATATGACCACTGCCGGTTTGTACACGGTAACCGCAGTAAACACAGCTACCGGTTGTACCCGTGCTATGACTGGCAGTGCAACAGTTACAGTAAACACGCCGCCAACCGCATTCAACATGACGGGTGGTGGTAGTTTTTGTAGCGGAGGCTCGGGCATTGCGGTGGGCATAGCTGGTTCTACTTCTGGTATTACCTACCAGCTATACAATGGTGCCAGTGCTGTGGGCACCCCTGTTGCCGGTACTGGTGCTGCATTAGGCTTTGGTAACCAAACAACTACGGGCATATACTCGGTGGTGGCTACAGCAGGTTCGGGCTGTACTACCAACATGACTGGTTCATCAACTGTTATACAGAACCCCACGCCACCTGTGTTTACCGTTGGTGGTGGTGGCAGCTATTGTAGCGGTGGTACAGGAGTATCTGTTACTCTTAACGGCTCTACGGCTGGTGTAAACTATCAATTATATAATGGTGCATCTATTGTTGGTGCGCCAGTTGCCGGTACTGGTGGTGCATTGAATTTTGGCACATTTACAGCAGCGGGTACTTACTCGGTATTGGCTACCAATACCACTACCACGTGTACTGCAGCTATGAGCGGCAGTGCTGTAATATCTATCAATTCACTGCCTACAGTTTATAACGTAAGCAGTTCTGGTAGTTTCTGTTCGGGAGGTGCTGGTTTGTCTGTTACCCTTTCGGGTTCGCAGTCTGGTGTCAACTATCAGTTATACCGTTCTGGTTCTCCTGTAGGTAGTCCGGTAGCGGGCAGTGCAGGTGTTCTTGATTTCGGTTTGCAGACTGATGGTGGTATCTATACTATATTAGGTACAAACGGTGCTACCGGATGTACCTCTACAATGAATGGTTCGTCTACCATTACGGTGAATCCGCTTCCTATTATGTATGCTGTAACTGGTGGTGGCAACTATTGTAGTGGCGGAACTGGTGTTGCAGTGGGCTTGGGTGGTTCGCAGACTGGCGTAAACTATACCTTATATAATGGTGCAACATTGGTTGGCTCATTGGTAGCCGGTACCAACTCACCAATATCATTCGGCGCACAAACACTAAGTGGTACTTTCACAATATTTGCTTCCAATGCATCTACAGGTTGTACCAACACAATGAGCGGTAGTGCTTCTATTGGTATCAATCCTTTGCCCGTAGTATACCCTGTAACTGGTACTGGTGCATATTGCGCTGGTGGTACAGGTTTGCCTGTAGGTCTCAGCGGTTCTGCTACCGGTGTTAACTACAGTTTGTTCAACGGTTCGCTGGTGAGCGTGGTTAGTGGTACTGGTACGGCAC
>JAGKWS010000139.1 GCA_021151685.1 Chitinophagaceae bacterium
AGGATATCCCTGGCAGGTTGCTCCCCAGCAGAGCCTGCTTCCGTTTGACCTGATATAACAAAGTTCACCATAAAAAAATCAAGAGAATCCCCCGCCCCCAAAAAAACACCATTACAAATGTCCATTAGACGCAACCATCTCTAAAAAACCATTACAAATGTCTATTACTCCGCTTATTACAAAAATGCGGATTTTATGGGCATCGCAAACCTTTGTAGATGTGCAATGCCTTTACAGAAATGTGAAAATCGTATTGGAGTTTGGTATTGCCAGCATAATTACCATAAATTGCCGTGAAATAGAGGCTATGAAAAAGATTGGAATACTTGGCTCAGGTATAGTAGCCAAAACACTTGGAAGCGGTTTTATAAAGCACGGATACAGTGTGATGTTGGGTACCCGTGATGCTGAAAAACTACAGGAGTGGCTGGCCGATAAAGGGCCCAATGCAAGTGTGGGGTCTTTTGAAGATGCCGCCCGCTTTGGAGATATAATAGTGCTGGCCGTAAAGGGTATTGTTGCCGGTGATGCTATAGATCTTGCCGGCCCCCAAAATCTGCATTTCAAAACTGTGATAGATACGACCAATCCTATAGCACCGGTAGCACCGGAGGATGGTGTGCTGAAATATTTCAGCAGTATTAACGAATCGCTGATGGAGCAATTGCAAAACCGTTTTCCGGAGGTACATTTTGTAAAAGCTTTCAATTCGGTAGGGAGTGCTTTGATGGTGAACCCGATAATGAAGGAAAAGCCGACTATGTTTATTTGCGGCAACAATATTGGTTCCCGCAAACAAGTAGCCGAAATATTACAGCTTTTTGGGTGGGCTGTTGCAGATATGGGCCGTGCTACTGCTGCAAGGGCTATAGAGCCCTTGTGTATGTTGTGGTGTATACCGTACATGCAAGATGGCTTGCACAATCATGCCTTTAGTCTGGTAACAGAATGAAAAACAACTGTTTAGTAAGCAATTCAAAAGCACTCGTGTTGAGTGCTTTTTTAGTTGCCGGATGTATCCATCGTTTTATTTCGACAAAAACAACCATTATCAAAGGGATATTGTGGGGGAAATTTGTTAAAGTCTGTTGACTTTGCGAGTCAAAAATTATTTTTGCGGCAAATCAATCATCAAAAAATGAGGCGAAAATCAATTTATGGCCTTTTGCTCGGTGTTGGCATGCTTGTCGCTCCTGCAAAACAGGTTTCCGCAAAGATCAACTTTACGGAATACACCTTGCCGAACGGACTGCATGTAATTCTGCACGAAGATCACTCTACCCCCATTGTAGCGGTATCGCTTATGTACCATGTGGGCTCCAAGAACGAGCATCCCGAGCGTACAGGTTTTGCCCACTTCTTTGAACATTTGTTGTTTGAAGGTAGCGACAACATAAAGCGTGGCGAATTCATGAAATTGGTACAGGCTGCAGGCGGTCAATTAAATGCAAACACTACACAAGACCGTACATTCTACTACGAAGTACTGCCATCAAACCAATTGGAGCTGGCTTTGTGGATGGAGTCGGAAAGAATGCTGCATGCCAAAATTGATGAGGTTGGTGTGGAAACACAGCGCAAGGTGGTGAAGGAAGAGAAAAAACAACGCTACGACAACACACCTTATGGCCAACTGATAAATGTAATATTTGAAAATGCCTACACGGTGTACCCATATAAGTGGAGCCCGATTGGTAAAGAGCAATACATAGACAAAGCCACTCTGGACGAGTTTATGCAATTCTATAAAACATTTTATGTACCCAACAATGCCGTTATGGTTATTGCAGGAGACATTAACCCTGCCCAAACAAAGGAGTTGATAGCCAAGTACTACAATGACATACCAAAAGGTACCAAGGCAATACCCCGTCCTACAGAGGTAGAACCCGTACAAACTGCCGAAAAACGTGTAAAGTTCTACGATAACGTACAGCTGCCTGGTGTAATACTTGCTTACCATATGCCCAAACAAGGCGAGCATGACTACTACGCCATTCAGATGCTGACACAACTGATGTCTAAGGGTAAAAGCTCTCGTTTTGAAAAAGAAGTTGTAGACAAACAGGAAAAAGCCGTACAGGCTGCCGCTTTCGATTTGGGTAACGAAGCACCAGGGCTTGCCATCATGTTGGGTATTGCCAACATGGGTGTAAGTGCCGATGATTTGGAAAAAGCACTGCTGGCCGAAATAGAGAAACTGAAGAAAGACGGTATTACTGACGAAGAATATAACAAACTGCAGAATCAGGCTGAAAGCGATTTTATAGAGCAAAATCAGAAAGTTTTGGGTGTGGTGAACAATCTTGCCTCTTACTACACTTTTCAGGGAAATGCCAACCTGATAAACACAGAACTAGACCGTTATAAGAAAGTAACCAAGGACGACATCAAGCGGGTAGCCAACAAATACTTTACGAAAGAAAATCGCCTTGTTGTACACTATTTGCCCAAGTCTGAGGAAAATAAGTCAAAAGAAAGTGCAAACAATCCTGGTAAATCTGGTAAATAAAGCAAACCTGCATTAAACAAAAAGAGAACATGAAAAAAATTACGTTATCGATATTTGCATTTGCAGTGGCGCTTTCGGTTCATGGACAAACGGTTGACCGCAGCAAGCGGCCACAGCCTGGTCCTGCTCCCGAAATTTCACTGGGTAAAACAGAAAGCTTCACGCTGGCCAATGGCATGAAGGTGTTCATTGTAGAAAACCACAAATTACCAACAATAGAATGTAGCATACAATTGGATATTCAGTCAGAATTGGAAGGCAATATGGCTGGCTTTCATGACATGATGTCTGAACTCTTGTTGTCTGGCACTACCAACCGTAGCAAAGACAAGCTTAACAGCGAGATAGACCAGATGGGGGCCGATATATCGGTAAGTAGCGAAGCTCTGAACGGCAGCGGCCTGAAAAAATATCAGGACAAGATTCTGGAACTTATGGCAGATATAGCCATGAATACGCAGATATCGGCCGAAGAGTTGGAAAAATCTAAGCGTAAAATGATGTCGGGTCTGGAAACACAGAAAAACGAACCCGATGCCATGGTGCAAAACGTGAGTGCTGTAGTAAATTATGGTGCCAACCACCCATATGGTGCCGTATCTACCCAAGAAAGTGTAAAAAACATTACACTTGAGGCTTGCCAGAAGTATTTCAAAACATATTTCCGTCCCAATGTAGCCTATATGGCCATTGTTGGCGATGTGACAATGGCCGAAATGAAGCCGTTGATTGAAAAATATTTTGGTAAATGGCAAAAGGCAGATGTACCTAAAACGAACTACCCTACACCTGCCGGCATTGGTAAAACTACAAGGGTTGCATTTGCGCCCCGCACCAGTGCAGTGCAAAGCGTAGTGAGTGTTACCTACCCGATACCAGAACTGAAACCTGGTATGGACGATGTGCTGAAAGCCAAGGTGGCTAATACCATACTGGGTGGTGGCTCTCAAGGCCGGTTGTTCCTGAATATACGCGAGAAACATGGCTGGGGTTATGGATCTTACTCTACCCTGCGCGAAGATGATGTTTGCGGTAGCTTCTCGGCATCGCTGAAGTGTAAGAACAATGTGTCGGACAGTGCATTGGAAGCATTGGTAAATGAAATGCGTATCATTCGTACCGAAAAGGTAAATGACTCTACCTTGCGCAACACTATCAATTATATGTCGGGCAATTTTGCCATTAGTCTCGAAGACCCTGCACGTATCGCTCAGTTTGCTATTAATACCGAGCGTTACCACATGCCTAAAGACTATTACAAGAACTACCTGAAAACACTGAGTGGCATTACTGCTGACGACGTGCTGGATGCAGCAAAGAAATACATACGTCCCGAAAATGCTAACATTGTAGTAGCTGGTAGCAAGGAAGAAGTAGCCAACAAGCTGGCTAAATTCTCTGCCGATGGCAAAGTAGACTACTATGACTATGCTGGCAACCCGATAAAGCCAACAGAAACAAAGGCGGTACCATTGGGGCTTACAGCCGAAGATGTGTACAAAAAGTATGTTACCGGCATCGGTGGCGAAAAGGCACTCAATTCTCTTAAGGATTTGAAAATTGTGAGTACCGGCGAAATGCAGGGTATGACATTTACTGTTACCATTGTAAAGAAGCAGGGCAACAAGCTACGCCAACAACTGGATGGTAATATGAACGGCCGCTCTATGACGCTACAGAAAAAAGTGTTTGACGGAACAAAGGGATATGAGGAAGCACAGGGACAAAAACACGAACTGGAAGCTACCGAAATAGCCGATACAAAGCAGGAAGCCGATTTGCAGGCAGAGCTACATGCATCGGTTTATGGCATTAAACGTACAATAAAAGGTATAGAAACCATTGAAGGTGCAGATGCTTATGTAGTAGAAGCTGTAGATGCCAACAATAAAAAAACTATAGAGTACTACGATAGCAAAAGTGGTATGTTGGTACGCCAAACCAAGTTTGAAAAAGACCCGCAAGGTAACGAGGTGTCGCAAACTACCGATATGTCGGACTACAGAGATGTGCCCGGCACCAATGGTTACAAAGTTCCTTACTTTATGAGTGTACCAGCCGGTGGCATCAGCTTCAACCTGAAGGTACAATCTGTAGAGGTGAACAAGGGTGTGCCTGATACAGAATTCAAATAGCAGTATTTTTTTATGATGTTCTGATGAGCGGATGGTCTGACAGATCATCCGCTTTTTCTTTATTGCTTATTTGCCATGTTGCAAATGATGACTGCGCTTTATCTTCGCACCATGAAGTTTTTGATTGTGGGCCTTGGCAACATAGGCAACGAATACGATGCTACCCGGCACAATATAGGTTTTGACGTAGCCGATGCTTTTGTGATAAAAAATGCGGGAAGCTACGCATTAGACCGTCATGCATTTGTAGCCGAGGTGCGCTGGAAAGGAAAAGTATTTGTGGTGATAAAACCCACAACTTATATGAACCTCAGTGGCAAAGCGGTAAAATATTGGATGGACAAGGAGAAGATTGAGCTTGAAAATGTACTTGTAATTGTAGACGATTTAGCCTTGCCCGTTGGTACTTTAAGGCTAAGGGCAGGCGGTAGCGATGCAGGTCACAATGGCTTGAAGAGCATACAGCAAACGCTGCTCACAGACAAATATCCTCGTCTGCGCTTTGGAATAGGTAACGACTTTCCCAAGGGGAAACAAGTAGAATTTGTACTGGGCAAATGGAAACCATCAGAGTTGCCGGTAATAAAAGATACGCTTCTGAAGAGTGTAGATGCCATAGAGTGTGTGGCTACACAAGGACTTGCAAGAGCTATGAATATTTATAACAAGTAATAGCCAACATGACCAATCTTCAAAGAATGCTCGATTTGGTAGAGGAGACCTTCTACGAGCGCAATGACGCAGGTGGGCAGATAACGGTGAATGAGGAAGAGCGGGCGCAACTATTGGCTATTTCGCCACATGGTCTCAGCGAATATGATGATGGTAATGGCCCCGCAATATGGTTGTTGTTAATACCCACTACTACCGAATTGATGGATTCTTTTATAGATGGGCATATCAACGAGGTTTCACTGCTGTTGAACACTCCGATAGGTGCATCTTATGATGCACTATACCTGTGTTCGGCAATAACATTGCCAGAGTACAGGCACAAAGGACTTACAATGAAGTTGGCGTTAGATGCTGTAAACAATATCTGCCAAACACACCCAATACAATCGTTGTTTTATTGGCCATTTTCTGACGATGGAAAAAAGCTTGCAGAACGCATTGCCACCAGTTTATCATTGCCACTTATGGTGCGCATAGCCTGAAGCGTGATACAACGAGTTTGCAGATGCCAATATGCCTAAAAATTAATGCCCCGTACTACGGGGCATTATACATGTAGCGAACCAGAAAAATAGGTTATTTAATAATAATAGGACGACAAGTGTCGTATTTAGATGAGTTTTGGTGAAATTTGATGCATTCCTGTTCCGCATCGGCCATTTTGATGTTTTTGGGCAAAATGAAACGATACATAGTGAAGCCATTATTTATCTGATTGTTTACACATTCGCAGTATGTATCGTGTCTTACACAGGAGGCAAAACCCATTGCCAAAACAATACAGGCAACAATCGAACTCATTTTTTTATAGCTACCAAACGTCATAATTTCAACTTTAGACCTTCACAAATATAGTAACAAATACGATAGTTGGAAGCACTATCCTGCATATCCCAAATCGCGCTTCAAAGAATCGGGTAATTGGGGTAGCAAATGCCTTGGTAACAGGAAGGAAGTAAGTTCTGATAACTCCTTAAAGATGTAATGGCTATCTGCCGCACCACGCAAATACTCGGCACCTGTACTGCCGCCAGTACCCACACGCTTGCCTATGGTACGCTGCACCATGTGTATATGCCTGTGTCGCCAAAGCGACATTTGTTCATCTACTTCCAGCAAAGTACTCAACAATTCGTAGGGTAGTTGCAGCAGCGGATGATCTCGGTACAGCATAATGAACATGGCATTACGAGATGCCTCTGCACTGAAGGCCCTGCCCTCGGGATAGCTTTCGTTATTGATAAAAATAGAATCGAACAAATGCAAATTATTCATCTCTACCTCCGATAAGCTTGATTGATAAGCTTCGCGGTATTGGTGCCAAAACGAATTGTTGCCTGACCAATAACCGGCATTATTTACAAATGGCATACGGGCCAGCCATGCATTTATAAGTACCCGTAAAGATACTTCGTCTTCTGCTTTTTTTACCCTGTCTACATCAGCGGGTGTTAGCTGAGACAAGTAATATGCCTTGCCATGGCGCTGCTCGTAATGCAGGCCCAGTGTTGCTTCAATCAGCTTGAACTGAATACTCTGAAACCCTGATGCCGGGCGCAATAAATCGCGAAAGTCCAAAAAATCCAAAGGGGTCATTGTTTCCAATACGCCCATTTGCATTACGGCAACTTCTAATATGCGGCACACACGCTTCAGGCGGTGTACGCTATTGTGAATGTCTGGTGTGCTATTGCCTATGTGCTGTTGCTGAAAAATGGCTCGAACCAGATTCAATTCGTGCAAAATTTGTTTGAACCATAGCTCATACGACTGATGTATGATAATGAATAACATTTCATCATCTGCCTTTATTTGCTCTTTTTCACTCTCCGGAGCCTGTGCATTCAGTATTTTATCCAGTTGCAGGTACTCGCTATAGTATACCGGCTTGCGATCTTTAAAGTTCATGCGTTAAAAATAATGATTGTTACGACCAGGCAAAATGATACCTGTCAGTTTATTAAAAATATCAGACGCTCAATACCCTTATCATCTCTGTAAGATCTGGTGCTATGGGGGTTGTGCCCTTTATTACCTTATCGAATGGGGTGTAAGCAAGTTCTCCATTCACTACCCCCACCATTAGAGCCCCCACGCTGTATATGGCCCAAAACACAAGCACGTACATCCAATGCCGGGAAACGTGCCGTTATTGCTTCATGTACCTCCTTAGCACCACCAAAATCATCACCTTCGGCCACTACTATTATTTGTACTGCTTTCTTGCGGCGGCCGTCTGCTTCTATGCGTGCCAGTAGCTCATCTATATGGGTTTCTGTTTCCGGTATCAGTATATCTTCGGCACCACAAGCTATGCCACTGTTCAGGGCGATATAGCCTGCATCGCGTCCCATCAATTCTATTACAAACACTCTGTCGTGTGCCTCTGCGGTATCGCGTATCTTGTCTATTGCCGATACTGCAGTGTTTACAGCGGTATCGAAGCCAATGGTATAATCGGTACCGGACAGGTCTTTGTCTATGGTGCCTGGCAGCCCTACTGCAGGTATGGCGTATCTGCCAAAAAAGCTGACCGCACCACGAAAAGTACCATCGCCACCTATCAGTACAAGGCCCTGAATGTTATGATTTTGTAACTGACTGTAGGCTCGCTCCATGCCTGCTTCGGTCATAAAATCTTTGCTACGTGCTGTTTTCAGTATGGTTCCTCCCCGCTGAATGATGTTGGATACATCTGTTGTACACATGGGGAATATATCGCCTTCTATCATGCCCTGATACCCCCTTCGGATACCAAAAACATTAAGACCGTGGTATATACCAGTGCGCACTACTGCTCTTATTGCCGCATTCATGCCCGGACTATCGCCGCCCGATGTAAGTATTCCTATATTGCTGATGGGTGCCATAATGCAAATATAAATCCCCCGCGTGGTTGCGCAGGGGATTGTAGCAATGTTGGCATAAATATTATTCGCCCATCAATTTCATCAACTCGTTCAGGCGCGGCTCCAATATTATCTCGGTTCGGCGGTTTTGTCCCCTACCCTCTGGTGTGCTGTTGGGGGCAATAGGGTCGTACTGGCTGCGGCCACTGGCAACCAATTTTGCAGGGGTCACCTTGTAGTCGTCTATCAGTACGTGTGCAATAGACGTAGCACGTGCGGTACTCAATTCCCAGTTATCGGCAAATTTTGCTGTGCGTATGGGTATACTATCGGTATGACCTTCAATGTTTATATTGATGTCGGCACTGGTATTCAGTACTTCTGCTACTTTAGACAGGGCTTCTTTTCCTTTAGGATTTACCACTGCACTGCCCGATGGGAATAACAGACTTTCTTGCATACTAATGTACACCTTACCATTCTTCATCTTGATGGTAAGCTCGCTGCTGGTAAACCCTTTCAGTGCTTCGGCTATCTTGCTACGCAATGCTTCAGCAGCTTGTTTTTGCTGGTCTAACAGTGCCTGTAACTGTTCCAATCTGCGGCGTTGTTCGTCTACCTGGTCTTTGGTAGACTTCAACTGGCGTTTGGTACTTTCTTTTTCGTCGCCAAGCACATTGATGCGGTTGGTGAGTTCGCGAATAGCACCTTCGTTGTTACTAATGCTGTCGCGTAGGCGACCAATGCGATTATTGAGTGCGGCAATGGTATTATTCAAATCGGTATTGGTAGCATTCAGTTTCCTGTTCAGTTCTACCTGCTCGTCAAGACGTTTGCCCAATGCAATTTTTTCGGCTTTTTCTTTTTCGGCACGTGCCGTTTCTTCATCATATTTTTTCTTCGATACAATGCACGAAGTAAACAACATTGTAGCCATGCCTACGCCAGCAATCAGGAAGCGCGTCTTTTTCATTAAACAAACTTTTAATTATAGAAACTATACAAAATGAATGGTGCTACAAAAATAGCGAGATTTCGTCAGCCTGCTATTGTTACAACGCATTGGTTCCAAATGTTGTGCCAATTTTGGCAAACTACTAACGAAAATAGATGTATTCATATACGGTTTCGGCATACGGTATGTGCTTGCTGCCATTTATTTCATTTGTTTGCTCTAAAGTCACATTGCCTTTTACATCATACTGGTACACAAAGCCAATGTGTGGCATTTTGCCCACAGGTTTGCCATCTCCGTCCAATGCTATACGCTCTTTTACATGTCCATACTCATTATAAGAAAGTAAAGTTTTCCCTCGTGTATTACCATCCAATGCTACTGCTGCTATCTCTATGTGTTTGCCATTGGCATTGTTTTTCATAACTGTTTTGCCCGCAAGCGAATCTTGAATATACGAAGACAAAGAGGTTAAGCTGTAATTAGCATCGTACGTGGCCACCTTCTTAGACCAGACAGTACCATCCGGAAATAACTCTGCAATCTGAATTTGATTGTCATGCATATCATATGTAGATTGTTGCATTCTGCGCAGTGTGCCAGCTTCGTTATATTGTTTTACCAATATCTCATTACCATGAACATCATAGGAATACTCTTTGGTGCCACCTGTGCCGGGAAAGCCTGTTTTGGTAATGGCTCGTATCTTTAATCCATTAGCATCATATATAAAATCGGTTGTGTCATGTTCGCCCCTTGCTATCATGTCCAAGATCCACCCGGCAAGTTGTTTATTGCCATTGTACAGATATTTACATACCCATCGTGGTTTTCCTGCATTGTTCCATGCATATTGTTCCTGTAGGTTTCCTTGTTTGTTGTATACATTGTATCCGCTATCTGTAAGTACTTTTTTGTTACCCTCATAGCGGTAATTGCAATAACGAACTGTTTTTACAGCTCCTTTCAGATTGTTTTCGGTGGCAGTAAGCGGTATCTGAACCACATTTTGTTTTTCAATTATTCTGCCATGTTTACCGCTACGGCGCACAATTCTTGTACTGCTTTTTTTACTTTCTTCAAACTCGTTGGTATCGCTGCACGAAGCCACACTTGCCCAAACCAGTATTACAGTAGAGATAAACCATCCAAAACCACGCATAGCGTGCAAAAATAATAAAGACAGGTTAGAGCCCGTTTATGATTTATTCACTGCATTTCTTATGGCTATTTTTGGCTGCTACTTCGTTACATTATCGGCCATAGGAATAGATTTTTGTCTGCAAAATGTGCCTCGTTTAGCTCAGAAATTACTTTCAACATAAACACCTGCAATACATCTTAAACAGGGCATTAGTGTAGATGGCTAAATAAAGTCAAACAACCATTGCAATAGTTTGTTCCATCTGCACGGCATTGTAGAGGACCGTAAATTATATATAATTCGCGGATTGTGATCTTTACACAAAAGAATGATCAGGCATACAACACAGTGCGTAGTACCTGTAAAGAACGGATGTTGGCCATGTGCTGCGAGTGCCGCTGTAGAAAACCTATGTACCAATCTATGAGCCGCACACGTTGTTCTCCGTTCAGCATAGGTGTGCTATCGGTCGTTTGATACAATATATGCGACAATACAATGGCATCTTCTTGCGTGGCATAGGGCGGGCTGGATGGCGGATGTGCCGAAAAACCACCCTCCTGCACGTTCAGATAAGGAGTTTCTTCGCAATATGCCCCTATCAAGTCGTATCCCAACATACTGGTAATATGTACCAGGAACAATAAGGGGAAATTGGCAATAGAGCCAATAGGTGCCTCATCAAGCGCACAGAAATATTGCCATGCATACGAAAACAACGGTGCAATAGGTGCCTCTGGAGGTAACAACCGTAGCAATAGCTCTACCGAAAACATGAGAATACTATTCCTCACAACATCTTGATGTACAGTTACATACAGGCACGATGCCTGATACTCGCGCAGTTGTTGTATGTTTCGGGACGGCTGCATGTACACCACAATATCTAGTAGTGTACCCGGCTGGAAGTATGCTGCTTTGTTACTACCCTTAGTTGTTGCTCTTACGCCCCTTACCATATATGCCTGTACACCATAGTTTTCTGTAAAAATAGTTGCCACAATGCTGGTATCTCCATATTTTACAGGCCGTAGTACAATGCCTCTGGTTTTATAAAGCATTATCAGTTTAGTAATACAAGTTTACCTGTATAGGTTTCATTTCCATTATTGTCTGATGCAAATATGAGATACACCCCACTCTGCGGCCGGCGTCCGGTATAGTCAAGGCCATTCCACACCGCCTGTCCGCCAAGGGCGCGTGTGCGGTATACCAGTTGGCCACTTATGTCGGTAATGCGTACATCGGCATTGGCCACCAATCCTTTTATGGCAATAGTACCTGTATAACCAGATGGTACAGGATTGGGGAATGATACAATTTGTTGGTTTTTACTACTACCCTCTGTTGCTGTGCTTCTAAAGCATACCAGCCCCATATCGGTACCTATGTACACCTCGCCGGTAACCCCATCAATGGCAATTTTCTGAATACGGTTGGACGGTAAGGGGCTATTGGCTGTGGTGAACCGGTACACAATTTTACTGGCATCGGGCGATAGCAACCAAACTCCGTCATCGGTACCTATCCATTTTCTATTGGCACCGTCTACGGCTATAGTACGTACGCTATTGCCTGCAAACAGATAGCCGGCATACTGGTCATACTGAACTATTGGCAGTTCTGCATCGCACGGCTGGGCGGTACTTTGCGGCAACAAACAGTTAGATATGATGCCAATACCATTGGCAGTACCCACCCATATGTTGTTGTTTTTATCCTTTGCTACGGCATAGACCGTGTTGGACGGCAGGTTGCCATTTCCCTTTCCGGTACTGAGGTGATAACTAAGATCGTCCGATTTATCTAATGGGGTGCCATTAGGGTAGTATACGTTCAGTCCTCCATCGGCATAGCCACCAAACCATATTCTGTCGTAATCATCCATAGCTATTGGCCCGCCATATTCGGCACCGGGAACCGAAAACTTCATCCAAACATCGTCTGGTGTTTTTACATAAAGCTGATTATTGGGCGAATACATGGTAGATACCCATAGGTTACCATAGCTATCCAATCCCAACCCTGCTACTTGTGCATCGTTTGGGCCATATGCTTCACTTTTGTCGAACGGATTGGGTGCGCTGTACAGTTTTCCGGTACCATCGGCCTTCATTACATATAGTCCGTTTATAAAAGAGCCCGCATACACAGTACCTGTTTTTTCGTCTTTCAGAAACACGCTGAAGTCCGTTAGTGAGTTGAAAGGAGGATATATGCCCTGTGCATAATATTTCCATGCGCCATTGGCATACTTGCTAATGCCAGCCCTGTTGAAAGGGACATTGTACCTATCGTTAAAGCCACCGTGTGCTACCCACAACTCGCCGTTATTGGCATATAGGTCGAACGAGTTGGAGTTCATGGGGCCGGTTGGAGTAAAATATCCCAGCTCTTTATTGTTGAGTTCCTTTAACAACCCACCAAATTCGTCGGCAATACATATTTTGCCATCAAGCGTTTCTGTTGCTTGTCTTGGTTTGCTGCCGGGGGCCATTACGGAATCGTATAAACCTTTGTCGGACCTATAAAAATGCACCATACCAGAAAAAGAGGCTGTGTCGTACTCAGAAATCAGCAAACGTCCATTGCCGGGGTCCAGGTGTTCTATGCCCATTTGCGAGGTGTATACCTGTGTTTTTACACCATTGGCCACGCGGTACACCACTTTGTCTGTGGCTATGTATAGTTCATTATCGTAGCCGGCTATGTGTTTATAGTCTTTTACGGTATCCAGCGACTTCCATATCTGGAAGTTTTGCAACGTCTTGCTGTTCTTATTGGCACTATACATACCATAACTGGTAATGGTGTACAGTGAGTCGCCCTGTGGCCATATACCTCTTACAGATAATATTCTGTTCTCATTATTGAACTCATATGTTTCCTTTATATTCTGTTTCGATATATCTATGATTACTACACCTATAGATGTACTGAGATAGGCATACCCAGATTCAATGTAGATTGCGTTAATAGTTTTTTCTCCGGCAATAGTTTTTATCTTCAGGTCTGGTACCTTGTAAAAAGTGTTGTCCTTAAAAAGATCGATATTGCCGTTGCTGTAGGCCAGCACAGCGGTGCTTGTAGCCATATCGTACCCTATACATTGCATTCCCATATCGGCCATGCCTTGCACCTTGCTATATGCATCAATCTCAACTGATAACAAATTGAACGTGTAAAATGCTTTGTCTGTAATGGCAAAGAGCTCATTCCCGTTAGTAGCAACGCCTATAGCTGTTTTGTACGACGATAGGTTTCGCCACGAACCAACAGGTATTTCCTGCGCTATGAGAGGTGAGGCAAATAAGCCGGTAATTGCTGAAAGTGCTAAAGTAACCCTTGATAACATCATCCGAATTGTAGTAACAACAAATGTACCTAAATAACGCAACGTGGCATGGCATTATTGCTTTGCACACCATGCAAAACACGTACCCAATTGGTTATCGCAACATCAGATAGCAGATAGGAGCAGCGATGCTATAGTGCATGCCGCAAATACCACGCTGGCAATACCATTGGTATTGGCGAATGCTATACCAACCTTGCTCAAATCGTTTGGCTTCACCAATCGGTGCTGGTACACAAGCAAGCCCATGTAAAAGGTAGCACCCAGCCAGTACAAAATATTAAAATTACCTTCTACGCCAGCCCAAACTACAAAACCAGCCGACAGTACGTGTAAAAGTGATGATACAAGCAATGCATTCTTTGCACCAAGCGCGGCTGGTATAGAATGAAGTTGCTGGCTGCGGTCGAACTCTTCGTCCTGTAATGCATAAATAATATCGAACCCAGCTACCCACGTAAGCACTGCAAACGAAAACAGCAAGGGGAGCAACGCAAAAACACCCGTTACCGCCAGGTATGCGCCTATGGGCGATAACGACAAACCTACACCCAATACGAGGTGACAAAGTGCTGTGAACCGCTTGGTATAGCTATAAAAAAGTACCACGGCCAATGCCACAAAAGACAAACTAAAGCAAGCCTTATTGATGAACCATGTGGTTGCAATGAACAAAATACAGTTTACAATAGTAAACAAGAGTGCACTGTTGGGCGAGATTATTCCTGCGGGAATCTCTCTGATGGCAGTACGCGGATTCAGTCCATCATATTTACGGTCCAGATACCGATTGAAAGCCATTGCAGCACTACGCGCAAACACCATACATAGCAGCATTTTGGCTAAAAGATGCCACTGAAAACTGTAGGTACCGCTGGTATGGGTAACTGCCAATGTAAAACCTATAAAGGCAAATGGCAGTGCAAAAATTGTATGACTAAACTTGATAAGCGATAAATACCGGCGAAATGATGCCACCGGAGACTGTATAGCATTCATGTTTTTAATTTACATTGGCTTCTATACCAATTGATACCGACTCTGGCAACGTATTGGCATGTACAATAATGTTTTTTTGCTGCACCCCAGACTTACCTGCCGAATTAAACACTACAGTTATTTCACCATCGGCACCCGGTGCAATAGGTTCTTCGGGGTAATTGGGTACGGTGCAGCCACAGGTAACATCGGTTTTGGCAATCATTAGCGGATGAAAACCTGTATTCTTGAAACGGAAATTGTGTTTCAGCACTTTACCTTCGGGTTGTTTGCCGAAATTGTACTTGGTTTCGTAAAACTGAATGGTGGTCTTGGGCATTTCAGCCACACGTTGGCTACGGGTGCGGGTTTGTTCGGGGTATATTTCCCCCCTGTATATTTGTCCGTCTTTGCTATAGAACATTCCCTCGCCGCCCCCTCTGAACCGTCTAAAGAGCGCATTACGGCTCACACCAGTAAGTTCAATAATTACCAATGTGAACATTGACAGTGTAAGCACCGTAAGCAGAATGGCCCGGTAATTTTTTTCCATAAATACTATTTGCTACAGAACCGTGCAAAGTTAACCATTATTCCCCTCCTGCTTATGCCCAATCACAAACCATTAGCAATTCGTAGTCATAATAGGTACAGTACAACTACCTTATTACAGAAAATTTTGAAACATGACGCTTGTCGCCAGCTGTAAACGTGCATACGTACATGCCTGCAGGCAAATCTGTTACCATAAACTGCACTATGCCATAACGAGTAAGTGTGCTTTTGGTTTTGCATACCCTGCCCAGCATGTCTGTAATAACGGCACTTACTTCTCTTATTTGTGTATCATTAATGCCAGACCACGAAATATTCAAAGCATCCTGTGTAGGATTGGGGTAAATGAGTACGTTACCATCTTCTGGCGAAACAGGAGGTTCGCCAACAAATACCCTACGTTTATACAGTTCTAACCCGCCTTTTATGTTTCCTTTTATCAGTACATAACTGCCACTGCCATCTATATCGCCAACGGTTACTGCTGTACGCCGCACGGTATATATACCATATAGCGGAGAATTGTAAATATTGTAGCTGCTATCTATCCAAGAATACTGTGGGTCATCGAGCGTGTACTCCAGTGTTGTATCGCCCGATGCAATACCAGAATACTTGTAAATGTTGCCTGAGTTACTTCCTAAAAGCAAGTAGTCGGTTCCGGTTTCATCAATTTTCCCAATAAACGGCGTGGAATATATGCCAAAATTCTGAATTGGGTCGGCCTTTGCCTTACCCAGTTTGGGATTAATTAATTTCAGCTTGATGCCGCCAGATATAATAGAAATGTTGCGGTAATACCGTATGTACCCATACACACTACCAATTACCAAATCTCTTTTACCGTCTTTATCAACGTCGTATATAAATGGGGCTGCACTACCATCTACATCAATTATGTTGCCCAAATCGTCCTTCAGTTCCAACTGTTGAATTTGCCAGTCAGGCGTTACACTTTCCGATGCAGCCATGTTTTTGTAATAGGTTAGTCGGCCATTTGTGTGTCCCACTATCAAATCAGATTTGCCATCGTTATCTATATCGCCAACGGCTGGTGCCACCCCCTGAAAATTATTGACACTCATAGACAACAAATCTTTTGTTTGTAGTGTAAATGATGCATTGCCGGGTGTGGTAGTATTCTTATAAAGCGACATTGTAG
>JAGKWS010000140.1 GCA_021151685.1 Chitinophagaceae bacterium
GTAACACCACCGGTTACAAATATATACTTGGTCATAACGCTCCTGTTAAAATGCAAGACCGGTTACGCAGCTTATATTACAATAAAATAGGGGAAGTAGCTGTTGCGGTCGTGCAAAGTTACGATGGATAAATGGAAAAGCAAAGTACTACACAATACCGAGTGGAAAACGTACACGAATAGATGAGGGGATGCAAGAACACGAGCAGACTTGTACCGAAAAGGCTGGCAAGTGTACTTTCGTTACTTTTGCCAATGTATGATGCGCCCAATAGGTATTTTCGATTCGGGTTATGGTGGACTGACGGTGTTCCGGTCTATTGCGGCTATGCTACCCGGTTATGACTATATATACATGGGCGATAATGGCCGGGCACCGTATGGCAATCGTTCATTTGACACGGTGCATCAGTATACGCTGGAGTGTGTGCAATGGTTCTTTGATATGGGTTGCCCGCTGGTGATACTGGCCTGTAACACGGCATCGGCCAAGGCCCTGAGAACGATACAACAGAAAGACTTGCCCGGAATAGACCCAATGCGCAGGGTACTGGGGGTAATACGCCCTACTGCAGAGGTTATAGGCAACTATACCCGAACCAAAGAAGTAGGTGTGCTGGGCACACGGGGTACGGTACTTTCTGACTCGTACAAAATAGAAATCAGTCATTTTTACCCAGATGTGGCCGTACACCAGAAAGCATGCCCCATGTGGGTGCCGCTGATAGAAAATGGCGAACATACGGGTGCCGGGGCCGACTATTTTGTAAAAAAGTATCTGGACGAACTGATGGCAGAAGCACCGGGAATAGACACGCTACTACTGGCATGTACCCACTACCCGCTGATAGCCGACAAAATAAAACAATACCTGCCACCGCAAGTGCAAGTGGTGGCGCAGGGCGATATAGTAGCGACCAGTCTTACCGACTACCTGACCCGCCATCCGGAAATAGATGAGGTACTGACACGAGGCGGCAGTACCCGATATTTTACCACAGATGATGCTACCGACTTTAACAATCAGGCATCGGTGTTTTTGGGGAAACCTGTAACCAGCGAGCATGTGAGTGTGGCTACCCTGCAACGGTAGCGTTTGCTACAGTCCTTTTTCTTTTATGAACCGCACCAGTGGCTGTGCCTGTTGCTGCATGCAGTAGTATTCTTTTACAAAACCCAGAATAGCGTTGCGGCAGCCGGGTGCTTCTACGGCCTGCAAAGCAATGCGGAGGGCATGGGCAATACCCACCTCTGTATTGCTGCGCGACAAGGCAGCAACGCCCTTCATGCCCAGGGGCCGCATATACTCGGTATCGGAAGCGAGGAGAAACAGGCCCTTTGCCAGATACTCTCCCACTTTGTTGGGCGAGGTCATCATAGATTCGGCATTGTTCTGGTCTTCGTTAGAAAGGCATACGCCAATATGGGCATTGGCCTGCAGGGCATCTTTTTCTGCCCCCTTTACAAAGGGGAAGAATACTACCCTACCCGTGCAACCGGGTGTAGCAACTGCTGTACGGCGCACCTCATCGCCATATTCGTTTTCTTTGATACCGGCTATAACCATAACGCTATGGGTATCATTTACTGCGCCAAATGCCTTTACTAACTCTATAACACAGTTCTGCGCATTGACAGACCCCATGTATAGTACCACCTTTTTGCCACGGTGCTCTTCGGGCATCATGGTCTTGAATTCGTTTTGATACGATGGTAGCGGTTGTGGTGGCAGGTATACGGTATTGAGTATGGTATAGGGCATGTGGTGCAGCCGACTACGGCCTACCTGCCATGCAGAACGTTGTGCCGATGCGGTGGAGATGAAATCGGCTTTTGCAACCCGATGTATTGCAACGAGGTTTTTGAATTGCGATAATGGCGACCGGCGCAATGTAGACCAGCTGCAATCGGCCAGCTCGAGGCTGTGATATACCAAAGGCACGCTACGCTTGACCCGGAGGGCACACAAAAACGTGAATGAACAAAAAGACACCAATGCCGACATGCCACTTGCGGCCAGTGTGGCAGCGCGCACTGTGTACCTGCGCCTAATGGCCAAACGCTGCATAAGCCCTATGCCATGGTGCTTGCCTACCGATTCTATTGTAATATGATGGCCCAACTGAGGTTGGGATGGTCCAAAGGGATCGAAGGTGAGGATGTGTATGTCGTACCCCTCATCGCGCAGCACCTGTGCAATAGCATAGACGGGTGGCAGATAATCGGGGTGAACGAGGGTGAGTAACAACAACTTTTTTCGGACGGGAGCAGCCATATATGCTGCAAAATTAATAAAAATGCCCGCCCGTAATCATGTAAGATACGGGACCCATAAAACGACATCAGGTGCGGTTGTGGCCGCACCTGATGGTAATGATTGCAGAGACAGTATATATATTACAAAGTAACGTTAACAGTAATTTGTACCGATGTGCTACCATTGCACAATGTAATAATGGCCGTACCAGGACCTGAAGGTATGATGGTGAGTGCAGAGGCATTGACATTGGCCACGGCCATATTGTCGGAACACATACCGAGAGTAGCACCTACTACGGGCATATTGGAAGCATCTACGGCTTGTGCGTCTATTACAACGGGGCCACCCATGAGGCTGACGTTGATGGTAGTGCTACCTGTAACCTTGATGTTGGTAACACCGGGTGTACCTGCGCCACAATCGCAATCGCTTACCATTACCAGTGCAGCACCAGCTTCTATAGTGGGGGAGCTTACGTGTGCTACCACAACGGTACTAAGGCCCACGGTTGCAGATGACTTCATGGTAACGAGGCCCGTGCTGTTTACGTTGGCAATATCGAAAATAGGTACACCGGTTGTGGGTACCTCCCACGTAAGGCCTGCAGGCATTGTGATGAGACTGAGTGCCTTTGTAGTTTTATCTACTTTGTATGCCTTGGCTGTGAACTGCTTGCTGGCACCTGCCGAAATACTGGCCATGATGGGTGTAACAATGATAGTGGTATCGGGCAGTACGTTTACCTCGCACTGGCCAGTGATGCCGCTGGCGGTGGCGGTAATATAGGTATTACCCAAACCAACAGCAGTGATAGTACCGTTGGCATCTACAGTAGCTACGCTGGCATCGGCCGAGGCCCATGTAAATGTGGCAGTAACTTCGGTATTGGCACTGTTAAATGCCTTGGCAGTAAGGGCTTTCGTATCGCCACGGAAGAGGTCGACACCCGCAGGATTTACTGCTACGCGTACTACCGGCAATGGCTCTGAAGGCATACCTACTACAAGCACCGGCACATATACTTTATTGTTTTCAGAAATACCATTGGCGGTAACTGTGATAACACATTCGCCAGCTTTGTTGAAGGTAACAGTACCGCTACCATCAACCGAGGCCACAGACGCATCGCTGGATGAATAGGTATAACCTGACACAGTACCTGTGCCCAGATATACCGATGTAAGCGGAATTGTACCTGCATTGGTGGTCCAAACGATTGCTGATGGCACTACGGTAAATACCGCAGGCAGATAAATACCCACAGGCACTTTGGCACTTATAACCTTACCGTCTACGGTGGCAGATGCGGTAATCACACCATTACCCGACTGAGAGGGAGTGAATGTGTTGCCTGAAAAAGAACCCAGCGAATTGCTTACACTCCAAGTGACACCGGTAGCCGGTGTTGCATTGCCTTTTGTATCTACCACTACTGCTTCGTAGGCAATGGTTTCGCCGGGGGCCATAGAACGGGCACCAGTTTTAATAACCAGCACCGACGATGTGCTGCCGCTACCGCCGCCGCCATTGTTATCGTCATCGTTTTTCTTCTTGCATCCTACCGTAAGGATAACGCCCATTACCAACAGGGCCAATAACGTTGTTAATCTTCTCATGCTTTAATTTTTATTTGTGATGTAGCTGTATGGTAGCAAAAATACAGCCAGAAGCCGCCCAAAACCGTTAAAAATTGTTGCAAAGGCATTCAAAGTTGTTGCTTCGAGAGTGCCATGGCACAAAAAAGGCATTGATAATCAGCAGAGAGCGCACAGTAGTACATGTTGCGTGGCATTTTGATGTGCTGTGAACACAATAGCTAAGGGCAAATAGAAAAAGAAGAAACATATACACATACAAGCACATGCGTTACGGCGCACATGCTTGTATGCAGGTACTGTATTATTGGTTTTTCTGCTTGTCGGCATCCATCATTTCCATGAGCTTCATGCCCAACAATCCACTCATGGGGCCTTCGGTTCCTGCGCCGCCACCTATCAACACTTCAGGGATAACCTTAATGTTATTGCGACCAATCTCTTCGGTAATCTTGTAGCGGGTAAAGTTGTCGCCACCCATTGCAGCCACCTGCAGCTGATAGGCTTCGGCAGTACTCTTACCTATAGCCAGTATTTTCTCTGCCTCGGCATTACCGGTGCGGGCAATGCGTTCTGCTTCGGCACCTGCATTCAGCCTTGTAGATTCGGCCTGCGCACCAGCGCGTAACTTGGTAGCATCGCTCTCGGCATTTGCCCGCAAGCGCGTTGCTTCACTTTCGGCCTGTACCGACAAGCGTAAACTGTTGGCATCACCTTCTGCCTTCTTCACGGCAGCATCGGCAGTGCGCTGGGCTATCTCTACGCTTTGCTGGGCTTTTACTATTTCCTTCTGCATATCGGCAATGGCAGTTTCTTTTTCCATGCCCTGCCGCTGCTCTTGCGCCATACGTTGTGTCTGGTAGGTTTTTTGCTCCTCCTCGGCTATTTTACGGTCGGTAAGGGTTTTCATCAGGGCTTCGGGGGGTACTATGTCGCCTATCAGGGTATCTACTGCGTTTACGTTATATTCTTCCAGCACGGTGCGTATGTGGCTGCGTGCGGCTTCCTGCCGCTCCTTGCGCGAGGTAAGGAAGGTAATAACATCGCTATCCTGCGCCGAGTTGCGGAAATAGTTACCAATTGTTGGTTCCAGCACCTGACTTACCAGATTGTTCATACTACCAAAACGGGCTATCACCTTGGGTGCTTCGTTGGCCGGCACATGAATAATCTGAGACACATCGAGGTTGAACGGGAAACCGTCGCGCGAGCGCACTGTGATGGTAGACAGATTTTTATCGAGCTGATGCGACTCGCTGCGCGCATTAGCCCAGTTGAGCACCAGATTGGTAGTGGGTACCAGTTCTACCTTCATTGTATAGTTATTGATAGGATATTTACCGGGCCCCAATGGCTCGGCCCATACACCACGGTAACCCTTTTCTACAATATTGCCATGGCGAAACAGGACACCCGTTACATCGGCACCTTCATCGCCTATATAAGAAATGACTACCCCAACGTTGCCTATGGGCACATCGGTCATATACCGTTCTTCTATCTGCACCGCCCATGGGTTGATGTAGTAGGAACCGGCAAGTATCACTTGCGGCTGCAGGCCACGGTTACCGCCCTTGAGGAGGAAGGTATCGAAGTCCTGAAAGTTATTGTGGCCCTGCACATCGCGGCCGGCAATCTGACCATCGGGCAACGGTTCGCCATCCAGCGTGGTAACGATACCCACACGGTTTTCGCCAATAACCAGTTGGTCGGTAAGGGTTACTTCGAATAAATGACCGTTGATGCGCCACGACCCAGCGGTAATGAAGCCCGTTTGCCGACCACGCTGCCCGCCATTGTTCAGAAATAATGAAGCATCCTGAAAATTGTCGCAAGCTACGTGGCGTGCCAGTATGCGGCCAGTGGGTATGCCCTGACCATCTTTTGCCAGTACCAAGCCAATTTTACCCTCGGGTATGATGGTGAACGGGGCCATATCTACACTGTATTGCCATGGCCACAGCCCCCAATACAGGCCCGGTGCCAGTGTATGTGCCTGAAAACCGGCCTCGCCCTCTGTGGCCACAATACGGCCATCGGGAAGCGACTTGTGGGCACCGAATAGTACAAACTTTTTGGTGATGAGCCCGATACGGTCTTCGGGTACAATGACCATGCCGAAGAACAAGCGAAAAGTGATTTTATAAAAGAGTAAACTGAGGGCAAGAATAATGCCTACGGTAATGAATGTTGTCATTTGGAAAAAATGTGTGCTGATGAAGAAATGTGTAAATAGCTGCCAGACCGGCAAAAAAGAGATTGCCGTGCCACCGCTACCGGCTATGGCACAACATGACCTGATACCTCTGAAAGAGGTACAATAGGAATAGCTATAGATGCATGTGGAACTATAGCATCGCTACAGCACGCAGGGAGGATGTACCATTTTTTTATGGTTCACCATGGCTTCGGCAAGAATATAGGGAAGCGATGAACTGCCCAAAAGGTCAGTAATTGGATTGGTATGTGTTTCGAATTTTTCTTCGAAATTGCTGGAGTGCGTAGCCCCCATGTTGCGGCCCATTGTTGGGAAAATTTTGAAATGCGAAGATACAACAGACCAAACATATCCTTTATCATAATAGACAAAAATCATAAAGTGGCACATTAACAT
Source organism: Chitinophagaceae bacterium (assembly GCA_021151685.1). Classification (GTDB taxonomy): domain Bacteria; phylum Bacteroidota; class Bacteroidia; order Chitinophagales; family Chitinophagaceae; genus Nemorincola. Next base: position 6,469 of record JAGKWS010000140.1, read on the forward strand.
CAATATTCTTTATAGAAAATTGACACGAGTCATCGCCTTCTTAATGACATACTGATAAACACAATTGACAAGAAGTTGTAGCTTCGTATACTATGTGGCAACTAATGAAAATTGCCGGATTTACGGCTATGGCGTTGGTCGCCGAATGTAACGTTCTTGCACAAACCGATACAACTTTTGCCGATGAGTATGGCTACGTATGCAGCAGGCTGAGGGCTGCCAATTTTCAATTGGTGAGCCGGCAAGATGGGGATAGCCTTTACAGGATAGACCAGTACGATTTGAAAACAGTCAAAAGAAACGCCATATTTCATAAAAAACATCCCGACTCGTTATTCTTTGCCGGCACCTACACACTGTACGATGAAAATGGCAATAGAACCGAAGATGGTATATATGGCAGCAACAGTTACGAAAATGTGCGGAATGTATATAGAGACGATGGCACGCTTTGGTATGCTGAGTCGCGGATAAAAGGGTTTACCCTTACGGCCTACCACCCCAACGGAAAAGTAATGTGCGAAGAACGCTACTATTATGGTGGCAAAACAAAGGGGACAAGGTATGATGAAGCGGGTAACAAGGTGAAATTTGTACCATTCCGAGTGCTACCCCATGCCGAATATTCGTTTACGGGTTACCTGAAAAAGAACATCAGATACCCCAAAAACTCTCAGAATAATGATATAGAGGGACGGGCACTGGTACGCTTTACGGTAGACGAGGCCGGACGAGCCACAAAAGTGTGTGTTATAAAACATGTGAGCCCGGAAGTGGATGCTGAAGCGACAAGAATAATAAGCCAAATGCCTGAATGGGAGCCGGGCACCTTAGATGGAAAACCGGCCAGTATGCAATTTACGCAACCGATTCTCTTTGTACTGCAATAAAAAAAACACCTCCGATCTTTTGTGGAACCGGAGGCATTAATAAAAGTATATTGTATGGTTATGCATCTTCGTGTTTGCGACTATAGCCCTTCATGATACCCTTTCCGGTATCGCGCACGAAAGAGATGATTTCATCGCGCTCGTCTGACACAGGAATATCTGCTTCTATGATGCTGAGTGCCTTGGATACACTAAACCCACGCACGAAGAGGATACGATATATATCGAGAATATGATTGATTTTATCGATACTGTAACCACGACGTTTGAGCCCTACAGAATTGACTCCCACATATGAAAGGGGCTCTCGGGCGGCCTTTACGTATGGTGGAATATCTTTGCGCACCAATGACCCCCCCGTAACAAAAGAATGCGACCCTATGCGCACGAACTGCTGCACGGCTGTAAGGCCAGCCAGTACAACATAGTCGCCCACTACTATATGGCCTGCAAGGGTGGTGTTGTTAGAGAATATGCAATGATTGCCTATTTCGCAGTCGTGCGCTATGTGCGTATAGGCCATAATATGGCAATCGTTACCTATGCGCGTCATATACTTATCGGTAGTGCCCCTGTTGATGGTAACACACTCGCGTATGGTGGTATTATCGCCAATGATGGTTACGGTGTCTTCGCCTTTGTATTTAAGATCTTGCGGAATGGCAGAGATAACCGAGCTGGGGAATATCTGGCAATTTTTGCCAATACGCGCCCCTTCCATGATGGTAACGTTGGAGCCAATCCATGTCCCCTCCCCTATTTCCACATTTTTGTGAATAGTGGTAAAGGGGTCGATACGCACGTTGGGCGCAATCTTGGCGTCTGGGTGAACGTAGGTAAGTGGATGGATCATTTTTTATCTTTTCTTATTAGTTGCGCCACCAGTTCGGCCTCGGTAGCCAGTTTGTTACCTACATATGTTGTTCCCTTCATTTCTACTATACCCCGACGAATAGGGCTGAGTAGCTCCATTTTCAGAATAAGTGTATCGCCGGGGCGAACAATGTTCTTGAATTTTACTTTGTCTATTTTCAGGAAATAGGTATCGTAATTTTCGGGATCTGGTATGTTATTCAGTGCCAGTATACCGCCTGTTTGCGCCAGTGCTTCTATCTGCAATACGCCAGGCATTACCGGGTTGCCGGGAAAATGCCCTTGAAAAAAATGCTCGTTGAAGGTAACGCTTTTTACCCCTACCACATGGTTGTCGCTAAGCTCTATTATCTTATCTACAAACAAGAATGGATACTTGTGCGGCAACACCTTTACAATGTGGTTGATATCGTAAATGGCAGGTAATGCCGGGTCGTAATTGGGGATATCGGCAATGTGCTTGTTTTTGCGGATGTATGCTTTGATACGCTTTGCAAACTCTACATTGGATGCATGACCTGGACGGCTGGCAATGATGTGTGCATTGATGTTGTGACCAGACAATGCGAGGTCGCCGACCACATCGAGCAATTTGTGACGAGCAGGCTCGTTGGTGAAACGGAGCTGTATATTGTTGAGTATACC
>JAGKWS010000141.1 GCA_021151685.1 Chitinophagaceae bacterium
GTTTGAAGTTGGCTGCTGTAACCGAACTGGCCGAAGAGGTCAATGTAACCGTAGGATATGGCGTTGTAGCATAGTTTATGGCCTCGGGGTAGATGGTCATGGCAATACCAGTAGGCAGGCCACTGAATGTATAGTTGCCAGTGCTGTTGGTAATAGCCTGCTGCATAATGGCACCTGTGCTATTGTTGACACAGTATACCAGCATACCCACAGCGGGTATTGGGTCGGCAGTACCTTTGTTGGCACCTGTAGTAACACTACCACCTATAAAGCCGGGGCCTGAAGTTACTGTACCATAACCCATGTTGATGTCTTTACCTGCATCGGTAGTGCCGGCAGTGTGGTATATAACATTGGCTGTATTCCAATAGGCACTGGCGTTGTGGTAAGTAGGCTGATGGCCGGTGCCGGGCAGCAGAGAATCTACAAATGCTTTTACACGGAAAGAGTCGGTGCCAAGGCCACAGAAGCTATAGTTCCAACCACCGGATGGATAGAGGTACTGAGAATCTACCGCATACAGCATAGTTGTAGATGGGTTGTAGCGTATGAGCAACACTTTTACTGAGCCTGTAGGTGCTGTACCAGTAAAGTTTACGGCACCTGTAATGCAGCTTGGGGTAGTAACGGTAACGGCAAATGTAGCTGTAGACGGTGTGCAACCACTGGCCGATGCCGTGTAAGAGATAATGGTAGTACCGGCACTTACACCTGTAACATAACCGGTTGAAGACACTGTAGCCACAGATGGGGTGCTACTGGTCCATGTGCCGCCCGACACTGCACCATAATAATAAGCTGAACCGCCAATAGATAGTGTAGCAGGCCCAGTTATAGGACCAGCACTAAGTGAGGAAGATACAGTAATAAGCTTGACACTGATAGACGAGCCACATGGTGCTGCCGAAACTGCATAAGATATGTATGCAGTACCTGTGGCAATACCCGTTACCACACCTGAGACCGCACCAACTGTTGCTACGGCAGGGTTGCTGCTGCTCCATGTACCACCGCTGGTAGCTGTGCTCATGGTACCGGTGCCACCAGGGCATATGGTTGACGGGCCAAACACAGTATCGGGAATAGGTGCTGCATTTACCGTAACTACTTTGGTAGCTGCACAGGTAGTTACCAGCGAATAAGAAATTGTAGCCGTGCCGCCCGACACACCCGTTACCACACCTGTTGTAGCATCTACTGTTGCCCGCCATGTGGTGCCACTGCTCCACGTGCCACCGGGGGTAGTGTTGGTAAGCGTGGTAGTACCACCCACACAAATGGGCGATGCGCCGCCACCAATAGCCGAAGGCGGTGCCGAAACGGTAAACGGTGTGGTAAATGTACCCGATGGGCCGGTAAAGGTGATGATGGCCGTACCAGCCACATGGCCGGTAACCACAGCAGTAGCACCAGACAGTACCGCTACCGATGCTATTGATGGGTTGCTACTGCTCCATGTAGTACCGGTACCGGTGGAATCGGTAGTGCTATAGAGGGTAGACGTGCCGCCTATACATGCACCTGCGGTGCCAATGATAGCAGCAAAAGATGTTGCACCCGATAGCAGGAGGGGCAACAGAAGGGTTGTTAGTACTTGTTTTTTCATAACAAAGACTTGGATTGAGTGTTTAGTTTATGATGCAATACCTATGTAGACGGTTACAACACAAAGAATGTTAGTAGCTAAAAAACATATTTTTCATAGCCCACATAATATTTGCGATATGGCATTTGTCATACACTCAATTTAGCTATAGTGCATTGCTAATAACAGGGAAACGAAATAAAAAATAATAGCATACACCTGCTACCGACCGTATCAGTCAGGTGTGCTTTTTGTTTTTCTTGGGGCAGTAGTTACCCTCCCGTACAGCCTTATTCCACTTCCAGTTTGCGGGTCACATTCAGGTCATTGCCACGCACGTGCAGCACATACAGGCCCTTGGCCAGCTGGCCGATGTTGAGCTTCTGCTGGCCGGTTGGTTGGTTCATATCGGCAGAGGCGGTTAGTACTACACGGCCAGTAACATCGGTAATGGTGATGTTGGCAACGCCCGTGGTAGTAAGGTTGGCCCATTGTACTGTTACGGCATTGGTAGCAGGGTTGGGGTACACACTCAGCAAGCCATGGGTAGTAGCTACCGTACCTACAGAAGATGTGATGGGTACTATGGTACGGTACAGGGTACTTTGTTTGAAGTTGGCCGCTGTTACCGAACTTGCCGCAGAGGTGAGTGTAATAGTGGGGTATGGCGTGGTAGTGTAGCTCATATCCTCGGGATAGATGGTAAGCGGCACGCCTACAGGCAGCCCGGTGAACGAATAGTTGCCCGCACTGTTGGTAATAGCTTGCTGCAAAACCGCACCCGTGCCGGCATTTACGCAAAAGACATACATACCCACCGCAGGAATGGCATCGGCAGTGCCTTTGTTGGCACCGGTGGTTACATTGCCTGCTACAAACCCCGGGCCACCACTTACGGTACCATACCCCATATTGATGTCTTTACCGGCATCTACAGTGCCTGTGATATGATAGATAACATTGGCCGAGTGCCAGTACACACTGGCATTGTGGTATGTAGGTTGGTGGCCGGTACCTACAACGGTTATGGTATCGATGAAGGCTTTTACCCTGAAAGAATCTGTACCGAGGCCGCAGAAGCGGTAGGTCCAGCCGGTAGTAGATTCGGCATTCTGAGCGGCTACCGAGTACAGCATCAGCGTAGCCGGGTTGTACTTTATCAGCAATACCTTTACAGGTACGGCAGGTGCCGGGCCAGAAAAATTGATTGTTCCTTCTATGCAACCGGGGGTTGTTACCGTTACTACAATAACAGCCGTTGCAGGGGTGCAACTGCCGCTGGTAACCGTATACGAAATGGTAGTAGTACCCACCGTAAGCGCACTTACAACGCCCGATGCGCTTATGGTAGCCACCGCAGGATTGCTACTGGCCCATACGCCGCCGGCTACCGTGCTGGTGTAGGTGCCACCGCTACCCGTGGTGAGTGTAGCAGGCCCCGAAATAGTACCTGCACTGATGGTGGTAGATACAGTTACCGGGGTACTGGCCGTAAAACTACCCGTACACGCAACTACAGTTGCCGTATGAACAATATTGGCAGTACCGGTAGTAATAGCGGTTACTACCCCTGTAGCAGCATCTACTGTGGCCACTGCCGGGTTGGTGCTGCTCCATGTACCGCCAGAAACAGTACTGGTGAATGTAGCTGCGGTACCGGGGCACATAACAGCGGTGCCGGAAACTGTATGCGCTGTTGTGAGTCCGTTTACAGTAACTACGTGCGTTACCGCACATTCGGGCACTACAGAGTAAGAGATAGTGACCATGCCGGGTGCCAAACCTGTTACCACCCCAGTAAAGCCATCTACACTGGCCACCGAGGAAGTGCTGCTGCCCCATACCCCGCCGGGAGTAGGGTTGCTGAGTGTGGTAGTAGTGCCCACACAAAATGGCGATGTGCCGCCAACAATAGGTGCCGGAGGTGTATATACAGTAAACGGAAAAGTAGAAATGCCCGATGGCCCCGAAAATGTAATGATGGTAGTACCTGCCGAATGCCCGGTAACTACTGCCGATGCACCCCATACTGCGCTTACCGTAGCTACCGAGGGGTTGCTGCTACTCCACCATGTGCCGGGCCCCGATGTGTCTACATCGCTGCCAAGCATCACGGTATCGCCCACGCATACACCAGCGGGGCCCACTATAGTGGCCAATGAAGTAATGCCGGAAAAAACAAAGAGGAAAAGAAGGGTTACATGTAGTAATTTTTTCATAATTGATTTGTATTGTTGGTTGGTATTAGCAAAAAGTGATTCTGTTGCCTGTAAAAACAGTTTGGGGGAGACCGCAGGTATACCGGTACAAAAGGCGTTTATCAGGCTCTCCAAAAGCAGCAAAGTCCGTGCCAATGACACGGACTTTGAAAAAATAATATAAAAATGATTATCCTCTATTGAAACGTAACCGCTGGCCGCGTACATGGTCTTGAACCTGCCCGTTGGTGTAGGCAATATCGCCATTAACAAAGGTGGTGTGTACCGTAGCCGGAAAGCTGTGCCCCTCGAAGGGCGACCAGCCACAGTGGTACAAAATGTTGCTCTTGCTCACGGTATATGGTTGTTGCAGGTTCACCAATACCAGATCGGCATGGTAGCCTTCGCGTATATAGCCACGCTCGGCTATGCTGAAGCACACTGCAGGTGCATGGCTCATTTTTTCTACCACCCGCTCTATGCTGATGCGGCCTTGCTGTGCATATTGCAGCATCAGCAACAGGGTGTGCTGCACCAGTGGCACGCCCGATGGGGCTTTTTGGTAGGGTTGTTGTTTTTCTTCCCATGTGTGCGGGGCGTGGTCGGTGGCTATTATGTCCAGCCGGTCGTCCAGCAGGGCCGCCCATAGTGCTTCTTTATTGTCGGCACTTTTAATGGCCGGGTTACATTTTATCAGGTTGCCATACTGTGCATAGTCATCGGCAGTAAAGTGCAGGTGATGCACGCATACTTCCGAAGTAATACGTTTATCGGCAAGTGGCATCATGTTGGTGAACAATTGCAACTCGCGCGCTGTAGATATATGTAATATGTGCAGGCGGGTGTTGTTTTGTTTGGCCAGTTGAATGGCAGAAAATGAGCTGCTGAAACAGGCATCCACATCGCGTATCAGCGGGTGGAAAGATGTGTCATTGGCATCGGCATAGCGGGCTTTGTTGGCATTTATTATTTGTTCATCTTCGCAGTGGGTGGCTATCAGCAATTCGCTTTCCGAGAACAGTTTGTTCAGCGTCACATAATTGTCTACCAGCATATCGCCTGTACTGGAGCCCATAAATATCTTCACCCCACATACATCGTTCTTTTTGGCGTTGGTGCGCAATACCTCATCTGCATTAGTATTAGACACACCCATAAAGAACGAGTAGTTGGCAACCGATGTGGCTGCACCTATGGCATATTTGTCTTCCAGCAATTCCTGCGTTAGTGCCGGTGGGTTGGTGTTGGGCATTTCCATAAAAGAGGTAACACCGCCTGCTACGGCTGCACGGGCCTCGCTGGCTATGGTAGCCTTGTGGGTAAGGCCCGGCTCGCGAAAGTGTACCTGATCGTCTATGGCACCTGGTAGCAGGTGCAGCCCTTCTGCATTTATTTCCAGACAGTTGGCCGTGGGTTGCAGTCCCTGCCCTATGCGGGTAATGCGGCCATTCTCTATCAGTACGTCTTGTATGGTACTGGTGCCTTCGTTTACTACGGTGGCACCCTTTATCAGTTTTGCTTGCATATGGTTAACTTCGCCCTTCTACAGGCAGTATTTTTGTGAACGATATACAGCAAATATACCGCAATCGCACTTGTTCAAAAACCACACACATGATCAAAAAGTCGCTACTCGTTTCTTCTGCATTGTTTTTGTCTGCCACAGCAGGCGCACAAACCACCTTCCTGAAGCTGGGAAGTGATGGGTATCACTACATGGACCGTTGGGAAACCCTCAATGGCCGTCTCTGCGATAGCCTTGCCAATGGCGACAAACCAGAGTCGCGCAGGAACATAGTACACTTTATAGAGGCTGTAATGCCCGGCGGCAATACTGCCGAAGGCACTACCAACCCACTGCACAAACACCTGAGCCAAATAGACGAATACAATATGCGCCAAATGGTATCGGAAAGTGGCGAATGGGCAGGCGATGAGAATGGTGCTGTAGACTCGAAACATCCGCTGTTCTTTTTGTACCGCAAGCAGTACAATATGATATATGCCAAAACCAACAACTTCTTTGTGGCGGTAAACCCTGTAGCCGGCGTACAAGCGGTGATGCAGAATAACAGCATCAGTAACGACCCTACTACAGGCATTGCCATACCCAACATGACGCGCGGCAATGCACAGGGGGCAGAACTGCGTGGCTGGATAGCCAAAAAAATTGGTTTCTATACCATGATTACCGACAATCAGGAACGCTACCCCTACTTTGTAAACAACTGGGCACAGAAACGCAACGAAGCCGTACCCGGTGCCGACTACTTTAAGAAACCCACCGCACAGTTTGGCGCCTATGACTATCTGCAGGTGAGTGGCTACATCAATGCCGATCTGGTGAAGAACCATGTAAATGCCACCTTTGGCTTTGGTAAACACTTTATTGGCGATGGTATGACCAGCCTGTTCCTTACCGACAATTCATCGAACATGCCGTTTATGCGCCTGCAAACACGCATATGGAAGCTGAACTATGAGTGCCTGTTCATGGAGCTGACCCCCCAATACATAAAGGCAAACGACCGGGTGATGCCCCACAAATACTCCACCATCCGCTACCTGAATGCCAATGTGACCCGCTGGCTGAATCTGGGTTTGTTCGAATCTCAGGTATTTGCCCGTACCGGTGGTTACGAAATTTCTTACCTAAACCCCATTATCCTTACCACGGCTATGAGCCGCTACAATGGTGCCGGCGACAAGTCTATGCTGGGCTTTAGTGGCAAGGCTTTGGTGGCCAAACATTTTCAGTTCTATAGCCAGTTTTTGCTCAACGAGTTCCGTATAAAAGAACTGACAGGCGGCAACAAATGGTATGGCAATAAGTGGGCGGCACAGTTGGGCGGTAAATACTTCAATGCCTTTGGCATCAAAAATCTGGATCTGCAAGGCGAAATTGATGCTGTGCGTCCTTATACCTACTCGGCACAAGACACCATTGCCAACTATACCAACTACAACCAACCCATGGCCGACCCGCTGGGCTCGGGCTTCATCAAAATGATTGGGCAAATACGCTACGAGCCCATCAAAAATCTGGTGCTTACTGCAAGGGCTACTATGTACCGCCGTGGCAACGATAGTGGTGCTGCCAATCTGGGTAACAACATCTTCCGCAACTATCCTACTGCCGCCTACCAGTACGGGGTAAAAATGATAAACGGCCCCGAAAGCCGCTGCACCATGCTGAGCCTGAATGCATCGTACCAGATACGCCGCAACCTCTTTGCCGACCTTGGTGGGGTGTATCGCAACTACGAGAATGTGGCCGGTGTGTACCCACACACCAGTACTACGGGCACCTTTACCAGCGCGCTCAAAACTACTTATGTGTACTTCGGCATCAGGGTAAACATGCCCCGCCGTGCGTACGACTTCTTTTAACGTGTGATGCTGTTGTGAATTGAGCGTGTGACGAAAAAACACTACAAAGCAGATTCACGAAAGGGAAAAATAGATTAGAAGGCCACGAAGTGCTTGCTTGCAAAGCAACTTTGTGGCCTTCTGTTTTGTGTTTCGCCTTGTGTGCTTTGTGGTTAGGGAATCTCTCAAAGCATATCAATGCTGGTTCAGGAAACCCGAAACGATTTCCTGCCACTCGGTGCCGTCTTGTTTCAGGGTTATTTCGTGCCCTGCACGGGAAAATATGTGCAAAGACTTTGGCCCTGCCAGATTTTGGTATATCTCTTCTGTTTCCCCCCTGCTCACATTGGGGTCGTGTTGGCCCCACAGTAGTAGGGTGGGTGTATGTACGCTGCGAGCATAGAGGGTCGGTTTGTGGCCAAATGCCCAGAACCCATTTTCTACACCACCCCAAAAAGTAAGCAGCCCCGCCATAGGAAAGGCAGGCACCCCCATTTGCCCAAAGCGGGCGCACACAGTCTGGTACATGCTGCCAAACGGACACTCGGTAATGAGGGCATCTACCCGTAGCTGATAGACAGATACGGCACGCAGGATGGCCGCTGCGCCCATAGATGAACCGAATAGTATGATGCGCCTGTGGTGGTTGTGATGCAGGTATTGGTACACATTCAGTACCTCGGCCGCTTCTTTGTAGCCTACGGTAGTGCTGTTGCCGGGCGAGCCACCACTACCCCGAAAATCGGCCAGCAGCACATTGTAGCCCATGCGCCTGAAAGCGTAGGCCTTCACCAGCATCTTAGACTTGTCGCCACTGTAGCCATGAAACAGGGCCACTGTACCAATTGGTATCACCTTAATGTCGGTAGGCATATACCAACACTCGGTACCATCGGGCAGGTGAATGAGGCTGTAAGGAACAAGGGGTTTATATTCAGCCTTCGGACGTGGGTTACTCACACCCAGCAATACGGTTTTTAGTTTGCCTGCCAATGATAGTTTTTCGGGTGCCGGTGTTTTGGTAGCTGCATCGGTAAAGTGGGTGAGCTTCCATGCATGGAAGGCCGCTACCACATTCATAAGCAGGAAGAGTGCTGCGAGCGAAATGAGTAATTTCCGTTTCATGATGCGGTATTGTTTTGCTTGCGCCGCCGTTGGCGCACATCGTACACAATAGCCAGCAGCATGCCACCGCCCATCAGCAGTGCAAAGATGCCCGCTCCCCTATTGTCTTTGTGTTCTTCGCGGCAGTAGTCTTCGGGTTTCAGAAATACATGAGGCCCACGCCTGAAGCCACAAACAGCCCCTGCCGATAGTGCTTCGTCTTCGGTACGGCGCACCTGCAGGGTTACGGTATCGCCCGGTTGGGCATAATCGTTTATCATGGCATAACGGCTTGCGCCAAATGCCGAACCGGTAATGCCAAACACCTCGCCCGGATACTCTTGCAGCCTGATGCGTACCGAGGGCGATTTGCCCATTGCATTTACCTCGGGTATGGCTGCTAACCGGCCGGTAACACTTTGCAGGTGCAATTCGGCTACAGACGTAGGCCCACCAAGCAGCATACCCAAACTCATCATCAGAAACATGCTGCCCATACCCATCATAACAATGTAGCCAAGAATAG
>JAGKWS010000142.1 GCA_021151685.1 Chitinophagaceae bacterium
TGCCTGACCGCTTACTGCAAAGCTGGCTGCAGAAACAGTACCGGTAGTAGCTGGCAATGTAACACCACCTGCACCGCCTGTAGTACGGGTACCAGCGGGTGCCAGTACTGCAGTACCTGCCAGTGTTGCCGATACGGCCACATTACCAAAGTTCATGTCTACGTTCTTCACAATAGAGATGGGGGTGATGATGGTGGCAGAAGCAGAAGCAGTTGCGGTAGCCTGAGCGTGAGAAGCAGTAGCAAAACCGAAAGTAGCAACAGCGGCAATGGCGAGAGACTTGATGATGTTTTTCATTGTAGTTCGTTTTTATTTGTTTGTGTTTTTGTTAGCTTGTTTGTTGCAAAGTATAATACCAACGGCGTGCCAAAAGCGTAATACATTGATTGTCAATATGCATTGTTTTGGCATGGAGGCAAAAGTGTCTATTGTGTGGAGGAAATTTCCATACAATGGAATTTGGCACCTATCAATTGTGTGGTTGGGTAGGCCATGCGCAAGGAAGGATAGAATAAGTGCAATTGATGGCTTTATCCGAGGTGTATTGTATATACCCGTATTGCCTTAGTTTGGCTAAAGCCAAAGTACTATCTTCTCACCTCCCCCATCAACTTGAAAGTTGTATAGGTGAATAGATAACGTAAGCAGTGTAAAACATAAAATAAAAAAGGCTATCGTATTACGATAGCCTTTTGTGGAGCCGGCGGGAGTCGAACCCGCGTCCAAACATGCGCCCGATATGCTTTCTACATGTGTATTCCTGAATTAATTGTCGGGAGTTGGCCGGAACAGGACAAACCAACCGCCTCCTTATCTGCTTTGGTTTTCATCCCTTGCATGCAGCAGACAAGGGCCTATCCTGTTATTTGGTTGATTCGGCGGCGGGGACTGCAACAGGCAGCGGTCCCGGCGGCCATAATGGTTACACTAATCTCTGATTAGGCAGCCATGGCGTAAGAAGTTTCGCCATTTATGGTTCGAGCATTCAGATTTACGTGCTAATTACACAACGCACGACATGCTTACACACCCTGCACTATGCTGTCAAAACCGGTCGGCCCCGGCCTTTATGCACCGTGGCTTGCGCCACTGGCAAAGTAGTATACAAAGGTAGCGAATATTAACGGTAGCTTTTCGGCTATTTGCTGCAATAGAGCGTATTTTAGCATTGTATTACATAAAGCAAACTACCTTATGGCTACCGATGGCGTAAAAATAATAGACAGCGATACCGCACACGATGTGTACAATGGCATATACACACTATACAACAACGGTGCCACGCACGAAGAAATTATGGAGACATTCCCATTCGTATGGGAGGTTGCCGGAGATGGCTTTGAGCATGAGCAATACATAACCGCATGGGCACTGGCCATGTGGGAAACCGGCGGGCTGGCACCAGACCACCTGCAAGAGGTGCAGCGGGTTGTGGCACTGGGCCATGGTGTGCGTATATGGACAGAGGAAGTAAACGCGAAAGAGGGTGCCGCCCGCCAAAAAGAGCTGGACAAGTTTCTGAAGAAAATATCGGTGCCGCCTACGCGCATCAAAAAGCGGCAGCTACCCCCCAAAACTCTTCCGCAATACCCGGCTGGTACGCTGCTGACCTTCCCGATTGGCAAGGGGTTGTGGGGTATGGTCATAGTAACCCATGTTGTTTGGCGCAAGCGCAGGTACGAATATTCGGTGGCACTCACCAACTGGCAGGGCGCACAACAACCCGATACAGCTACACTACCACCATTGCAACTTTGGGGCTACAAAATACCCGTAGGGGGCAATTTTGAGATACCCGACAATTTGGAACAACTAATGGCCGAGGGCAAAATGAACGAACTGTGGAAACCACAGACCGAAGAATATGTGCTGGGGCTCTGCAGCGGGGTTACCGATGCCGCAACCATGGCCGACCTGACCAACTGGTGGGTAACAGCAGGGCATACCGATGTGGCCAATTTACAAAATGCAAATGGCTCGAGCAGGTCATTTGGTAATTCCGATGACTTTCTGGACTATGTAACACAAATCACAACCAGAACTGCCGATGCGCAACCATACCCCATAGAGAGCTACCAGCCATGGTACTGAGTTTGCCGATAGTTGGTTAATTTTACCGCGTTCACGTACAAAAATATGAAACAACTGAAACTGCTTTCCGGCCTATTATTGGTGATACTTTGCTGTAGCTTTTTGCCAGCCGACTGGGTATGGATGGAAAACAAACAAGCTGGGTTCAAAGTACTCTTTCCCCGTCAGGCTAAAGTGGTGGGCGATTCTATTGCCACTCCAGCCGGGCTGATGCCCCGCAATGGGCTGGTGTACGAGGTGGGCAAGTTCAAGGACGATAACGAGGTGTACTCTTTGCTGTATATCGACTATCCCGACACCTTTATTCACTCCGACTACAAGGATGCGTTGATTGACGAGTTCTTGAAGACAGAGGTAAAAAACAGTCTTGCCGCGCAAAAAGCCACCCGCCTCTCCGACATCAAAATAAACTACAAAACCTATGCGGGCCGCCGGGTAAAGATGAGTACCAATGGCGACAAATACATACAGTATATGCAGTTGTATCTGGTAAACAGCCGGCTGTACATACAAGAAGTTACCTGCCCCACTGCCAACGACAATAATGCGTCGATAGATAAGTTCCTGAAATCGTTTACGCTACTGTAACCCTGCAGTAAGCACATAAAAAGAGCGCGGAGCCCTACAGCTCCGCGCTCTTTTTATTGTATCAAGTTATTGTTTATTTCTTTTTTCTGGCAATGGCCCTTTCTGCTGCGGCTTCTATGTTGGCCGATGTAAGGCCGTATTTCTGCAACAGTTGCATAGGCGTTCCACTTTCGCCAAAGGTATCCATCACGGCTACATACTCGTGCGGTACAGGGCAATGGCGGCTGGCTACATTGGCAATGCTATCGCCAAGGCCACCGTTTATCTGGTGCTCTTCGGCAGTAACCACGCAACCAGTTTTGCTGAGCGATGCAATTACAGCAGCCTGGTCCAGTGGCTTTATGGTGTGCATGTTGATAACCTCGGCACTAATGCCCCTGGCAGCCAATGCTTTGGCAGCTTCTACCGCCAGCCACACCATGTGGCCACAAGCTATGATAGACACGTCGGTACCTTCGGCCAGCATTTGTGCCTTGCCTACCTGAAAATCCTGATTTTCTGCGGTGAAATTGGGCCATTTAGGGCGACCAAAACGCAGGTACACAGGCCCCTCATGCTCGGCAATGGCAATAGTTGCTGCTTTTGTCTGATTAAAGTCGCACGGAACCACTACGGCCATACCGGGCAGCATTTTCATCATGCCTATGTCTTCCAGTACCTGGTGGGTTGCACCATCCTCGCCCAGCGTAAGGCCGGCATGAGAAGCGCATATCTTTACGTTCTTGCCACTGTAGGCTACAGACTGGCGTATCTGGTCGTACACACGCGATGTAGAGAAGTTGGCAAACGTGGTAGTAAACGGAATTTTACCACCAATAGTAAGGCCCGCAGCCACACCTATCATATTAGCCTCGGCTATACCGCACTGCACATAACGCTCGGGAAACTCCTTGATGAAGGCGTTCAGTTTCAGTGAGCCTGCAAGGTCGGCAGTAAGTGCTACCACATTGGGGTTTCTGCGTCCGGCTTCCAGTATGCCCTCGCCAAATCCGGCGCGGGTTTCTTTTTCGTTCAGTATCTGAATGTCTTGCAACATATTGTATGAGTATTTCCTGCATCGGTATTCGTTACCGATGCGCAAAAATAAGTGTATATTATGGAAAAGGAAGAGCCGCTGCGTGTATTTGCAGCGGCTCTTTGGTTATTTTAGTGTTTGAAGTGTCTCAATTGGGTCATTACCATGGCCATGCCGTTGGCTACGCAGTAGGCAATGCTATCGGCATCGCGTACCGAGCCACCGGGTTGTATCACAGCCGTCATGCCAGCTTCGTGTGCCATACGTACACAGTCGTCGAAGGGGAAGAAGGCATCTGATGCCATCACTGCACCAGTTGTGTCAAAGCCCGATTGTTTGGCCTTGTCTACCGCATGGCGCAGAGCGTCTATACGGCTGGTTTGGCCACAGCCCTTGCCTATGAGCTGGCGGTCTTTTACTATAGCTATTGCGTTCGACTTCAGGTGTTTGCAAATAATGTTGGCAAACAGCAGGTCTTCTTTTTCGGCCTCTTTACACGGGCGGGCACCGGCCTCGAGCCATTCCGTGAAGTTTTTATCGTCGGCCGCCTGTACCAGTATGCCGTTCAGTACCCGTTTGTATTCTTTGGTAGGGAAGAACGACTGCTTTTGTTGCAGTATGATGCGGTTTTTCTTTGTCTTCAGCGTAGCCAAGGCCTCATCGCTATAGCCGGGGGCTATCAGTATTTCGAAGAACAATTCGCTGATGCGTGCAGCAGTAGCGGCATCTATTGTAGTATTGGTAATGAGTACGCCACCAAATGCACTCTCGGGGTCGCCTGCAAGGGCGGCATCCCAAGCCTCGCCCACTGTAGGGCGCAGGGCCACACCACATACGTTGGTATGTTTGATAACGGCAAACATAGGCGTACTGAACTCGGCCGCTATCTGGCAGGCAGCATCTACATCTACCAAATTGTTGTAAGACAGTTCCTTACCATTCAGCTTGCTGAACAGCGCATCTATATCGCCATAAAAGGCTGCAGGCTGGTGGGGGTTTTCGCCATAGCGCAGCGGATATTTGTTGCCGTAAGACAGTTGGCTATAGGCATTCTCGGCACTGCGGTGAAAGTAGTCGGATATGGCCACATCGTAGTGGGCGCACTCGGCAAAGGCAGCAGCGGCCAGTGTGCGGCGTTGCTCCAGTGTGGTTACGCCATTACCTTCTTCCAGCATCTGCAACAGGGTACCGTATTGGTGGCGCGATGCCACGATGCATACATCCTTATGGTTTTTGCCGGCAGCGCGTATCAGCGATACACCACCAATGTCTATCTTCTCTATAATCGCTTTTTCGTCGGTAGTGCTGGCCACAGTTTCCTCGAAGGGATAGAGGTCTACAATCACCAGATCCAGCATGGGTATGTTGTACTGTGCAGCCTGTGCCAAATCTTCGGGCAGGTCGCGGCGGGCCAGTATGCCACCAAACACGCCGGGGTGCAGGGTTTTTACACGGCCACCCAGTATAGAGGGGTAGCCGGTTACCCCTTCTACAGGTTGGCAGGGTATTCCCAGCTGTTCTATAAATGTTTGCGTACCCCCTGTAGAGTAGAGTGTTACGCCCAGTTGGTGCAGTTTACGCACTATGGGCTCCAGCCCGTCTTTGTAAAACACCGAAATGAGCGCCGATTGGATGCTGCGTTCCATACAAAATACTTATTATAAATTAATTTGGGTGCAAAGATACGGTGCTAATGTCAAACGGATGTCCCGGGACATCCGTTTGACATTAGCCTGCCACACCATACATTTTCAAAAATCAGTCTACTTCGATGCCGTATTTTCTTTGCGCAGCATGAGTTCTATTTCGTGCAGGCGGGCATTGGTTTCCTGCCTGTCGTGGGTTATTTCGGCCTTCAGGGTGCTGTTTTCCTGCTTGTATTGGGCCAGTTGTTGTTTCAGTAGTTCGTTTTCTTTTTTCAGGTCTTCGGTACGTTGCACCAATGCCTGTATGGCTACAAAGCTCACCCCCTCCATATCGGCCTGATTGATTGTAGTATCGTTGCCTATAGTGCCCACACCATCGTTGCCAAATGCCGCATAGAAGTCTTGCGCCATGGGGCCATAGTGGCGGTATACTTTGGGGTCTTGCCCTATGTAGTTCCAGCTTGTGAGCTCCATTTTTGCTATTTTTTTCAGAAATGCCTCGCCATTCACCACGCTGAAATTTTCCTTTTTGCGGCGATCGCTGATGGTAGCCCACGAGTTGCCGCCGGGGGCAATTGAGACACCTGTTGTAGAAGTACTGTTTGTGAAGAGCCTGTAACCACCGGCAAACCGCATACTCATTTGGTTGTCGGCAGTACTTGCTGTACCCGTGAAGCTGGATGCGGACGCATCGCCTAATACGAACGCACCTGTTTTGCCGTTTACAGAAGCATGTTTGCCAATAGCTACAGAATGTAGCGCATTAGCGTACGAATTTGACCCCATAGCTATTGCATAATCTGCCAGTGCCTTACAATCATCACCTACGGCAAACGACCTTGCGCCTGTGGCTTGTCCGTAAAAACCGAGTGCTACAGCACCATCGCCCGATGCAATGCAATGCTCTCCACTGGCAAATGCCCTTGAACCACTGGCAACAGAACTATCGCCGAGGGCGGTGGAGTAAGAGCCACTGGCGATAGACTTGTACCCTGTGGCCAAAGAATGTATGCCTGTGGCATTTGTAAGTCTACCCATTGCAAATGAACTGTGTGCTGTTGAGCGGGCACCATAACCGATTGCGTATGAATAATTGCCAGATGCATAGGCAGCCTCTCCCATGGCATAGGAAAACTCTCCGGTAGCTGTATCATATCTGCCCATAGCATATGAGTGTTGCGCCCCAGCGTAGGTGAGCCGTCCCAATGCAAAAGAACTGTATCCATTGGCCATTGCCTCCCTGCCTACAGCAAAGCTGTAGTCCTGCAAAGACGAACTTTTTGTACCCATCGCTACAGCACCATCGCCCGATGCAATGCAATGCTCTCCACTGGCAAATGCCCTTGAACCACTGGCAACAGAACTATCGCCAAGGGCAGTGGAGACTGCACCGGATGAAATGCTCTTATAACCTGATGCCATGGAATAGAAGCCTGATGCTATAGACCCCCAACCAGTTGCAACAGCTCGGCTGCCGGATGCAACAGTATTGTAGCCTGCTGCAAAAGAGAAATTCCCTATATTTTCTCTGTCCCACTCGTTGCCTGTCACACTACCTACTCTAAAAGCACCTTTTTCGGCATACCACATCATCCGGGTTCCACCGCCAGATATTGGTGGTGCTACAAAATCACTTACGCTTGATATGGCAGATGGGTCTGGCCCCGTAAACACCACACTACTATCGGCCACGTGGAACCGAGCCGTTGGGGTGTTGGTTCCAATGCCCACGCGTCCTGTAGTGTTTGTATTGTGCAAATGCCCTGCCGAAATGTTCCAGCCGGTGCCGCCGCCTGTCAGTGCATTATCTACATACGCCTTGTCTACAAGGCTACGGTCGTCAAAATCGGCAGTTACATCAGCCATGTATTTGGCTACGCCATTGGGGGAAATGCTAATGCCGTTGGTCAGACCGATATTACTGTAGAGTTTATAACCACCGGTAAAGCGCATCATCATTTGGTTGGCTGTATCGTTGGCGGCCATAGTGTATGTGTCGGTGTTATCGCCCAAAACCATGGCCCCCATCTTGTTGTTTGTAGTAACATTATTACCTATTGCCACAGAATAATCGCCACTGGCAAGACCGCCGCCCAAGGCTAAAGCCTGCGCACCTGATGCGATCGACGTAGTACTGCCGCGAGTGCCGATGGCAACGGAATAATCTCCTTCTGCTCGCCCCCCTGCCATGGCTAAAGAATAGAGCCCATCGGCCATAGAAGGGCCGGCATACCGACCAATTGCTACCGAATAGGGCGCATTTGCATAACCGCCACTTATAGCAGTAGCATATTCTCCTGTTGCACTTCCATCGCTCATGGCTGAAGAACGTAGTCCATTCGCCATACCGCTGCTCATGGCTACAGATCCAATACCATTTGCCGTACCCTCGCTCATTGCGGTGGCATTACCACCATCTATGCCGGTGGTGCCACCACTCATGGCTGTAGAAAGCATACCCCTTGCCCAACCATTGGTTACAGCCAAAGAATTGGTGCCAGATGCACGTGTATAAGTAGGCGAAAGAGCAGCAGCACCGCTACCGGCCAATGCTAAAGAGCCTTCCCCTTCTGCGATGGCACCACCTATAGCTATAGCGTTATTTCCTTCGCTAAAACCGCCCATAATAGCCATAGAGTGTTCTCCATTCGAATAAGAATAGTCGCCGATAGCGACAGAACTGTTACCATTGGCGCTCCCCCCGCTTACTCCCAGTGAACCATCGCCGACTGCATACGTGCCATTTACGGAAGACGGACCAAGTGCTAGGCTCCCGGCACCATCAGCTCGTGCGGTGCTACCCATTGCAATAGAGCGGACGCCGCGGGCTACGCCACCATTAGTCGCAAATGCGAAATCTCCTGTTGCTTGTCCACCTCCAATAGCTGTAGCAATGTTTCCACTGGCTACCGAATTGCCTTCAACCGAAGTCCAAAACATATTGTTGGGGCCACTACCTATAGCCGTGGAACGCTCACCAGTTGCAAAAGTGCTCCACATGCTATATGGGCCAACTGCAGACCCTATAGCCACTGCGCCTGTGCCGGTAGCTTTGGCATTCAGTCCCATAGCTGTAGAAAAGACACCGATGCTGTCTTTATCCCAATTGGCAACTCCAAACATGTTCACTCCACCTACACGAAAAGCCCCTTTATCTGCATACCACATCATGCGCACACCGGGGCCGGATACAGGGGGTGGTGCAAAAGAGGAAGCCGGATCGTATGTAATGTATTCGGGTTCTGCAGCACTGGTAAACACCACACTACTATCGGCCACGTGCAGGCGGGCTTTGGGGGTAGTGGTAC
>JAGKWS010000143.1 GCA_021151685.1 Chitinophagaceae bacterium
TGCGTGCATTGTCATTCAGCGTATCGTAAATGAGTGTGGTGGGTGCCATCTTTACCGGATCATCGAACCCCGGGGTACGAGCAGCCGCATTTTGTACCGGCGAGTGGCAGGCAAACATCAGGAATGGTAAAGACAGTATACACAGAGACAGTTTCTTCAATTTCATCGTCGTACTACCAATTGGCAAGTTAATGTCACTAAGTTAATGCAAAAGTTAATGTAAGGGAGTCTGTAAGAAAAATGTAAGTGTGACAGGGTAATTATGAATGGGTACGAACAAAGCTAACAATATCGTCTATCAATTCATAATAGCACTGGTTGAGCTGGTAATAGCCGGCCACAAACGAGGCATAGGCACTATCGGGCGGGGGCATATGCTGCGCCCGCCTGTGCAGCCCGTGCAGCGATTGTTCTATACCCTTCATGGTGCGGTAGTTATACAGCCAGTTTTGCTCCTTCATGTAGGGAAAGTACCGCGTAAACTCTTCTGTATGCCATTCGGCCTGTTGCTCCAGCAACCCGTAAGTATCTGTAGTAAACTGCAGCAAATGCTGTGGTGTAGCAAATATCTTGGGGTCGTTGGCCAGAAAGTGGTCGAAAACAGTATCGGTAATGGCACCGGCATACAACCCATATGCCTCGCGAAACAGCAGCTTGGCACGCAACACCCCGGGATGTTTGTCCACAAAATCATCAATCTTGCGGTGCAGCTCCAATCCTTTTCTTACATCATGGGGGTAACGCTCCAATGCCTGACGGCCCTTTACATGATCTCCTATCATGTTGCCCGTCAGCACACCGGCATTGCCAAACGACAAATATGCGTGCCCCAGATAATTCATGCCGCGAAACTACTGATTTTACCGGTGGCAACCGTGCTATAAAAATGCAAATTGTGTCGTTAGTATCTAATTAGATTCACGCAAAACAGTGAATGTTGTTTGATAAAAAGTAGAGGGAGCAGATACTACATGGGGCATATATGTGTAATATAGTTGGAATAAAAAATCTTGAGACTGATACTAAGGCACATGTAATGGTGTTGGCAGCACATAATACCCTTTAATAGATTTACGTGGCTACGATATCACCTTCAGTACTTTACGCAGATGCGCACTATACGCATCGGTAAGGGCAAATGTTTTGAAACTGGTAACAACCTCGTTGCTACGCACCTCGTGTATGTAAGATATGCCCAGTGCCTCGGCCCTGTTTACTTGTATAAAGGATGCCCGCAAGTGCTCTGGTATAATGTATGCCAGCGTGTTTGACAATGAGCTACGTATGTAATATTCGGTACGGTCTACACTGTTGAAAATGGCCGTATACTTCTTGTCGGATGAAAGGTAGGCTACATTCTTCCAGTCTATACGTTTATATCGGTTACCCTGTTTCACAAACAGCAGGTCTTCGTCGGTACGGGTGGTGGGCGTAGCACTATAAGACCGCAGTGCACTGTGTACAGCAGTTACCAGGGCAGTTGGTTGTATTGGTTTCAGCAGGTAGGCAGCGGGGAAGGTTTGTAATATTTGCGCCGTGGTGTGCGAACCAGCATTGCCGGTAATGTATACAAAAGGTTTGCGATATTTCTGATGCAACAATCTGCCCAATTCTATACCACTATTCTGCCCGTCAAGGCTCACGTCCAGCAGTACCACATCGTATTCGGCGGTGTCCAGCAGCTTCACTGCCGCCTCGAAATGCCCCGCAACACCCGCTACCGCATATCCAAAACTATTTAGCGTGGCCGATATGATGGTACACCACGATGGCTCGTCCTCTATTACCAACACCCTTGTCTCCGCATAGTCTTGATACATAACTGATTATAGTTTTCATTGTAGTATGGGGTATATTAACAGTGAGGTCGACAATTTGCTGTAAATGTAACACACGAATGGTTGTACTGTTAGCAGATTATTGAATAAATATTTGTACCCTTCGGCAATGATGAACGTTAGTAAAAACGCGCTTCTTTGTTCACGCTCTATCTATTGTTATTGTCCTTGTTTCTTTTCAAAGATTCCGATTAGAAAAGGATGTCAAGCTGGTTGGTCATTAACGTTCTGGTAGTTGTTTGCCCAATATTTTGCAGCAGTAGCACTTATTGTCTCTTTGCCACAACTGTATAAATGTGCTATCACTGCCTTGGCAGATTATGCACACAATAGCTTATTGCCAACCAGTTTTCGGTAAGTGCTCCTCTTGCGGCATCATGTTATTGTGATCCTTCAGCATTGCTATTGTTAGATGTAGGCTGTGTGTACCGGTTCATTGCATCTGTGTGGCGTTTCAGCATCTTCTTTACCAACCGTGCCGGTGCGAGCACCTGCAATAGTTCGCCAAAGCCCAGCAGCTCGCGCTCCAGCTCAAAGTTCCACACCACCTTTATAGAGAATATCATGCCCCGTTCATCGTCGCGTAGTATCTTTTGCGATGCGTGCATGGGTTTGGTTTTTATGTAGGGTGCATGGTCTTTGTGTATCTGCAATACTATGGTGTGGGCTACTTGTGTGGGGTACTTAGATACGCCTATCACATTGCCAAAGTAATCGTGTACATCAAAATCGGGTGCTATGTAGGCCAAATCGGTAGTTTCTATGGTCTGTATTCTGTCCAAGGCCAGAAACAGCACTACTTTGTTCCGTTGGCTTTTACCAAACAGAAACCAGCGGTTTCGGTATTCCTTCAGCAACCATGGGTAAAAGATGAGGTCATCGGCTTGTGGTCTTTTGAAGCTTTGGTAACCTACCCTGAGTGTTTTTTGCTGCTGTATGGCCTTGTGCAGCGGCTCCAGAAACGACAAGCCTTTCAGCAACTCGTTCTTCTCAAAATCTACATAAGAGCGGCCCTCATGCTGCTGTTTATACAGTTTATCTTCCAGCCGGGTTACAATGCTGTTCAGCTCCTGAAAGTAGCCAAATGTGTTGAACTGGCGCAGCACGCCCAGCACTTCATTCAGCGTACCCAAATCTTGCGCAGTAAGGGGCGTTTTGTTGATGCTGTAATCGGCATCTTCGTAGGTATAATACTTCTTGTCGGTAACTACTATGGGCGCATTATACCCCAGCTTTTCGCTGCGCATGGTTTGCAGATCCATCTGTATGGCTCTGCGGCTCACGCCACGGGCCACACCCTCATATTCCTGCAATGCATCGCTGCACGCTTCCATCAGGTCTTCCAGCGTCCATTTGCGGCGGCGGTTTTGCAGGCATTTATCTATGGTTTTGTAGCGTATCAGCGCCATTTTGTTTACCGGCATAGGCATGTAGTTACATGGTTCAAAGGTAAAGTTTGTGCACAACTGCGCAGCCTATTTGCGCAGTTGATTTTTGCCCGTTTTTTACAAAAATTTCTTTCCGCTACCAGTGCGGGTTTCAGCCCATTGGCACAAAATATTTTTTACTGCGCAACTACACTGCGTAGTGGCTTCTCAGCTTTGTGATGTAGAAAGCAAACAACAAAAGGCAACTACAACCAACTATATGAAATTCAATTGGAGCATACAGTGGACAAAGAAAACCACCAACCTTGCAGGCGGCGAAGCGTATACGCCCAATGCCGAGACCGCACTGTATGCCGCCGTAGTTACAGCCGGGCTCAGCGATACCTTTTACGAAACCACCGATACCCGCCTGCAACGCATACGTACCCTGATGGCACAAACAACGCCCGAGTTTGCGGCAAAGCTGGCCATCTATACACGTAGCCAAATGCACCTGCGCTCGGTACCGCTGGTACTGGCTGTAGAACTGGCCCGCCAGCAGCGCAGCACCCATGTGGTGCGCAAAACAGTACGTGCCGTGGTGCAGCGAGCCGATGAAATAACCGAATTGCTGGGTTACTACCAGTTGGCCAACAACAGGCAGGATGTAAAGAAGCTGCACCGCCTCAGCAAGCAGGTACAAAAGGGGTTGGCCGATGCCTTTAACCAATTTGACGAATACCAGTTTGCCAAGTATAACCGTACCGGCAGTGTGCGCCTGCGCGATGCCCTGTTTCTGGTACACCCCAAACCCACCAGCGAGGCACAGCAGCAGGTGTTTCACCGCATAGCCAACAACAGTTTGGCGGTACCCTACACCTGGGAGACCGAATTGACTGCACTGGGACAAAAGTTGCTTACCAAAGAAGAGCGCACTGCGGCAAACAGAGAAGTGTGGCAGCAACTGATAGACAGTGGCAAGCTGGGTTATATGGCCTTGCTGCGCAATCTGCGCAACATCATACTGGCCGATGTGTCTGGGGCACATATCGAAAAAGTATGCCGCCTTATTGCAGACCCCGTAGCCGTTGCCCAATCGAAACAATTGCCCTTCCGCTTTCAGTCGGCATGGCGCGAGGTGTCTCAGCTATCATCGGGCTATGTATCAGCAATATGTCAGGCCTTGGAAGATGCCGTAGCGGCATCAGCCTCATCAATAGCCGGCTTCGACGGTAACTGTCGTGTGCTGATAGCGTGCGATGTGTCGGGCTCTATGCAACGCCCCATCAGCCGTCAAAGCAGGGTGCAATTGTACGATGTAGGGCTTGTGCTGGCTCAGTTGCTGCAACGCAAATGCCTGAATGTGGTAACCGGTATATTTGGCGATACATGGAAAATACTTTCGCTGCCCGGCCGCAACATACTGGCCAACGCACAGGAAATGCGCCGCCGGGAGGGCGAGGTAGGCTACAGTACCAATGGCTACAAGGTGATAGACGACCTGATAGACAAGAACAGGGTAGTAGACAAAGTAATGATGTTTACCGACTGCCAGTTGTGGGATAGTACATTTGGCCTGCACAGCCTGTCGCGCTCTTGGGCACGGTACAAAACTATTGCACCCGGTGCCAAACTCTACCTGTTCGATTTGGCCGGTTATGGCACCACGCCCATCAGTACCCGTCAGAACGATGTGTACCTGATAGCCGGCTGGAGCGACAAGATTTTTGATGTGCTGCATGCGCTGGATAATGGCCTTACCGCAGTAGGCCACATCCACAAAATAGATCTTTGATATCTGGCCCCAATGAGGGCCACAACGAAATGCAACAATGCCGTAGCGCAGAGATACTTCGCGCCATACATGGGCCATAGGGTTTCGGCCAAAGCCGGAAAGGGGTGCAAATCCCCATTGCGGGGCCCGCTTCTCTGTTCGATTTTTGCTTGTTGCAGTTAAGTAGGTACTATGTTGTATACGGGGTTACTTCGAACTATTCGCAAACTCAAAATTTGCTCCCCGTTCGGTTATTACTGGTTCCTACTTGTTTTCTCAGCCATCTGGTGCCGTAGCGGTGTGTTACTTCGCATTTGGATGGGGAGGTTCGCAGGTTCAAATCCTGCGTCTGCGGGGAAACCCGCAGGTAGCTCAGTGGTAGAGCCCCTCACTCATACCGCGCTCATTGCCCGGATGGCTGAGTAAGACATAACAACAAAAAAATGAGATACCCGGGTGTATTATATACACCCACAAACCAATAGATGTATGGAACATACACCAACCATTACCGGGGCCCAACTATTAGCACTGGGCTACCCACAAAGCCCGGCACTGGGTGCCGCACTGGCAGCCGCCCCACAACTGGCCCTGCCAGCCGAAGAAACACTGGCACTATTGACCGATGTGCTGACCAACCCGGCACAGTATATGGCACACCCTATACTTGCCGAACTGGCTACTGTGCTGATAGCGGCTAAGGAAAAAGAACTGGCCGAAACCACAATACCGCTGCGCCCGGAGGCATTGCCGTACAATGTATATGGGGCAGAGTATATAGAGGAAGGTGCCAACAACCAGATGAGCACCGCCATGAAGCTACCCGTAACGGTTGCCGGTGCACTGATGCCCGATGCACATACCGGGTATGGCCTGCCCATTGGTGGTGTATTGGCCACCAACAATGCTATTATTCCGTATGGAGTAGGTGTAGACATTGGGTGCCGTATGGCACTTACCGTCTACGACATACCGGAAAGCCACTTTCTGGAAA
The DNA here is from genome assembly GCA_021151685.1 of Chitinophagaceae bacterium. GTDB lineage: Bacteria > Bacteroidota > Bacteroidia > Chitinophagales > Chitinophagaceae > Nemorincola. The sequence continues at coordinate 5,974 of JAGKWS010000143.1, forward strand.
ACCATAGCTTCTATAAAAGAGAGCTGATTGCCTTTACCAAATTTGGTTCGGGCGGTGTGTGGCAAGGCCAAATGAAAGCTAACCATGCCGTACTGGACGATAATTTATTTAACGAAATACCACTGCTGAAGAGCCTGCAGCCAAAGGCCAACAATCAGTTAGGTACATCGGGTGGGGGTAATCACTTTGTGGAGTGGGGTATTATGGAGTTTGCAGCCGCCGACGAGGCACTGAATGTGCCCAAAGGAAGGTATCTGGCACTACTTACCCACTCTGGCTCGCGTGGGCTGGGTGCCACCATTGCGGGCCACTACACCAAACTGGCCAAAGAACTTTGCCGCCTGCCACAAGAGGCCGCCAACCTTGCATGGCTGAATCTTGACAGTGCAGAGGGGCAAGAGTACTGGCTGGCTATGAACCTTGCAGGCAACTATGCATCGGCCTGCCACGAAGTGATACATGACCGACTGACAAAAGCCATTGGCGGACAAGTACTGGCCCGGGTAGAAAACCACCACAACTTTGCATGGAAAGAGCAACTGGACGGGAAAGAGGTGATTGTACACCGAAAAGGTGCCACACCTGCCGGCAAAGGGGTGATGGGTATAATTCCCGGCTCTATGGCCACACCGGGTTTTCTGGTAAGAGGTAAGGGCGAAACAGGGGCTATACATTCGGCATCGCATGGGGCTGGGCGGCAACTGAGCCGCACAAAGGCCATCAAAACTTTCAAAAGAAACGAAATGAGCAAGATGCTGCGCGATATGGGTATTACCCTGATAGGGGCTGGTACCGACGAGGCACCGGGTGCTTACAAAGACATACATGCAGTAATGGCGGCACAAACCAACCTTGTAGATGTGGTAGCCACCTTCCACCCCCGTATGGTGCGTATGGCCGATGATGGTAGCCGGGAAGATTAGCAATTCCCCAACTATGTGTTGTTCATAGGTACATATACTGTATGTCAATGAGTTATGGGGTTGTTTTGCAAAATAAGTGTAGAAATATTTCTACACTTCCACACATTTTACAGGCTGGCAACAGTGTGGCAAGGCAACACATGTTATCAGCCTGTTGCTTTTTTGACAACAGCCCAAAAATGACCGGAACGACACAAGTAACTGATAGACAATATTTTATGAAATAATTATCAACAGTTTTGTTTCTGTGGTTTCTAAATTTTTCTAAATTTGGCACAAACATGCATAAAGTGGCCTGATAGTTGATTATCAATACGATGTAGATAACTATTATCCGCTATCAACACTTTACAAAACGCGAAAAACGAACAGTTATGAGGAAGGCAGACATTGTAGGCAGCATAGCCGAGAAAACCGGAATACCAAAAGTGGACATTCTTGTAGCACTTGAGGCATTCTTCAAAGAAGTGAAAACATCGCTTGTAGAAGGTGAGCCTGTGTATGTACGTGGTTTTGGCAGCTTTATACTGAAGAAGCGTGCGGCCAAAATAGGCAGAAACATCAAGAAGAATGTAGCTGTAGAAATACCAGAACATTTCATACCAGCATTCAAGCCTGCGCGCGAGTTTGTACAGGCAGTAAAGGAATCGAAACACGATCTGGTAGCTCACGAAGTAGTAGAAAACGATTAATAACGTCTTTGGCAGCTGGTTTCGTTACCTTTGCACTTCAACTATAGTTTTTCAAGGTGCGCCCGGTACATTATATCAGTCTTGCAACAGCCATCATACTTATCGCTCTTTTATACTGGGGAGGTAATACCGTGCCCCCACGAGGCAAAAACGAAACCGCTATGCAGCGTCCGTCTTCGGCCGGTGGGGAGACCCCAGACCCTGGTACCATGAAACCAGCCTCTGTCGACTCTATAATTTCCGCATCTAAGCAACAATTGCCACGTGCAGTTGCCGATTCGGTGTCGACCATTGAAAATGAACTTGCAGCCGTCCGCGACTCCTCGCAGATGGCTGCCGTTTTTACACGCCTTGCCGATGTGTGGCAGCGTCAAAAACAATTCAGGCCAGCGTTCTATTATAGGGCAAAAGCAGCGAAATTGGAAAATTCAGAAAAAAGTCTCACCTTTGCGGGCCAATTATTTTTGGAGCTCCTTGAAAGGGAGGGCGACCGTAGCCTGCAGATGTGGGAAGCCAATGAAGCAGTTGCGGTGCTTGAAAAAGCAGTAGCCCTAAATGGTAACAATGAAGAGGCGAAGCTGGCAATGGCTTCGGCTTATATACAGGGTACACCAGAACCCATGAAAGGCGTGCAGATGCTGTTGGCCATTACCCGGGAGAAACCGGACGATGTTCCTGCGAATTTGCTACTGGGTAGAATGTCTATCCAATCGGGCCAGTTTGATAAAGCGGTGAAACGTTTTGAAACCGTACTGAAGACTGAACCCAAAAATAAAGAAGCTCTTTACTTTTTGGCGCAAGCCTACGAAGGAATGGGTAACAAAACGAAAGCAATTGAATTGCTGGAACAATGTAAGAAAGTAGTCAATAATCCCGAGTTTACGAAGGACATTGATGCTCATATAAATTCATTAAAATAACATTTAAAACACTCGTATTATGCCT
>JAGKWS010000009.1 GCA_021151685.1 Chitinophagaceae bacterium
CTGTCTGTAGGCCAGTTGGTGAATACTGCATGGGCCTCTGCATCTACCTTCCGCAATTCTGATAAGCGTGGCGGTGCCAATGGTGCCCGTGTGCGCCTTGCGCCACAGCGTTATTGGGAGGTGAACCAGGTAGCGGGTGTAGCATCTGTCATAGATACCCTGCAGGGCATACAAAACAGCTTCAACGCAGCACAGACCGATGGCCGCAAAATATCGCTGGCCGATATGATAGTACTGGGTGGCTGTGCCGCTATAGAGCAGGCAGCGCGCAATGCTGGTCATAGCATTACCGTACCATTTACGCCTGGCCGTACCGATGCCACTGCCGACCATACCGATGTGGAATCGTTCGCAGTATTGGAGCCAATGGCCGATGGTTTCCGCAACTACAAGAAGCGTGGCATACATGCTGCTGCCGAAGAACTGCTGGTAGACAAAGCCCAGTTACTGAACCTTACTGCCCCACAAATGACTGCCCTTGTAGGGGGTATGCGTGTGCTGGGTGCCAACTACGATGGCAGCAACCTCGGCGTGTTTACCCACAAGGCCGGTACGCTGAGTAACGACTTCTTTGTGAACCTGCTGGACTTTGGCACCACATGGGCGGCCACCAGTGCCGAGTCGGAAACGTTTGAGGGCCGCGACCGCCGCACCGGGCAGGTACTGTGGACGGGCACCCGTGTAGACCTCATATTTGGCTCGAACACCGAACTGCGTGCCATAGCCGAGGTATATGCCAGCGACGACGCACAAGACAAATTCGTAACCGACTTTGTAGCCGCCTGGACCAAGGTCATGAGTCTGGACAGGTTTTAACAGACATTATATCAATTTCCCCGAACGGCACCTCATTAACATATGGGGTGCCGTTTGTGCATTTGCAGCCTACCCACAGTGGCATCGGGTATAATAAGGCGCACAAAAACTACCCGTTATTATACTATTTTGGCACTTTAGTATAATAACAGAGCAAAAAACAATTCGTTATTATACTTTTTTGCCGTTTTGCTATAATAACGGAGAATGAATAAACCGAATTCACGTCGCCGTTGGTATATTTCTCCCACTTGCAGCACATGGGCTCTGCAATTGCGATGTACTTGGCAAGGTGGTGCTACAGGAAGACTTTTATGCCCCATGAATGGTGTGTGCATTTTTGATGATTTTAGGGTTACGGCAAATACTATTTAGTTGATTATCAAACAATTGAACAACCAAACTGATACGCCACGGCACCGAAAACGGGGCATAATGGGGCATGGCGTGGGGTGCTGTACTGCCCTAATTCTTTGCCGCAGTTGGTATTCCGTACCCACTACCAGCACATGGGGCCGGTGCTTGTAGAATGTGGGTAAGGTGGTGCAGCCAGAAGGATGCTATGCCCCATGAATGGTGTGTGCATTTTTGATGATTTTAGGGTTACGAAAAAAACTATTTAGTTGATTATCAAACAATTGAACTATAAAACAAACGCCCCACGGCACCGAAAACGGGGCATAATGGGGCATGGTGTGGGGTGCTGTTGTTGTGTAGGTAATGCGCATGGTGTAAGTGGTTGTATATCATATAACCATAAAGATGCACTATAAACATACTGCCACCAAATGACAGGCCTGTGGCATAACGGCACCGCTGTATGATAGCCGCCAAAGGGTATATGATGTAAACGAAAACCCGCGCCGGGCAAGGCTTACGGCTGAAAACGCAAGTCAAAAAGACTTGCAGTAGCAATGACACAAGTCAAAAAGACTTGCGCCAATTAGGGCTTTATCAGCAGTTCCTGTTCGCCGTTGTGGGAAGAACTGGCACAACATGGGGTTGAATAATTTTTTTGAGCTAACAATCGTAAATTCGTAACATGAGAAATCAATTCATAACAAACGATGCCGGCGATAAAATAGCAGTGATTCTACCTATTAAAGACTACGAAAAAATGTTGGACGATTTGGACGAATATGCCTGCATAAAAGCATACGATAAGGTAAAAGCCCGCAAGCAGGAGTTTGTTCCGGCGGATGAAATGTTCAAAACTGTAGAAAACAAGCGTAAAGCGGAAAAATTCTAAATATACACCTGCCGCCTACTGCTACCATGCCTGATGTAGGAAAGCCCAACATATACTTCACATACGACAGCAATCTTGGCAACGCCAGTACCCCGGTTGCCGCAGAGTCCTCTGCGAGAGACTCGGTTAGTGTCGTGAAAATTTATTTCACATGCTACTGCAAACTGGGCAGTAGTGAATCAAAATATCATTGACGTATTAGAAACACATTTTCACTAAAAAAACTATACTAATGTTTATCTGGTCGCAATATGCAAATTGCAATGAAAAAATAGCTTTGAATGATAGAGTTTCTTATTTGATTGTAAGAGAAATAGTAGCTGTATACACTGATTTCTTTGGATGTAACAAACCTGTTAGACGTACCCAAACGAGATTAATAAAAGACTGTCTTGCATTATTAGGGAAGAAGAAGGTGCAAGGGAAGCCATCCTATCAAGTATATGCAAATGGATTGTCTGACCATCTACAGCAGGTAAATGGAGGCGACTTTAAAAACACCGAATGGCTCTTTGATTTGCACTGGTATAAAGACGGAAAGGAACCTTACACAACGACGTGCCTTCCTTTAGTGATGGAATGCGAATGGAATCCCAAGAGAAAGAGCGATAGTAAAGTTCCATTCAGCGGGATTAAATATGACTTCCAAAAACTTCTTGTTTCTAATGGAGAACTACGCTTGATGGTATTCAAAGTAAAGAAAAAAGCTGACCTAGATTCATTGAGTCAATATTTTGAACAAAACATACAGAACTATGAACATCTGGCCAAGGGAGCTAAATTTTTGTTTATCGCATTTAATGATAGAGAAAAAATCATTTATTACTCTGAATTCAGTAAGCGGTAATAAGTAAGTACCTTGTCGCATTTGTGCTCCGCCAACTCTCACGCCCCGGGTACAACAAACTGGTGTAATCTCAGCGACAACAATGTGAAGCCGTTCGGAGAACGGGCTCTATCGGCAGTTCCGGTTCGCCCCTGCGGGAAGAACCGGAACAACCATGTAAGGTGATGTAGCCAGAAGGGCACTATGCCCCATGAATGGTGTGTGCATTTTTGATGATTTTAGGGTTGCAAAAAATACTATTTAGTTGATTACCAAATAATTGCACTACCAAACCAATGCCAAACGGCACCGAAAATGGGGCATAATGGGGCATGGTGTGGGGTGCTGTTGTTGTGTAGGTAATGCGCATGGTGTAGGCAGTTGTATATCATACAACCATAAAGATGCACTATAAACATTCTGCCACCAAATGACTGACCAATGGCATACTGGCACCGCTGTATGATAGCCGCCACAGGGTATATGATGTAAACGAAAACCCGCGCCGGGCAAGGCTTACGGCTGAAAATACAGGTTGTACAATGCATAGTTGCAGGACTGATTCCGACAGCTATGCCTGCCGTTGGTAAATCTATTGCCAAACATTTTTGAGTTACTTGCTACTACAAAACGGAAGCCTACCATACAGACTTTGTAATTCTGTTTATCCTATCTTTATTTCTCATCTGTTCAACCACCTGTATGAATCCTTCAATTGTCGTCCTCGCTTTGCTGTTACAGTATTCATTTAGCTCTGTAGCGCAAACAGCAACATACATAGCCCCGCCCGCAAAGCAGATTGAAGTAGTAGGCGATAGCGTTCAAGGGTCAAATGCATTTTTTATAGGCGAGGTGCATGGTATATGGGAGGGAACTGAGTTCAAGTTTGAAATGATAAGATGGCTGCACAAAACCTACGGTATAAACGATGTGGTGATGGAATGGGGAAAATCGGAAGCATACCATTTCAATGCCTACCTGCAGCACGGCGACACAGCAATTTTTGCCTATTATGGCCGGGATAAAAAAATCCTTGACCAACTATCGCAATGGCAAGCACTGTATGACGAATGTGGGTTTACACTGCATGGAATTGACTTTGAACGCACAACCTTTGTTACTACAGTACTGTCGATACTGAATAAATACCCTGAGACGAAAGGCACAATGTTTTATGAATACCTGAATAGCATAACCGATGAAGCAAAAAAAATAGAAGACGACCAGTCTGGGAAAAAGGCATTTGTGCGTATTTATGCCAAAGCCAAGACTGTTTTCGAAAATGATAAGGAAATACTGAAAGCGACATTGGGTGAACAATACCATCTGGTAGCAGAAATAATGGAGAACCCTGCCACACAGAAAGAGTTTAAAAAACGGGACGAGATGATGGCAATAAACCTATCGAATATAAAAACGGCTGGCAATGGTTTTGTGTGTATTCTGGGACTGGGGCATACCACGCTGCATAAAAAATCTGTAGTGAAAAGATATATAACCGCCACCCCCCAAAAAGACTACAACTACAATAAGCATGGTCTGTAAAAACTGTTACAATACTTCCTATTTCGGGTCGACGACAATAGATATGGTAGCAGACTATGAAGGAAAGAATAATGCCTACATGCATAATGTGTTTGACAAGTATTATAAACCGGGCTACTATACGCTGGTAAACCAATACGAACTAAAAGACCTGCCGAGTGGCTATGCTACCGTACCCACCTATTACGTACTCTTCAAAGACCAGCCCAAATGGTAACACGACTGGGAGACACACATTAAACATACTTCTACCAAATGAGTAGCCTATGGCATACCGGCACCGTTCTATGATAGCCGTAGGTGGAGCCAACACGAAAAATTCATTTTACATACTTCTGCAAACTGGGATATTCGGCGACAACAATGTGAAGCCGTTCGGAGAACGGGCTTTATCGGCAGTTCCGGTTCGCCCCTGCGGGAAGAACCGGAACAACAGGATAAAAATGGCGTTATACAGTAGTGTGGTGCAGACTATTTGGCAATAGGTAGCAATATGGTGAACTCGGTACCCTTGCCCGGTGTGCTACTCACCTTTACCTCGCCTTTGTTCTCTTCCACAAACTTTTTTACCATCACCAACCCCAAACCTGTGCCCTTTTCCTGATTGGTACCTTGGGTAGAAATGTCTTTGCCCGTCTTATGAAACAATGCTGCCACCTTGTCTGCATCCATTCCTTCTCCTGTATCGCACACCCTTATTGCCACCTGTTCGTTGTCGTACAAATAAGAAACAGTAACGGTTCCGCCATTGCCTGTGAATTTGATAGCGTTTGTGAGCAGGTTTTGCATCACAATTTTCAGGTGGTCGGGATCGGCCACAACACATAAGCCTTCCGATATTTCATGTTTCAGATTGATGCCTTTGTCGGCCGCTATGCTACCCAACACACCACTTAATTGTACTACCAGTTCGGGCACGTTCACCTTAACCGGGCGCACTACAATGCCAGATATCTGGCTCTTTGCCCATACCAGCAGGTTATCCAGCATTACAGAGGTGGCTGTAGTCTGCTCATACAACTTATCGAACAAATATTTCTGCTCTTTCTCGTCCAGATACCCATTTCGCACCAAATCTAACCCCGATGAGATGGAAGCAAACGGACTCCGCAAGTCGTGCCCAATTATAGAAAACAATTGGTCTTTTGTTCTGTTTATTTCGGCAAGTTCCCTGTTCTGTGTCTCTATCAGTGCTTTCTGTTGTTCCACGTCTTCGGTCTTTCTCAGCAGCAGTTCATTCAGGGCATTTTTCTTACGGCTATTCCTATAAATCACAAAAACCAATACCATCAGAAAAACAGCTACCAAACCTACTGCAGCCATTACCATTCTGTTCACCACGTTTTTGTGTTGCTCTGTCTCGTTCTGCCTTTGCAACTCCAGCCGCTCTGCCTTCTCTTGTTGCAGGTGCAGCACGTTTATTTCGCGCTCCTTCTCCTCGCTCAGCAAACTATCGGTACATGCCTTCTGCTCTTGTAGCAATTTGTAGGCAATTTCATACTTACCCATTTGGGCATATGCCTCATGCAGCACCCCCAATCCCCTGCCAATATCCCACTTTGTTTTCAGCTTCTTTGCCAGCGAAACACCTTCCTCGCCATACTTAACGGCTTCTGCAGCTTTGCCCAGCTTTAGCAGGCAAATAGCAAGGCTGGTATTGGCATAAGACCGTTCCCAGTCTATTCCCTGCGCCGAGTCGGCAAGCACGTATTTGTAGCTTTCTATTGCTTTTTCCAGATCGCCGCCATCCATGTACACATCGCCCAGCCGGTTCTCTATCATTACCAGCAAAGAGTAGTTTTGGGTTTCCCGGCTCAATACTTCTGCTTTATGCAGGTACATGAGTGTACTATCCAAATTATTTACCTCGGCATAAAGCAATGCCAGATTAAAATAATTTGATGTCATTTTTAACTTGTTATTCAACCTGACATTGATAGCCAAAGCCCTGCGAAATTGCTCTTCGGATGCGGCACGCTTGCCTTGCGACAAATACACCAACCCCAGCATATTGTAGTTGATGGCCTTGCCGTATTCATAATTGACGGAATCACAAATCTTTAGTGACTGGAATGCACACTCGGTTGCCTTTCCATAATCACCCTTTTTGTAATAATTTTTAGATTGACCAGAAATTGCATCGGCCAAGCCGGTGGCATAGTGTATCTTCTCTGCCAATGCTGCGGCCATGGCCGCATAGGCCAAAGCACTGTCGGTAGCCGTTTCGGCCATATACCCTTCCGATATTCTGTTGAGCAGATTGACCGTTTGGGTGTCTTTACGATTGAGATGCAGGCTATTTTTGAGCAATTCGGGCTGTGCCGATAGCAATAGCGGTAACAATGCAAACAAAACCAATAAACCGCTTTTTACATACCTCATTACCTGCCTAAGTTTTTGCCGAGAATCCTGTTTCCTTCAACCCTCTATTTGCCCGCAGAAGGTAACAAAGAGAAAGAAATGCTCATAGCCCTGAATTACAGGCACTAAATTACACACTTCCTTGTCAAAACCTTGCCAAAAGTGGCTCAGATGATCTTTTGCTCGTAGGCATACTTCAGCAAGCCCACTACGGTTTGGGTGCCCACCTTTCTGAAGATGTTTTTCCGGTGGGTCTCTACGGTATGCTCGCTCAGGCACAAATGGTCGGCAATTTCTTTGGTACTCATCTCTTTTTCTATGAGTCGTATTATCTCTATCTCGCGGTTGGTAAGGTGTCCATCGGCATCGTTGCGCCCATGCAGTGCCCGCATCATGCCCCGTGTTATATCGGCCGACATATGGGCATCGCCGGCGGCTACCTTCCGTATGGCCTCCAGCAGCTCGGCCTTGCCCGCATTTTTCAGCACATAACCCGATACGCCCGAATCCAGCATTTGTTTTATCACCGGTATATCGGCATGCATAGACAGTGCCAGTGCAAATATTGCCGGGTAGCGGCTGCGCACTACCCGCACCAGCTCTACACCACTCATGCCCGGCATTTGCACATCGGTGAGCAGTACGTCTACTTTTTTGCTGGCCAGTATGTCGGGCACCTCCTGTGGCAGGCAGCTTGTACCCGCTATCTCTATATCGTCTTCAAATGCAAGTAGCGAGCTTATGCCATCTATCACCAGTTGATGGTCGTCTACAATAAACACTCTTATGGGGTCACGTTGTTGTCTCATATTGTTTCAGGGGTATGTATACGGCCACCAGCGTACCTCGGCCGGGGGCGGTGTCGTAGTCTACTTTTCCGTTCAGGTAGGCCACCCTTGCGCGCACGCTGCGCAGCCCTACCCCATCGCCGGCCACAGCCGCATCAAAGCCGCAACCATTGTCTTCTACAGTTACCGTTATGCTTTCATCGTCTTTGTGTAGCTGTATGTACAGGGCAGTAGCACCGGCATGTTTTATTACATTGTTCACACATTCCTGAATGATGCGGTAAATGATATGCTCGGTCTCGGCCCCCAATGATTGGTTGAGGCCAAACGTCTCCAACGATATTTTCAGCCGCTCGTCGTCTATTTTATTCACAAAGTCGCGTATGGCGGCCGCCAGCCCCAGCTTCAGCAGCACATTCGGCATCATTTGGTGCGATATGGTGCGTACCTCCCGGCAGCTTTCATCTACTATTTGCAGGGTTTTGTCCAGCAGTTGCTCATCGGGCCAGCCCTTATCGTGCGCCCGGTGTGCTATGCCCGACAGGTTGAGCTTTACGGCCGAGAACATTTGGCCTATACCATCGTGCAGCTCGCGGGCTATGCGCTGCCGTTCCAGTTCTTCGGCTGCTATTATGTCTCTTGCGGCCTTTTGCTGCTGGGTATGTTGCTCTATGCGTCGCTGGTTTTCGGCCTGCATTTGCCGCCGCTGCCATACCAGCCACAGTATACCTCCAGCCAGTACCACCAATACCAGCATAGCAACAATTATCATATTTTTGTTTCTTATTTGTAGTTGTTGTATCTGTGTTTGTTTGTCCAGCATGGTTATATGCTGTTCCATCTTGTCGGCATTGTATCGGGCCAGTAACTCATTGGCCTGTGCGGTTATCTGCGATGCATAAATGGTATCCAATACATCGGTGTATAGCTCCATATACCTGATGGCGGAGTCGTGTTGGTTTTGTAGCACATAATACGTTTCCAATGCACCGTACAGGGTTTTCAGTACAGAGGGCTTGGTATCTTGCCCTATGTGTTTTTGTACCATTGCGAGATAATGCCATGCAGAATCCAGCCGCATTTGGTCTACAAATGCAGAGCCTATGTTGGCAGCATAAAAACCTGCATCGCCCTCTGCCCCAGCTTCGTTGGCTACCTGCCATGCCCGCCTGTACCACAATATGGCACTATCGTTGCGGTGTATGCGGCGGTAAAAAAGCCCCAGATCGTTACTGGCGGCCGCCATCTCCAGCGAGGCATCTACCTGCTTAAAGTAGCGGTAGGCTGCCTCGCCATAGTACCGGCTGCTGTCTTGCCGGCTTTCGGCATCGGCTATACCTTGCAGGGCCGAGCAGGCTACCCCCATCTGAAAAGTATCGGCAGCTTGCTGCGCCATGGCCAGTTGCCGGTGCGAGTATTGCCGGGCATGTGCGTATTGGCGCATGTGCTGGCACACATAGGAGAGGTTGTTGAGCGTTAGCGATACATTGGCCGGTATATTCAACTCGGTAGCCAGTTGCAGCACCTGCAGGTGGTAGGCTGTGGCTTGCTCGTAATTGCCCAACTCCTGATAGATAAGACCTATCTTATTGAGCGAGCTCATGAGCAATTGTTTATCGCCTATTTTTCGCCTTATTGCCAGTGCCCGCTTGTTGTTGATAAGTGCTTCGCTGTATTGGCCTTTGTAGTATTGCACTATAGCGAGGTCATTCAGTGCATTGGCGGTGTACTTGGGTATAGCCAATTGCTGCGCAAGCCGGTCTTGCAACTGCCAATAATAGAAGGCACTATCGGGGTTGCTATGTACATACTCGAAACACAAGTCCGACAACACCGTCAATCTGATACTGTCTGGCATTGTGCCCTTCAGGGCAAGCAACAGGCTGTCGGCATTGCCCCATACCCTACCTGTTGCCAACAGCAGGCTTACTATCACAACAATCCTTTTCAAAATAGTGCGCATTTCTGTACCGAAAGATAACCCCCTCTGGTCATTTCTCCTACCAGAGGGGGTACTATTATCATTGCAACAACGTCCTGCCAACATCCACAAACAAACATAAGGTGTAAGAAAGGCAACAATCAGGCGGTGAGCCGTGGGGTAAATATCTGTGCGGGCTGTGTTGGCTGCGGGCGGGTATCATTGCATGGTCCTGTAGTGTTTCTATTATCCTTTATCCTTTTTACCCAGCCCAAACTTAGACCCTATACTTAGCCCCATACCCAGCATTATGTAAGTACCATTGTCCATAAAGCCATCGCCCAGCTTGGGGCCGGGGCGTTGTCCCAGCTCGAAGTTGTACTCGAACCCCACCTTGTAGCTATTGTGGTGGGTATAGCCCATACGCCAACCCAGGTTGCGCACGGCACCATCTTGTTTCACCATTTTCCACTCCTGCCCGGCCGCATCTATTACATTGGCAATAGGTACTACGGGGGCTATCATGGCATCTACATAAAAATCGCCCACCTTACGGTTCGATTTCGTGCCATACCCATCAGCCCTTATGCTCAGGTTGGTTACCTTACGGAAGTGTATACCGGCAAAAATGCTCATTACATTCGTCATGCTTTGCGGGTCGTAGGCCAGCCCGGCAGGTTGTTTGCCGCTGCCACCCACAGCCTCTATGGGTAGGTTTACGCTACCATCCATGCTTTCGTAGCGGTAAAACTTACTGGCATCATCGCCAAGCCCCACGGCCTTACGCATGTAGTTGATACCACCCTCTACACCAAACATTTTGCTTACCTGAGCGGGTACGTTTATATATTTAGTGGTTCTTACGCGCCCCGTGCTGAAAGAAGACAATACCACCTTTACCGGCTTACCGTTTTTTGTTTTGTTTACAAGGTACAGCGCGCCACCAAGGTCTACCGACATTTGTTTTTTCTGCCCACCCTTTACTGTAGGGTAGCCCGTTACTGCATGGTGCGATGCTGCATCACTCCACGAAAACTTCACCTGAGCCCACGGCATTATTCGCCCTGCCAGTACTGTCTCCAGCTTCACCGCACTACCTATAGAAGGTTCCAGATAGGTATCGGCGGTAAACAGGTCCAGATACAGCATTGTTTTCTTGTATCCTTTGGCATCATCTACCAGCTTGGTATAGTTAATGCTTTGGGCGTTTGCGGCAGCAGCCCCCAGCATGGTGGCGGCTATGGCTATAGTAGTTCTGCTCTTCATAAATCAGTACGTTTTTTACAAGGGCAAAACTATCTTGCCGTTATTGCCCCTCTATACCGTATTTCCGGTATTTTACGGCTGCAACTACCCGCGTGGCTACTGTGTAACGGTTATTCATACAAACAAACAAGCCGTAACGGGTTGTAAAATAACCTTCCGGCCATTCGGGTGATGGTCATACCACATTCGCGCCTTACCTTTACGCAGCACATTGTGGTGCCGTTCTGCTACCATGCAACTATTCTTCAACTCCGTTCTGGCGTTCAGGGCCATCCGCACCAACAAGCTGCGGTCGGTACTTACTATTGCTATCATAGGGTTGGGCATTATGGCACTGGTGGGCATACTTACTGCTATAGATGTGATGAAGGCCAGCATCTATTCCAACTTCAGCAGCATGGGGGTGAATACCTTTCAGATTACCTCGGACATTCTGAAGAAAAAGAAACACAAGAGCGGCGGGGTAAATGTGACGGTGGTAGATGGAAAAGCCATCTCGTGGGACGATGCCCGGATGTTCAAAGAACGTTACAAGTTTCCGGCAGAGGTGGGCGTATCCTTCAGTGCTACCGATGTAGCTACCGTGCAGTACCGTAGCCGTAAAAGCAACCCCAACATTACTGTAGTGGGAGGCGATGATGCCTACCTGACCGTATCTGATACCAAGCTGGAAGCAGGCCGCAACTTTTCGGTAGCCGAAATACAGATGGGTGGCTATGTATGCATACTGGGTAACGGGCTGGCAAAAAAGCTGTTCCGCAACAAGGTGCGCGAGGCCGTAAATCAGATTGTATCTATAGGCAACATCAAATGCCGGGTGATAGGGGTAATGGAGGCCAAGGGGGGCAGCATGATGTCTAACTCGGACAATAAGGTAATAGTACCCATCCTCACCGCCCGCGCGCAACTGGGCAAGTCGGGCGATTCTTACCTTATCAGCATTCGCACTGCCAATGTGAACGTCAAAGACCTTGCTGCCGAGGAAGCAGAAGGAGTTTTCCGTGTCATTCGCAAGCTGCCATTGGGTACAGAAAACAACTTCTCCATCACCCAAAACAATGCTATGGTAGAGATTGTAATGGACAACATTTCCGCCATTCGGTATGCGGCTGTCTTTATTGGTATCATTACCCTGCTGGGGTCTGTGATAGGGTTGATGAACATTATGCTGGTATCGGTGGCAGAGCGCACCCGCGAGATAGGCGTGAGCAAGGCATTGGGCGCAAGGTCATCTACCATTCGGCAGCAATTCCTTACAGAATCGGTACTCATCAGCCTGATGGGTGGTGCTACCGGCATTGTATTGGGCATACTACTGGGCAACTCGGTAAGCACCATCTTTGGTACAGGCTTTGTGGTGCCATGGCTATGGATAGGTTTGGGCTTTAGCCTATGCGCCTTTACCGGCATCATCTCTGGCATCTACCCCGCCATCAAGGCATCCCGTCTGGACCCTATTGTGGCGTTGCGGTACGAGTAGACTACACTCGCTACCCCTTTGTGCACATTTTGGCGAAAGTCCCTCATTCCCAATATTTCGTTAATCCCCCTCCCACTTGTTCGCAGTATTAAAACTCATTCTACATTTGTAGAGTGATTAGTCAATCTACAAATTCCAAACAGACCGAAATACTACAGGCAGCACTGAAACTGTTTGTAGAATTGGGGTTTCATGGTACACCCACATCGCTTATAGCCAAGCAGGCAGGTGTGGCCAACGGCACCTTATTTCACTACTACGGTACTAAAGACCAACTGATAGTAGCCCTGTATATGCACATAAAAAAGCAAATGACAGGCTGCATGTGCGGCACCGATGCTGGTGATACAGTTGCCGAACAGTGCCGCTTTTTCTATACATCGGCCCTGCGCTGGGGGCTGGATAACCCAACGGCTTTTCGCTTTCTGCAACAGTTTATGAGCTCGCCCTACACGGGCATGTTACCGCCCGAATATGCATCTGAAAGCCATGCGTGGCTACAGGTGGTACACGAAGGAATAAGTAGTGGCATCATTCGCCCCTTGCCGGTAGAACTTATTATCCAGATGATATCGAGCCATCTGTTTGGTGCCAGCGAGTACCTGCTGACGCACCCGGCCGATGACCCGCAAAAAGAAGAACTGATACAAACAACCTTCGACATGGTGTGGCGCATGATAGCCAACAACCCAACCAATAACAACCAATAAAAAACAACAGTTATGATATTTGCACTTGTGCTTATAGCCGCCTTCATCCTCACCGTTTGGCTATACATGAAATTGCCACAATTTGGTGCCATGCCGGCAGGTGTGCGCCTTGCCCGCATATCGCAATCGGCCAACTACCGCGATGGTGCGTTTCAGAACCGCAGCGAAACGCCCCAGTTCACCAATGGTGGCACATTCCCCAAGGTGATGCGCAAATTTTTCTTTGGCCAAAGCCCGCGCAAACAGCCTGTGGCAGCACTAACCCCTACCCGCACCAATCTGCATGAGCTGGATCTGAATGAAGACTGTATCGTATGGTTCGGCCATTCGTCCTACTATATGCAGGTGGGTGGTAAGCGTATTTTGGTAGACCCCGTTTTTAGCGGCCATGCCTCGCCTATAAGTACCAGCACACGCAGTTTTAATGGTACCGAGGTCTATACCGTGGCCGATTTTCCCGAAATAGACTATCTGTTCATTACGCACGACCATTACGACCATCTGGACTTTAAGACGGTAAAGGCCCTGCGCCCCAAGGTAAAGCGTGTAGTTACCGCATTGGGGGTAGGCTCGCACCTGGAAAAATGGGGATACGATACCCTAAGCATTACCGAGCGCGACTGGTGGGAGACCATAGAGTTGGAACCGGGCATGACCGTACATACCGTGCCCTCGCGCCACTTCTCGGGCCGCACCTTCCGCCGCAATGTTACCCTGTGGACGTCCTTTGTACTAGAGGCCAGCGGTCGCCGCATATACATAGGGGGCGACTCGGGTTATGATAGTCACTTCAAGGAAGCCGGCGAGAAATACGGCCCGTTCGACCTGGCGATACTGGAGTGTGGACAGTACAACGAATACTGGCAAAACATACACATGATGCCCGAGGAAACGGTGCAAGCCGCCCGCGACCTGAAAGCCGCTGTACTCTTCCCGGTACACTGGTCTAAATTTGCCCTATCGCTGCATGCATGGGATGAACCCATAACCCGTGTAACTGCCGAGGCTGCCAGACACAACCTGCCACTGGTACACCCGCCTATAGGTACGGTAGTAGCCCTCTCTGAGCTGCACCAACACAATACCGCATGGTGGCAGCAACTGCAATAATGGCTTTGTACTGTTTTTGCCGCACGGCAGGTCTTTGTATATCTTTGCGCACATTATGAGTAAGGAAATAGTAGTGAGCGGCATCCGCTCTACCGGTTATCTGCATTTGGGCAACTACTTTGGGGCCATACAGAACTATGTGCATATGCAGAATGAGTACAATTGCTACTTTTTTGTGGCCGACTACCATTCGCTTACTACCCACCCCGACCCCAAGGCACTGAAACCGAACGTGTACCGCGTAGTGGCCGAGAACATAGCCAGTGGTCTGGACCCCGAGAAGGTGGCCCTCTATGCCCAGAGCGACCTGCCTGAGATACCCGAACTGTACCTGATGCTGAACATGCTGGCCTACAAGGGCGAGCTGGAGAAAGTGCCTACCTTCAAAGACAAGGTGCGCCTGCAACCCGATAACGTAAACGCTGGCCTGCTTACCTACCCTGTGCTGATGGCTGCCGACATACTGATACACCGTGCGGTAAAAGTACCGGTGGGTAAAGATCAGGAACAGCATTTGGAAATGGCACGCAACTTTGCCAACCGCTTCAATACCCGTTATGGGGTGGAGTTCTTCCCCGAGCCCGAGGTATACCGCTCCAATCAGGAAACGGTAAAAATCATGAGTCTGGACGGTAACGGCAAGATGAGCAAGAGCGAAAACGCGAATGCCACCATCTACCTGAATGACGATGACGATACCATTCGCAAAAAAATAATGAAGGCCAAGACAGACCAGGGGCCAACCGAACCGAACAGCGAAATGCCCGACTACATCCGCAATCTGTTTTTGCTGATGAAGCTAACGGCACCTACCGATGTGTATGAAACCTTTCTGGGCAACTTCAACAATTGCAACATACGCTATGGCGATATGAAAAAGCAACTGGCCGAAGACATGATAAACTTTGTGCGCCCCATACGCGAGCATGCTACCGAGCTGCAAAAAGACGAAGCCGCTATACAGCGCATACTACGCAACGGTGCCGAAAAAGCACGCGCCAGCAGTGCCGAAACCATTGCAGGTGCCCGCAAGCTGATAGGGATCAATTATTATTAGTGAACTAAATGGTTCAAGTATTTATGCCAAACAGTTTGCCATAAATACTTGAACCATACACAATAAAACAAAGAGTGGATTAGACATAAGTCTTTTTAGCAATTATTGAAAATAAGCACAAAACAAATAATAAATACGAAAATACAACACTACCCATAGAGCATGTGCATGGATAATCTTAAAAAAGATTATTGTGATCTGTAACAAGCTTCAAGTCTATAAACTTCCCTCGTCTGTATCTTAGACGATGTGCCTTTACTGCAATAGGCATTTTCCCAAGCCCTTCTGCGGTCATTGTCAAGTCACTACTTCCACTTGCCTCAACTTTGATATTTGCATTCAATAATGTCTTTAGCTCGGCTTCTATACTGCCGTCCACATTAAAATCTGTGTGAATTTTGGCCACCAGATTCTCGGCATAAACAATACCAGACAGCACCAAAATGTTATTCCTGTCCAGGTGATTCAAAAAAGGCTTATTAGGATGAAGAAAATCTGCTTCTGCCAAATAATCCCGAAGGTACCCCTCTCCATATTCTACTACTGTAGAATTGCCATAAGAGATCTCTACAGACTTACCAGTTTTAATAACTGAAGAAATTTTTGCACCACCTAACCCCAATGCTTCTAAAATTTTGTCTAAGGCTGTTAACCCAATATTGAATTTGTACGCTTCGGTATCGGTTGAATTGACAGTCAAGGCCACACTCTCTGACGGGGTCAATTTTACATCACTTTTGAACGCATGAGAAATATGGTCTTTTTCCAGGTTTGGCCGATCGAAAGCCTTATCAATCCATAACTGTAACTCCCGATGAGACCTTACGGCTCCATCAATCAAGTCGTAATTTTGTCCGCGCAACTTTTTTTCTAATGACATAAAATATTTTTTTGTTTTTTAATGAAACTAAAATTACCAATGATTAATCGATAATAATTTGCGGGAAATACGGATCTTTATTTGAACAAAACATCTTATACAATAGCAACACAGACGCTACAAAGTCCCCTTTATCCTTCAAATGAAGGTTCCAAACGTACCACAGAAATACGTATCTTACCACGGGCAACACACATACATGACAACACTGAAGGAGCAACTATACCAGCTTTGCAGCCAATACATAAGCACACGCGAAGCAGACATAAAACGAATGATAGCAGACGTGCGGGACGCTATAGCCAACGAGACCAAAAGCAGCGCAGGCGACAAATACGAAACCAGCCGCGAAATGATGCAGCAAGACATAGACCAGCACTTGGCCCGGCTGAATGAGCTGCATAAAATGCGGCAAACACTGGACCAAATACCCGCCACCCATACAGCCGCCACCGTGATGCCGGGCACCGTAGTGTACACCAATAACGGCAACTACTACATAGCCATAAGCGCAGGACCACTAACGATAGACAGCACAAAATACTACGCCATATCGGCCGCATCGCCCATAGGCACCCAACTCATGGGCAAAACCGTAGGAGCCACAATAATGCTGAATGGGAAGAGTTTTGTGGTGGGGAAGGTGGTGTAGGAAAATTAGATCCGTGTGATAACTTGGGAGTTGTCTACTTCGCTAGTTATTAATTATTTTTGACTAACGACACATTAATGAACATACCCTCTTGTAAAAACTGCTTACGCAATGTTCTTTACAGTCGTTAAAACTCCGAACCTCATTTTATTGAAAACATTCCCGCCATGAGAATACTACTCACATTTCTATTTACTAGCATTTTACCTCTGAAAACAAATGCTCAGCCAGATACAAGACGACATTTCCGTACCGACGGTATCTACTTTTTTGACAATGGCATTGATACACTGAAACTGATAAAGGATGGCTTACAAATGCAATTGGATATGATAAAGTACATGCAAGATGAAGGAATTAAGCCTAAAAGAGATTTTACTCACAACGATAGTATAGTCATTAGTTCAGAAGGATCTTGCCGTCATGAATATATTGCTTTTTTCAACGACACCTGCGGAACATCATTTGGCAATGTAGACGTCAGAGATAGCGGAAATACAAGTTCAGATTTGAACTATATAGATGAATTGAGAAAGATAACTTTGGGGGACTCAATTGTTACAATAGAGAATCCAGACAGTTTATTAATATTTAACTACAAGATGAATAATTTCACTTTTAGAAGTATTAACTACGTAAACGACAGTACAATACAATTCATCAAAATAGGAAAAGGTCTTGACTTTATGGAAAGAATAGCTGTTTGTACCATAAAAAAAGACGGCAACATGCAGGTCAAAGTGTACCCATCATTCGATCCTATGTTTGCATTAAATGACGATTTGTACATCTTCATCTCCTATAACAAAATACCACCCGACTTGGTGGAAGCCAAGCGTTATTTCGAGTTGAAAAAATGACAGCTGATTTCTAAAAGACAGCCCCACCATGAGAATAATATTCACCTATATATTTATTTGCGTTCTATCTCTGAAAGTAAGTGCTCAGCCAGATACAAGACGACATTTCCGTACCAATGGCATCTATTTTTTCGACAATGGTATTGATACACTAAACCTGATAAAGGATGGTTTAAAAATGCAATTGGATATGATACAAATGATGCAAGAAGAGGGAATAATACCAAAAAAGCCATTTACACACTCAGATAGTATAGTAGTAAATCAACACGGGTCTTGTAACATTAATTTTCTTGCTTTCTTTAATGATACTTCAGGCACTTTTTGCGGAACCTTTGAGCGTGAGGTGGGCAGTACAAAGCGGTTCATAGATCAGATACAGAGCTGGAAAAAGCTTACATTAGGCGATAGTAGTATTACGACAGAAAACGCAGACACATTAATGTTATTAAAACTCTATAGCAATACACGATGTTTCAGAAACATGCAATACCTAAATGATAGTGTAATAGAATTTGTCATTACAGGTCGTGGGTACGATTTTATGGAGAGAATGGCACAATGTACATTGCGCCAGAACAACACCATGAGAGTAAAAATCTTTCCGTCATTCGATCCTATGTTTGCATTAAATGACGATTTGTACATCTTCATCCCCTATAACAAAATACCACCCGACTTGGTGGAAGCCAAGCGTTATTTCGAGTTGAAAAAATGATTCTTTGAGTTCGCATGTAACAACTAACATATACCGCCCATCGCTCGGTGTAGACGGAGTCTACACCGAGCGATGGGCGGTCTCCAGACTGGCGGAATCCCCCTATCCACTATTTCATCCCCACAGAAGCAGGCAACATAAGCAAGAACGGCAAAGCTTCTGCATAATTCAGCGCATCGTATTCCAGCCCCAGTTTTCTGATGTTGGTGTAGTATTGGTGGCTTTCGTAAGCCCTCAATCAAGCTATCTTTTAATCCTTAGCATCAACGTTCTACCTCTGCATCAACGTTCCTCCCTTGCCACCACGCACCCACAGCCGCCAATATCACCACCAGCAGGGCACCTATCACATTCAGCCACAAGAAAGATACCCAGTTGCACCACCACACTATTACCACTACCACCTCGGTAATGACGGCAGCGGTAAACACCTCTTTGCCCCCTGCCTTTTTGTAGTAAAAACCCACCAAAAATATGCCCAATATGGTACCATAAAACAGCGAGCCCAGTATATTCACCGCCTCTATCAGTGAGCCCATTTGTGCCGCAAACATAGCCACCGCAATACAAAACAGCCCCCACCCCAGCGTATGCAGCCTGCCCAGCTTCAGCTCGCGGTCATTACCCGCAGGTTTGCCAGCAAGGTGTATATCCATAAGCGATGATGCCGCCAGCGAATTTAACGCCGCAGATATAGACCCCCACGATGCCAGAATGATGACTGCAAACAACAGCCCCACAAGCCCCCTGGGCAACGTATGCTGCACAAAGTGCAGGAATATATAGTTGGTATCGCTCTTGTCGGGCGCATACTTGCCAGCTACTATACGTTGTGCCACGGTATCGCGCAGCAGTTGCATTTGCTGGCGGGTGGCACTCCATGCTGCACTGGTTTGTTGTGCAGCAGCCGCATCGCCCTGCCGGTGTGCTTGCAGTAGCTGTGTGGCTTGCTGGTTGCTCTGCGCCTGTAGTCCAGCCCATCGCTCCTGTAGGGGCCGGGCTTCCTGCGGTTGTTGGGCTTCGTAGGCCGCCAGCGCACTGGTATTGAAGTAGGCAGGCACCTCCCTGAAGCTGTACAGCACAAATACCAATACCCCTATCAGCAGTATCATCAGTTGCATGGGCACCTTCACCAACCCGTTCAGCAGCAGCCCCAGCCGGCTCTCGCGCATGGTACTGGCACTTATGTACCGCCCTACCTGACTATGATCTGTTCCAAAGTAAGACAGTGCCAGAAAAAAGCCACCTATCACCCCACTCCATATATTGTATTTATCGTGCCAGTTGAACTCCGTAGTAATGATGTTCATTCTGCCCCCCTGCCCTGCCAGATACAGCGCATCGGCCATACCCACACCGGCCGGCATATGGCGCACCACCAGCACACCCGCCAGTGCCATAGCCCCAAGAATTATAAGGAATTGCAGCTTTTGCGTATGCGCCACCGCCTTGGCACCACCGGTAAGCGTGTACACAAGCAACACGCCCCCCATTATTACATTGGTCAGGTACACATTCCACCCCAAAACCGACGATAATATGATAGCCGGTGCGTAGATACTGATACCCGTAGACAAACCACGCGATAGCAGAAAAAGAAAAGAAGTCAGCAGCCGCGTACGCCGGTCGAACCGTTGTTCCAGATACTCATAAGCGGTGTACACCTTTAGCCGACTGAAGACTGGTACAAACGTGATACAAATGACCACCATGGCCAGTGGCAGGCCAAAGTAGTTTTGCACAAACCGCATACCATCGTTGTACGCCAGCCCCGGTGCCGATAGAAATGTAATGGCACTGGCCTGCGTAGCCATTACCCCCAGCAGCACCACATACCACGGCATCTGCCGCCCGGCCAGCAGGTAAGACTGTGCCCCCTGTTGCCCGCGCCCCTTGTATATGCCATAACCCGTCATGGCTGCAAGCGTCACCAGCATCACTACCCAATCTATCAGGCTCATGCAGCAATATACAAGAGATTACATTTTGTATACCAACCAAAATGTTAAAAACAAGTATTGCTACAGTTCATAAAACTCAATGGGCAACCCATCGGGGTCGGCAATAAAGGTGAATCGCTTACCTGTATACTCATCTACCCGTATGGGTTCACTCGCTACACCATGTTCCTCTAAATGATTGATAACGGGCTCTAACAGGGGCACAGCAAATGCCAGATGGCGCAGTCCGGCGGCTTCGGGCCGTGATACCCTTGCCGGTGGGTTGGGGAACGAGAATAACTCTATCACATACTGTCCGTTCAGTGCCAAATCGGCCTTCCAACTCTGCCGGGCCTCACGGTACACCTGCTGCACCACCGTCAGCCCCAGTATTCGGGTATAAAAATCGAGCGACCGCTCATAATCTGCGGATATAATAGATATATGATGTATATGACTAATCACAACCAAATTTTATAAAAATCAAATCAACAACACTCCAATACCAAACAAAACAACCTATATGGCACGAAATTTGCATCAATCTGCACAGAAAACACAACATTAAAACCATTTCAATACAACAAATCGCCATGGTATCTATCGTCCGCACCACATCTGCCAATCCCCACTTTCAGCACCTTGTTTCGTTGCTCGACCATGATTTGGCTATTCGCAATGGCGATGAAAATGCCTTCTTTGCCCAGTTCAACAAAATTACCCATATACACCATGTGGTGGTAGCCTATATGGGCGATGAACCTATTGGTTGTGGTGCTATCAAAGAATTTTCGCCACAGGCTATGGAAGTAAAACGTATGTACGTCCTTCCAGCGTATCGAGGCAGGGGTATTGCATCGCAAATACTTAGGGTCCTCGAAGTGTGGACACGTGAACTTGGCTATACCACCTGCGTGTTGGAAACAGGCCTCATGTTGCCCGAAGCCATAGCGCTCTATACAAAACTACAATACCGGCGCATACCCAATTACGGGCAGTACGCCGGCGTAGCCAATAGTGTTTGTTTTCAGAAAGACCTTGTGTAGCTGCACGCTTACATAGCCGCACGTTCTTCGGCCAGTGTCTTCACAATATGCAGCGAGGGGGGCCACATTTTGTCGAACATGGGCACAAAATCCGTAGGCAAGTCCAGCTCTACCACCAAGGTGGTAATGCCGTCAGCCTCGGTAAGTGTGTAGTTCTCCAGCCCACCAGCCCATTGTTTCACTTTTTCGCTGGTGGTATCTTCTACGCCATTATGCACCTCGCCCAGGTGTTGTATCGACATAAATTCCAGTTCACGTACCGTGGCTATACGCGCCACCATACCGCTGCCCTCAGCCCCAAGAAACAGTGCCTTAGAGCCTTCCTTCCAGTCGGTTACCGCATAAGAGCCCGGCGAGAAAGGCACCGTCCACTTTCTGTAAGTTTCATCGGCCCATAGCACATCCCATACGGCTTTGCGTGGTGCCTGTATCTGTACCGTGTATTGTTTTCTTTCGTGTGTCATAGATGCAATTATTTTTATTCAAAGCTACCCGTTATACCTACAACACAGCATGGCATTCCCCGACAATTTTAATGGGTATCTGCGACAATGAGCCGCTCGCACCCCGGGCATTAATGGCCACCCGTGCAGGCAATAACATCATTACCTATCGTGTACACTTGTTTTTCTTACCCGTCTTACCACATATGCGGTTGCCAAACCACATGCTGCTGCAACAACCACAAACGGGGCCGAAATGGTGAGTGCCCACATTAGGTCTTGCCATCTCGTACAATAGCTGATCAGTATTAACATCAATACCGAAATTGCCGGCATCCCGACCTTATACTGCCACGACGCTAACTGCATATCGTTAGCTGCCAAGATAGGGATACACGCTATAACAAAGGGCAACACAGCTATAAACATTACAGAGAAAAGCGCAATATCCATAGAAAAATCTACATTATCTGCCAGTAAGCGCATGGCCACACCGTACAATGTGGCCATCACCACACCACCATACGTGCTAAAGAACTTTCGGTATGTTTTCGCTTTTTCCATGAATCATAAAAACCTTTCGCATCTACAAATTATACCGCTTGTTTCCTATTTGCTACAACTGCTATTTCATGCTACGCACATCATTTTATTGGGTAGCTACAGTGGCCGCCCGCTCGCACCTTTTAGCAATTACAGCCAGCAAACGGTCCTGAAAATCGGATAGTAGTATTTGTCCCCACAAACGTCCATAGTTATTTACCTCGCTCTGTAGTTCATAGGTAGATGATAATGTTAGTTTCGTTTTACCTCCTCCCAATGGCTGCAGCGTATAGGCGGCTTCTACAAACCGCACATGACCACTACCCATTACATGCCTCCTGAAAACCGAAACACTTTCGCCCTGTGGCGGAATACGAATACTGAATGACACCTGCTTGTTGGGCATCCATTCGGTTATTGTCTCTTCCAGTGTCATACCATCGGCAAAATGCCCTACCCGCCTGCCACCCGGCCCATCGGCATCCAGGGTGGCGTATAGTGGTCGTGGTATACCGGCGGCATTCAATATACCTGCATTGTATTCGGTATCTTTTATCTCTGCCACTCTTACCACATTGGGCCATATTTGCTGTGCGCTGGCCGCAATAACTACTTCATTACTTACGGTTTCTACTATCTGCTCGTTATCTATGCGTGCGCCCACCCAGCCGGTAGCCAAAGGCAGCAGCAATACCGCATACAGTGTGCCCCTGTTTTTTTTGATACGCCTTACCACATACCCCGTTAGCAAACCAGCTACCATTGCCGAGACCACAAACGGAATCGAAATAACCAGGACACAGAGCAAATCTTCTGTCTCTGTCAAAAAACACAGCAGTATAAACACAAATACCGAAAGTGCGGGAGCCCCGGCCCGGTATATCCACGATTTTAGCTGTTTTTCGCTGGCTACCAACATGGGTATTGCCCCCATCACAAACGGCAGCACACCTACAAATGTTACCGTAAATAGCCCGCCAATATCAACCAATCGTTTTGAATCAGCCATCAGCAATCGCACCGCCAACCCATACAATGCTGCTATAAGCACGCCACCGTAGGCACTGAAAAATTTTCGAAAAGTTTTCGAATTCTCCATGAATTGAAATTACCATTTTATACAAACAAAATATCTTATTTGTTTCAAATTTATCACGAACTGATGTAAGCTTCTTTTTACAGCAAACAACAATAACCTTCAGCCAGCAAAGAACTACAAGGGGAACTCAGCACCTGCTTCGTAATCGGCCCACAGCCCAACCCAATATCAATCCTACAATGCCGGCAAGAAAAGTCATGGGGATGGCAAACACTACAATATCGATTATCTCTTCTCGCCCATGCCAGTACCCACATACCAAAAACGCATATGCTGCTAATGCAGGCCCTCCGGCCCGGTACCCACGAGACATCAGTTGGGTTGCATTAGCAAACAAAAAAGGCAAACACCCTATGACGATGGGCAAAACCACCACTACCATCAGTGTATCCAACCCCTCCAAATCATCATTTGTCAAAGAAAAACGAATCGTCACCCCATACAAAGCGGCCAGCAATACGCCCCCATAACCTGCGTACAGCCGTCTGAGTATTTGTGTTCTTTTTTCCATTAAGCTAATTTACTATCTTTGCCCCGGTTTCCGGGGCTCGACCGGAACGCAATTGCCCACAAGCATCAATCTATGCATATGTAATGTTCAAATAAAATATCGAAACCGTTTCCGGCCAATGCCGGCTTCGCAGTATTTTATTTGATTATAAACATTACTCAATATGTCATTATCCCAAAAATATGGGAGAACGCGGCATTACCCTTTTTCTCCCGGTGCTACGCACGACGATAAAATAAATGATGCATACTGGCAAGACATTGCCGCCATACCGCATTTGGTACATACCGAAAAGCTGGATGGCGAGAACAATTGCTTGTCGGCACATGGTGTGTTTGCCCGTTCACATGCAGCCCCTACTACATCGCCGTGGACGCAGCATTTACGGCAATTGTGGGCTGGTATCCGGTACGACCTTGGAGATTACGAGATATTCCTCGAAAATCTCTACGCCACGCACTCTATTGCCTATACCAACCTCCCCTCATACTACTTCGTCTTTGCCATTCGCGAGCATGGCATATGGTTGTCTTGGCCGGAAACTGAATTGATTGCTGGCTTTTTCAATCTACCCACGGTTCCGGTGGTAGCCAGCGGTCCGGCTCCGGCCACTCAGTCTCAGTACGAAAAAAACATACAGAACATGGCATCTGGCAGGGGCACCTTTGGCCCTGTAGATGCACATACCAGAAAGGCTTGTACTATAGAGGGCATCGTAACACGCAACTATAACCAGTATCCCGCATCGGCATTCGCACAAAATGTATTCAAATACGTTCGTGCAAACCACGTTCAGACTACAGAACACTGGACCAGAAACTGGCTACGGGCTACATTAAATCACCCAAACCATGTGGACAATAAGTAAAAACAAAACATGGACCGATGTAGAACACTATCCATGGGTACAAGATATGCAGGGCGTACCACAAAGCCCCGTTCACCATGCCGAAGGGGATGTAGCGATACATACGCGCATGGTTCTGCAAGCACTTACAGACCTGCCAGAATATCAACAACTGGCGGCCGAAGCACAGGAAATATTGTGGACTGCGGCCCTGATGCACGATATTGAAAAACGCTCTGTAACCACAACCGATGCCAATGGCGATATCGTTAGCCCCGGCCACGCCCGCAAGGGGGCACTAACCACCCATGCCATCCTGTACCGTCATTTTGCAGCACCTTTTGCTATGCGCCAGCAAATAACAGCACTTGTAAGGTATCATGGCCTGCCCCTGTGGATATTCAGCCATGCCGATATTGTCCATTCGCTCTTGCAGGCCAGCCTGTGTGTCCATACGGAGTGGCTATATATACTGGCAAAAGCCGATGCGCTGGGGCGTATTTGTAGCGACAAAGAGGATCTGTTGTACCGTCTGGAGCTTTTTAAGGAGCTGTGTATCGAGCATCACTGTTGGGGAATTCCATATCTATTCCCCGATGATGCTACCCGGTTCCGATTCTTCCACAAGCCCCACCAGCAGCCCGACAGGGCCGTTTGGGATGATGCTACCACGCCGGTTACAATTCTGTGCGGTATAGCTGGCAGTGGCAAAGACCACTACATAGCTACCATGCTTAAAGACAAGGCCGTTATCTCGCTCGACGAAAAACGTCGCAAGGCACGCATAGACCGCAACGATAGCAAAGGACAGGGGCGCATCATACAGGAGTCGCTTGAAGATGCTCGTAAATATCTACGGGCGGGCCAGCCATTCGTATGGAATGCCACCAACATCACCCGGCAAATGAGAGAGCACCTGGTGGGCACTTTCCTGCCTTACAAGCCGCTTATCGGCATGGTGTATATAGAGGTTCCTTACAAAACGCTGGTGGTGCAAAATCAAAATCGGGAACATTCTTTACCGCTACATGCCATCAACAGAATGGTAGACCGGTTAGAGGTGCCACAACAATGGGAGGCTCATCAGGTTCATTATACAGTTCGTTAACAGGCTCACTATGTAGCCATCACATACCCATCTGATGGCTACTTCTTCCCCTCCACCTTCTTCCCTGCATCGCCCAGCATCTTCAGTGCTGCATGCCCGCGCAGCATCTTCTGAAAGGTGGCCTTGCTGCTGCTTTCGGCCATCAGGGCTGGCTGGCCATAAAGTGTCAGCGTATATTGTAATTGTTTCTTACCGTCCTCGTCTATCACCTTCTGTTCTGTTACACCCAATATGGCCTTTTCCACATCGGCCCGCAATTTGGCAGCCCCATAACGGCGCACCAATAAAGTGCGCAGTTGCCGGGTTACCTCTTGCCAGTTGCCCTCTTTGCGGGCAAAGTACTGTACCATGCGGGCTATGGCAGCAGTGGTATCGCCCGCTTTCAGGTGGTGGGTTGCAAAAGCCATGGTCAGGTTAGTTCTGTAACCTACCCTTGCCCGCTCATCATCGCCATAGTCGGGCATAAAGGCCGTATCGGCCAGTTTCAAAAAATACAACCCCTGTTCAAAATTGCCCTCCTTATCATACAAATGGCTCAGTGCCACCGCCCCGTCCGTTTTCAGCAGTGCGAAATCGCCTCTACAGGGCCGTTCTTCATATATTACACTATTCAACACGTGTATCAACCTACCCCTTGCACTATCAATGGCCCCCATAACTCCGTATAGCCTACCCAGTTGCAGGCATGCTGCCGATGCGGCTACCGTACGCGGGTAGGTGCCCACATTGGCCTCCAGCAGTGTTATTGCCATTGCAGTATCGCCACCATTCAGCACGGTCATAGCACTATCCAGCAGCAGGCACTGTGGTGGTGCAGGGTGCATTGTTTCTGCTTGCGCCCATGTGCGGGTTACCGTTGCTGTCATTATCACCGCCATTACCGCACAGCGCATCAGGGTTTGTTTCCATTGCATGTCGTCAAATATCGGAATTATCAGGCTTATTTTCTCCGCTGTTTGTTAGTACATTACCCCACAAATAACTTCCCGTTTCCAGACACCGCTTGCCGGCATTGCCGCATCTCTCCGGGCTACTGCGGCATCTTTTATAGCAAAGCCGCACGTTTTCCTGGCTCATCTCGCCCTCTATAGCCATTAAGCAGAACTATATATGTGCAGTTAAATTCGAGTTAAACCGTATTTACATATTTTGCCACCTTTGCCTGTACGCTATTTTTGTACCTTTGCACGCTTTTGCATTACATCATTCAATGAATATTCCTGAAACGATAGACCGCAACCGGTTGCCCCAACACATAGCCATCATAATGGATGGTAATGGCCGTTGGGCAAAAGAACGTGGCGAAGACCGGGTTTACGGGCATTACGAAGGCGTGGTAAGCGTGCGCGAAATTGTAGATGCCTGCGGTGCCCTTGGCATTGGCTACCTCACTTTATACGCTTTCTCATCCGAGAACTGGAACCGCCCCAAGGCCGAAGTAGACGCACTGATGGAGTTGCTGGTCAACACCATTCGCCGCGAGGTAGATGACCTGAACCGGAACAATGTACGCATGCACGTCATAGGCCATTTCGAAAGCCTGCCGGAAGCCTGCCAGACCGAACTACAGGAAGCCATAGACATTACAGCAAACAATACCGGCCTCAACCTTGTTCTGGCACTCAGCTACGGCTCTCGCGATGAAATAGCACGTGCAGCACGCCTCATAGCCGAAAAAGTGGCTGCCGGCACCCTGAAGCCCGAGGACGTAAACGATGACGTGTTGGCACAACACCTGTACACACACGCCTTCCCCGACCCCGAACTGATGATACGCACCAGCGGCGAACACCGCATCAGCAACTTTCTGATGTACCAACTGGCCTATGCCGAACTGTACTTTACAAACGTGCATTGGCCCGACTTCCGCCAGCAAAACCTTTACGATGCGCTGCACAACTACCAGCAGCGCGAACGCAGGTTTGGTAAAACCAGCGACCAGATACAAACGACAAAACCCGACCACGCATAGGGACAAATGAAAATAAGCACCACACCTGCACGCCAACAGTATTTAGGCATCATCACCTCATTCACAAGGGCAGTCTGCCCATCATTGGCTATGATGATGCTGTGCCTGATGAGCACAGGCACCCATGCCGTAGCACAAGGTACGCCCGGCCTTAGCAGTTTGCGCCAGCAAGGTGCCGACCCGTCGCGCCCCAAGGAGTATGAACTGGGTGGTGTCACCGTTACCGGTGCGCAGTACCTCGATCAGGACCTGCTCATTTCTGTGAGTAACCTCATCATTGGCCAAAAGGTGCGTCTGCCAAACGATGAAGGTATGGCCAGAGCACTACGCGCATTGTGGAAGCAAGACCTGTTCTCCAACATCAACATTACTGTTACCCGCATCATAGACGATAAAATATTTATCAATATAGATGTTGAAGAACGCCCACGCTTGTCGCGGTACAACTTCAAAAACATAAAACCCGGCGAGGCCAAGGAACTGAAAAACAAAGTTCCCCTCGTTGCCAACAAGGTTGTAACCGATGCCACCCTGAAAGAGAGCATTGAGCGCATCCGCAAACACTATGTCGATAAAGGCTTTGGCCGCGTACAGGTATCCGTATCTCAAAAGAAAGATACAGTAGCTGTCAATAAAGTAATGCTTACCTTCTTTATAGACAAGGGGGTAAAAACACACATCAACGCTATCAATATTTCTGGTGCAGTCAATGCTACAGAAGCCCGCCTCAAGCGTACCCTGAAGGGCACCAAGGAGATGAGCCTCATCACCCTGCATCCACAAAAGGCACTCAACACCTACGGCAGTAGCCATCGCTCGTTTGGCAAGTACCTCAGGCAGTTTGGCTTCCTGTCTTTGTCGCGCACGCTCGATGCACTCGACCCCTATTTCCGCTTCAAGTTCTTTGCCTCGTCCAAGTTCAACGATACCAAGTTCGAAGACGACAAGCAATCGCTTATAGCCTACTACAACACACTCGGCTTCCGCGATGCGGCTATAGCTGCCGATACCGTATACCCCGTACCCAACGGCAACCTCAATGTCGACATCAAGGTACGCGAGGGCAACAAGTACTACTTTGGCGATATAGCATGGAAGGGTAACACCAAGTACACATCCGAGCAACTGAGCCGTGTGTTGGGCATCAAAAAAGGCGATGTATACAACCTGCAATTGCTGGAAACCCGCATGGGCCGCCAGCTAAACCCCGAAGGGGGTGAAGACGTGAGCAGCCTGTATATGGACGATGGGTACCTGTTCTTCAACATAGAGCCGGTAGAAACCTCTATTACCGGCGATACCATCAATTACGAGATGCGTGTTACCGAAGGAGCACAGGCCACCATACGCGACATCAACATTTCGGGCAACGAGCGCACCAACGAGCACGTGATACGCCGCTCGCTCTATACATACCCCGGCAACAAGTTCAGCCGCACCGAGCTCATCCGCTCTCAGCGCGAGATAGCCAACCTCAGCTTCTTCGATCAGGAAAAGATTGGCATACAACCCAAGCCCCACCCCGAAGATGGTACGGTAGATATAGATTATAATGTGGTAGAAAAATCATCAGATCAGTTGCAACTTTCTGCCGGCTTTGGTGGTGGTGTCAATTTCTATGGTAATGTGGGTATCACGTTCAACAACTTTTCGGCCCGCAACATCCTGAAACCCCGTACATGGGATCCGCTACCAATAGGCGATGGCCAGAAGTTCTCCATCACCTATGCATCCAACGGTAAGTACTACAATGCCCTTACCACTTCGTTTACCGAGCCGTGGCTGGGAGGCAAAAAGCCCAACGCACTGTCGGGTACATTCTCGTACAACCGTCAGTCGCCACAGGGCAATAACGACGTAATATTACAGGTGTTAGGCGGTGGCATATCTATGGGTAAGCGTCTCTCTTGGCCCGACAACTTCTTCATATTCAACTACGGTGTTTTCTTCAACAACTATCGTCTGAAGAACTATCCGCTTATTTCTGGTGTCGATTTCAGCAACGGTATCAGTAACGATTTCAACTTCAAGGTGGTACTCTCCCGCAACAGCCTTGATGGTCCTCTGTATCCGCGCTCCGGGTCCAACGTGTCGTTCACATTCCAGTTCACACCACCATTCAGCAGCTTTAACGGAAAAGACTATGCCGATATGAGTAGCGACAAAAAGTACCGCTGGATAGAGTACCACAAGTACCGCTTTGTGGCCGACTGGTATCAGAAGGTACATGGCAACCTGGTGCTGCGCTTGGGCATGAAGTATGGCTTTATGGGCTATTATAACAAGGACCTTGGCTACTCGCCATTCGGCCGGTACCAGCTTGGTGGCGATGGTATGACCATGGGCCAGTTCTTTATAGGCAAAGAAATTGTGAGCCAGCGCGGCTACGATGTGTACGAACAGTCTGCTACCATCTTCAACAAGTATGTAGCCGAGCTTCGCTATCCATTCTCCCTCAGCCCCACTGCCACCATCTATGGTCTGGCGTTTGTAGACGCGGCCAATGCATGGAACGGATTTAACAATTACAATCCGCTCAAGCTCAATCGTGATGCTGGCGTGGGTATCCGCGTTTTCCTGCCCATGTTTGGCCTCCTCGGTCTCGATTATGGCATAGGATTTGACAAGTACAATACATCACCGCTCAACCAGGTAACAGGATTCAAAAATCTGGCTAAATTTACGTTTATGCTGGGCTTTGAACCCGATTAGCAGGTGCAACCCCTCGCAGGGCAATAGCGTAATAACAAGCAAACTAATAGTACAAACCACAAAAAACGATATGAAAAAGACAATACTGAGTTTCATACTGCTGTTATCGGTAGTGGCCGCACAGGCGCAACAGCGTTATTGCTTTATCGATTCCCGTTTTATTCTGGAGAAAATAACCGACTACAAAGATGCTCAAACCAAGCTGGACAACCTGTCTAAAACGTGGCAAGACGAAATAGACAGCAAAATGGCCGAGGTAGAGCGCATGTACAAGGGCTATCAGGCCGAAAAACCCATGCTGTCTGATGAAATGCGCAACCGCCGTCAGGACGAAATTGTGGCCCGCGAAAAAGAAGCCAAAGACTTGCAAAAACAACGATTTGGCTACGAGGGCGACCTCTTCAAAAAACGTCAGGAACTGGTAAAACCCATACAAGACCGCGTATTTAATGCCGTACAGAAAATGGCCTCACAAAAGGGTTTCGACCTCGTACTCGACAAAGCAGGTGGTGTTACCCTCTTCTATGCCGACCCCAAACTCGACAAAAGCGACGAGGTACTGAAAGTACTTGGCATCAACAAATAGATGCATTACACAACATAGTATAGCAAAACTTCCGTTATTTTGCACACACTGAAAAATTTCAGATTACATAAAATAGCATAAAACAACCAAAAAAGAGAAATGAAAAAGCTGATAGTGTTCCTTGCCTGCGGGATAATGATAGGTTCTGCCGCCAAAGCCCAGACTGCTATGAAAATAGCATACATCAACTCGGCGGTATTGCTGCAGTCTATGCCCGAGCGCGTAAACGCTGACTCTGCCCTTTCTAAATATACCCGCACATTTCAGGAGCAGATAGAAATGATGACTAAAGAATTTCAAACCAAGCTCTCTGCCTTTCAGAAAGATGAAAAGACAATGAGCGAGGCCATGAAAGAAGTAAAAGCCAAAGAACTGCAAGACCTGCAAGCACGCATAGAAAGCACACAGCAGAGCGCGCAGGAAAAAATACAACAGAAAAAACAAGACCTGTACACGCCCATCCTCGAAAAGGCCGACAAAGCCATCAAAGACGTAGCCAAAGAAAAGAACTACGACTACATTTTTGATGTCAACAGCCAGGGCGGCGGCATTGTATACAGCAAAGAAGAGTTCGATGTAACTGCACTTGTAAAAGCCAAACTGGGCATCAAATAAACTTACCTTGCATTATAAAAAGTAAGCCCCGCATCAACTTTGCGGGGCTTCTCTTTTGGCTACAACACAATAGTTTGTAACAACTCGCTTTGCACCGGAAAGTCTGTAGTATAATGCAGCCCCCTGCTCTCTCTCCTGAACTGGGCCGACCGTACTACCAAATACCCAATAGTTATCAGGTTGCGCAGCTCGCACAATTGCGGCGACAATGTGGTTGTTTTATACAGTTCCTCTGTCTCGGCATGCAGCAGGTCTATGCGGCTCATAGCACGCTGCAAACGCACCGTATTGCGCACTATACCCACATAGTCGCTCATCACCTGTTGCAGCTCCTTCAGGCTTTGCGTTATCAGTATCATTTCCTTCGGCTCGTTGGTACCATTAGCATTCCAGTCTGGTACACCATCTTCAAACGCCGGGTGGGTAGCTCTTTGCCCAATATCTTCTGCACACCGGTGCGCAAACACCAATGCTTCCAGCAGCGAGTTCGATGCCAACCTATTGGCACCATGCAGCCCCGTGCTACTGCACTCGCCACAGGCATATAGGTTGCGTATAGACGATCGTCCATACTCATCTACCTTTATACCACCACAGCAGTAGTGTGCCGCAGGGGCCACCGGTATCATGTCCTTTGTTACATCTATGCCCATACTCAGGCAGGTAGCGTATATGTTAGGGAAGTGTGCCCTAAATGCGTCAGCATCCATGTGCCGGCAATCCAGATACACATATTCTGTACCACTTCGCTTCATTTCGCTATCTATGGCACGGGCCACCACATCGCGCGGGGCAAGATCGGCACGCGGGTCATAGATTTTCATAAAAGCCTCACCTGCCTTGTTGCGTAGTATACCGCCATCGCCACGCACCGCCTCCGTTACCAGAAACGATGGACTTGCCCCCGGCTCGTACAATGCTGTAGGATGAAATTGAATAAACTCCATACTCTCTATACGGCCCTTGGCACGGTACACCATTGCTATACCATCACCGGTAGCAATCCGCGGATTGGTAGTGGTACGGTAAGCTTGCCCTACCCCACCCGATGCCATCAGCGTGTATCGTGCCAGTATCTTTTGTACCGTATGGTCTTTCAGGTTCAGGGCATATACCCCGTAGCAAGTTATATCGGGCGTAGCCTTCGTTACCAGATACCCCAGGTGGTGTTGGGTAATAATGTCCAGTACAAACCAGTGATTGTATATCTTAATGTTTGGGTAGCGTTTAGCCTCTGCCACCAGAGCCCGCTCTATCTCAAAACCAGTAACGTCTTTGTAATGAAGTATGCGGTGTTCCGAGTGGCCACCCTCGCGCCCACGCTTGTAGTCGCCATCACTACCTTTGTCAAACTGGGTACCCCAGTCTATTATCTCATTCACTCTTTCCGGTCCTTCCTTCACCACCACATCTACTATATGTTGGTTACACAGGCCATCGCCGGCCACCAGCGTATCATCTATATGCTTCCGAAAGCTGTCACGCTCCAAATCATTTACTACAGCTATCCCCCCCTGAGCATACTTAGTATTGGTCTCATCAGTATTCACCTTCGTTATGACGGTCACCGTCATA
The DNA here is from genome assembly GCA_021151685.1 of Chitinophagaceae bacterium. Lineage (GTDB taxonomy): Bacteria > Bacteroidota > Bacteroidia > Chitinophagales > Chitinophagaceae > Nemorincola. The sequence continues at coordinate 33,237 of JAGKWS010000009.1, forward strand.
TTGGGGTACTTCCGGGCTATTTTTACAGCAAACGTCAGGCCGGCTATACCAGAGCCTATTATCAGAAAATCGGTCCGCACTACAGTATCATTTGTTATTCCAAATGTAACTACTCCCACCCACAAATCAGGCTATCAATATCCTGTTTTCGCCTTTTTCTACAATGCGGCCATGGGCATAGGTAGCCTCCCAATATGTGCGTAGCTGCTCCCACGTCAGCGGGTCGTTTACTATGTAGTTCAGTGCCATGTGTCCATCCGTTGTCAGTGCCGTACGCAACTGATTCAAAAAGTCTGGAGTAGACACAAAAAGCGGCACATACCGCCCCACAAAAACATCGGTAAATATAAAGTCAAACTGCACTGTATTGCGCGCCACAAAAAGCCGGGCATCTTCGCATACCGGTTCGTAGTGTACACCACATGTTTCCAGTACATATTCTGCCGCCCATTGCAGTATGGTCTCGTTCTGCTCTACCAGTGTAAACCGCGCAGTGCATCCTGCCTTGTAAAATATTGGCACCGCACTACACAAGCCAGCCCCCAATACCAACACATTTTTTGCCTGTTGCAATTGTTGCCGGCAGTGTTTGGCTACCTCCAGTGCAGGCATGTACCGCATACCGTCCGAGTATACTGCATCTACAGTACCCAGTTGCAGCCGGTTGCGGTACACTACCAGTTCGGTATCCATACCATTACACACCGCATGCTGCAGCGGTATAGGAAAAAGAAAACTCAACGCTCGTTTGTAGGCAGGTACTGCCATGAGCCAATATTTACTGGTGAGAAAACCTTAGAAAAATGTCACAAAAAAGTACACTATGCTTCGCCAATATTTTTTTTTCAAGGTATCAAATCTGCGAATAGCAAGGACACAGAAACCAATAGAAACCACCAGGATGGTGTACTCTATTCTGACATTCTTCGTTACAGACTATTGCCTTGGCTGACGTTTCTTGCGAAACAGAGGCACCTTGCTTTCGTTTCCTGTCAGCAACCTTGTAATGTTCTTATGGTGCGTCAGCACTACCAGAAACGCCGTTGCAATGGCAAATAACCGATAACTCAACTCCTGCGCCTGTGCATTGAAGATGAACAAAATGAGCAAAGGAAAAGCTATGCTGGCCGCTATAGAACTAAGTGACACATATCGTGTCATCAACAACATCATCACAAAGACCAATACAAGGCTCAATGCTACTATGGGGTGTATAGACAGTATCATACCAAACAAGGTAGCAATACCCTTACCGCCCCTGAACTCGGCCCAAATAGGGAAAATATGCCCCAACACCGCAGCCAGCCCCAGTATTATCTGCAAGTTCACCATCTGCTCATTGGGCGGGTTCCACGGGTAGCCCGACAACAACGACAACTTCACTGCAATAAACCCCTTCATCATATCGGCCACCATTACACTGGCACCCGCTTTAGACCCCAATATTCTGAACGTATTTGTAGCACCGGCATTACCACTGCCATGCTCACGTATGTCTATCCCGTATATCCACTTGCTCACCCAAACAGCCGATGGGATAGAACCAAGTAAATAAGCAAGTACAATTAAAATCGCTTCTGTCATTCGTAAGTGAGTGTTTGCGAAAGAAAACAAATATAGCCTTTGTCATTTAATATTCCTATAGGCACATCATAAATCCTATGGTTATCAACACACTTTTGCACATTTTTAAGAACCAAATAACCCATACAACGAGGCCAACTGCATTTACATGCCTGTTTGCGAAATCAGCAACACAATTGTTGTGTACAATTTCCCAAACACAAGCCTATAGCAATATCGCAAAAGATAGTATACTTACAATCGCTGCATCCGTATAGCTATCCAGCCATTTTCGGTAGTTATCTGTTCGTCGGCAAATCCTGCGTTTCGTGCACTGGTTACCACCATCGGGGCATCGTCTGTCAGCAGGCCACTCATTATCAGCACACCACCCGGCACCAGCAATTGGTGCATACGTGCCATACCTGCCAGCAGAATGTGCCGGTTGATGTTGGCCAATATCACATCATACTCGCCAGTCACATCATCCAGCACGCCCAGCTTCATAGCTATGTGGGCACAGTTATTCCTGCCGGCATTCTCTATGGCATTCTCTACGGCCCATTCATCTATATCTATACCCAGCAGGTCGGTAGCACCCAGCTTTGCAGCCAGTATGGCCAGTACCCCAGTACCAGTACCAAAATCAAATACCCGCTTACCACCAAAGTCTACAGCACGCATAGCCCCAATTACCAGCCGGGTAGTAGCATGGTGCCCGGTACCAAAAGACATCTTGGGGGTAATAATCACCTCATAGGGTGTATCTGTAGCCACCTCGTGAAAGTGTGCCCGCACCGTACAAAAACCAGCTACAACAACGGGTTCAATACCGGCCTCCCATTCTGCATTCCAGTTGCGTTGTTCTATATCTTCCAGCACATAGGCCATCCCTGTCGTCAGGGCATCCAGTGTCTCTTTGTCAAAATCGGCCGCTGGTATATAGGCATGTAGTGCCGTATCCGTTTCTTCAAAGCCCTCATATCCTACCTCTGCCAGTGTGGCTACAAGTACATCACGCTCATCTCCTTCGGCTATCTCAAATGTTACTCTGGTATGCATGGTATTATTTGGGCGCAAAGTTATCGGTCGGCACGCACATATCTGCCATACCCCCCCAACTATCTGCACGCAACAGCACTATATATAGCAAGAGGGCCACCATATATGGTAGCCCTCTTGCTATATTTTGGTTGCATGTATATTACTCGTCATCATCGTTGCCAGTCTTCTTGGCACCAGCTTCTTTGTCATCTTCCAAACCCTGTGGCTCTACCGACAGGTTACGCTCCTGCTGGTCCATAGTGCCCGGTTGTGCGCTGCTGTACAATACACGGCGTGTAGGCACATCAGTTACAATACGGAACTCGGTACGGCGATTCACAGCGCGGTTAGCTTCCATATCCTTGCCATTTACAGTTTCTTGCTTCACCGGATTTTTAGCACCAAAACCACGTGCAGTCATTCTGCCACGGTCTATACCGCTCTTCTCCAAATAATCAAGTACTGCCTGTGCACGACGCTGAGACAATGCAAGGTTATATTCCTGACGACCCTTACCATCGGTGTAAGAGAATATCTCTACAGATATAGATGGGTTGTCTGTCATAAACTTCACAACAGAATCCAAAGAGGCTACTGACTCAGGACGCAAAGTGGCCTTGTCATAATCGTAGTAAATGTTGCTTACGCTGAAGCTATTGCGAATGCTATCCAAAAAGATAGTCACATTCACAGTATCATCGGGGTCGCTACGCTTAATTTCCATAGTGCTTACAGTAGCACGAGAGGAAGTATAGCCAGCTTTGTCTCCAGTCAATACATAAGAGTGTACACGAGACATGTTGAACAGAAAGTTACCATCTTCGGTATGGAAGGTACGCTGGTCACCGTTTTGGTCGGTCATTTTCACAACAGTCTCTGTCATTACAGCACCAGTCTTCTTATCAACAACCTTACCGGTTACCACAAGTTTTGGTTCCATTTGCACACGCCATATGTCATTACAGCAGGTTGGGTTCTTCAGCGCATAAGAGCCTATACGGTTCGATACCAGATAACCGTCTGGTTTGCCAACCGGATCCAGTATAAAGTACATATCATCGGCACAGGTGTTGAAGGGATAACCCATGTTCTGTACACTCTTGTAGCGCGATGGACCACCCTCGGCTCTGTATATGTCTAAACCACCCATAGACTTCTGCCCGCTTGATGCAAAATACAATGTACTGGTGCGGGTGTCATAATATGGTGTCAGCTCATCCATCTTGGTATTAACCATCTTACCACAGTTCTGTGGGCGACTTATACGACCATCACGAGGGTCTATGATAGAATACCACAAATCCCAACCACCACGGCTCTGCAACATACGGTCAGATGCAAAGAAGATTATTTCTTTCTTTCCAACTTTAGCAACAAATGGCATGGTGTTGTGGCCCATTTCTCCAAGATCTCCCATCAAATCCGGAGTCGACCAACCATTAACGCCAAATTTGCTCATATAAATGTTACACCTCAAACTATCCATTGCATCCAGACCACACTTAGAGAAATAAAACTTATCTCCACCGGGCCCCCAAGATCCGTTGCCGGTATGCATATTCGGATCATTGAACTGGCCATCATAAAAAGGCAGGGGCCATTGGAAAGAGTCTACATAACCAGCCTGCTTGTGCGAGTACATAAACTTGTCCTTAAACTCAGAAGGCTTCCAGGGGTCTGTTTCTACCAACCCTTTGCCACCAATAAAAGAGGCGTTAGATGTTTTGTTCCTACCCAATGTAGCAAACAACAAAGCCGAGTCGCCCAGTGGATACGGAGACAGCTCTGTATAAGAACTGTTTACATTAGGTCCAGCGTTTATCACAGTAGCGGCCTGTGGGTCTTTCAACGATGCTATCGCCATTTCACAACCCTCAATTTCCACTTTTATCAGCTTCTTCAGGTTTTTAACCACTTTGGGATCTTTGTACCTGAAAAAATTACCTGCAATCGCCGGATTGTCATCCTTCTTTTTAGCTACAGCATTTTTCTTGTTTTCTACCAAAAACTCATTGAACAACTCTATAGCCAGCTTGTACTCGCACTGTTGCTTGTACATCAACGCAGCATAGTACCCTGCGTACGGGTACACATTTTTTGCCATCGTTTTTACTTCTGAAAAATAGTGGGCAGCTAATACATAATCTCGTGTAGCCATATAACATGTGGCCAACCTCCACGATATGTATGGATTGCGCTCGTCTTGCTGTTTCAGTTGCTGGTAGTAGTCTATTGCCTCAAAGTAACTTCTTTTATCATAAAGTTGGTCAGCCCAAGTCAACTTCTTGCCGTACGACAACCCAGAAAGTGGATCATTCGCCTTGTTCCGGTACTTGTCCTTCATGTTCTTCTGAGCATCAGCGTAATTAGGCGCGGCTACTATCAAAGTAACTAAAAACAGGTACAGCCAATTTTTTCTCATGTGCGTGAGCGTTGTTAAAGGATATAAAAGTATAAATTGGTTTCAAAAAAAAGAAGGGCTTTCAAAAAAACTTTTAGCCCTTCAATTAATTATGTGTATTTCTTCTTAGAATCTCGTGCATGGAACAGTACGCTTGCCGGCAAACTTGAACGGACTTGGCGCAATATAACGCAGAGCCAGTTCGAAGCCTCCATTACCATTGCTGGCTGCATTTAGCTGAGAAATGTTGTAGTCGTAACCAATTCCTATACGAATGCCCTTGAACTCTACACCACCGGTTATCATCACAGCATCACCGGTACGGTACCAGCCACCCAGGAATACAGCGGTAGAGAAGTTACTGTAACCGGGGTCGTTATTTACGTAATACAAAAACTCGTTACCACCTATTATTTCGGTAGCAGAGGCCTGCGTCTGGAACAACAATGCCGGGCGCAATGTCAAACGATCATTAGACTTTATGGAAAGCCCCAACTGGCCTGTAAAGCGCATATCCAACCCAACAGTGCTCGTCTGCTTCTTCAGCAGTGCGTCATTCGGCTGGTTGATGTTGTTGGCACCCAAACCTATTACATAGTTGAAGTTTTCCTTACCACCAGACAATGCCACACCGGCATTTACCAGATAGTAGTTTACACTGTTACCTATGCCCAACGAATATTCGTTAGACGTACCGGGAACAAAAGTACCGTTCACCGATTCATCACCAAAATACAGCTTAGAGAGGTCTATGCTTTTGCTGGCATAGCCACCTTGCATACCTACCGCTATGCTACCATTACCCACCGTTTTGTGGTACGCCAGGGATAGCAGGCCGGTAAAGTTCTGCAGGTTACCATCACCCGCCTTGTCATTAAATATTTGTATGCCTGCGGCCAATGCGCCACCCGACTGGTCTAAGTACAACGGCATGTCGGCATGTGCGCCCATGGTCACATAGGGTACAGTTACACTACCCCATTGCGTTCTGTATATGCCACCGGCACGTGCCAGCCCGTCGAACATACCCGTAAATGCGGGATTGACTACCATTGGCGCCATATCGAACTGCGTAAAATGGATGTCTTGCGCAAAAACAGCCGGTGCACTTGCAGTAAGTGCTGTAGCCAAACAAAAACGGGTAATTATCCTTTTCGTATTCATCTTTATTTATTGCGTTGTAAAGTTACCTTAATAAACTTACGTTTCCTTGCTTTTTAAATACTTTTCCTGTATTGGTTACACCCTCGTATATATATACAAATACACCTACGGGTTGTGGCACTCCTTTATACGTTCCATCCCACCCTTTTTCCATGTCGGTGGTCTCAAATACCATATTTCCCCAACGGTTGAAAATACGGAAATAATTCAAAGTGGCAATACCGCGCTTAATAATTTTAAATTCATTATTTGCACCAGACCCAGGTGTAAACGCATTAGGCACATTAGTTAGTGTCTCATCGCTTACATTAATATTTATTGAATCCTTCGTTTTGCAACCATGCTCTGTCACACCGGTTATTACATATTTGGTACTAATAGAGGGCGATGCAATAGGTGTAGCTATATATCTGCTATTAAGCCCGCCACCCGGTGTCCACACTACATTGGTACAGTTAGTCTCGGGTAATAGCTGGTAATTTTCGCCGGGAAACAGCATAACAGAATCCTCCAGGAAGATAACAGCTGCCGGATGCACCATTGCGGTGAAATGTATTGTGTCTTTACAGCCATCGGCACTGGTGGCTACAATGGTATATGTTTGGTCGGTAATAGGCTTTATTACTGGTGTTGCCTGATTGGCACCACTCAGGTACAATGCCGGCATCCATTGGTAAGACACACCACCCATGGGGGTCAGAACGGCACTGTCGTGCGGGCAAAAATCTCTCTGTGGCTCTATACTGGCAAAGTTGCCGGGCAATACTACAATCTTTGCCGAATCTACTGCAATACACCCTGCTGGTGTCTTCACCGTCAGTATAATGGTCTCGCTGGCAGCACCTGTCAATACTACAGATGGGTCTGATGGATGATCGATGTGTGTTGCCGGAGCCCAATCATACTCGTAATGGGTGTACCATCCGGGGGTTACATTTGCAATCATCCTGATGGTATCGGCCTCGCACACAAACCGGTTACCACCAATATATACCTGCGGGTTGGGTTGCACATCTATAAACAAAGAGTCGTAAAATGTGGGACAGCTATGAAACGATACGCGCACCTTGTACAAGGCCGATGTATCGGGGGTAATGATAGGTGTCAGTATGTTGGATATTGGTATACCAGCCGTAGGCAACCATTGGTAAGAAAACAGCGGGTCGCCGGTAGCTACTATCTGTACCGACCGTCCTTTACAAATGGCGGTATCTGGCATCAGGTTTATTCTGTCGGGCAGCACATACAGGTTTATCAGGTCTCTTACCGCACACCCTATAGCATGGGGCATCACAGTAACGGTGTATACATATGCACCTGCCACTGTTGGGGTTATTACGGGATTGGGCAGGGTATCGTTGCTCACATACGTGGCCGGAGACCATTGGTAGCTGTAGTACCCGCTACCTACACCAGTACTACCGGGTACAGTAAGGTCTACCGTATACGTCATAGGAATACATATAGTATCATACAACACTACAAGTGGTGCAGGTGTGTCTACTTCTATATAGAAACTATGCACCATATTTGGGCAATGTGCATAAGAGGCAGTAACAGTATAGGAATTGCTTACCGTTGGCGTTATCAACGGCTCCATAATGTTCACATTAGACACCCCATAAGGTGGTGCCCAGAACCATGTAAATTCAGATGAACCGCCACTGATGCTGGTTTGTACAGACTCGCCAATACATATTGCCGTATCACGATTGTTCAATATAAAGTCGTTAGGTACCGTATGTACCGTTATGTTGGTACGGCTGGCACAGGCTGGTAGTGCTGTAGGGTACACAGTAACCGTATACGTAACATCGCCAACTACAGTAGGTGTTACCACCGGCCCCGAAACAGAGGTACCACTAAGGTGTGTAGCCGGCAACCACGAGTAAGTATATGGCGTACCCGGTGGCGATACATATACATTCAACGGTACCGATACCCCCACACAGGTTTTAACGAGTGTAGAATCTACCGTCAACACAGGATTGGGGAAGATAGATACTGTAACCGTTTTGATTTGAGGCACACAACCCAATGCCGGATCGGCTGTAACCACCAGCGAATAGGTAGTGGTAACAACGGGATTGGCGGTGGTGTACAGCGATGTTGGAGACACTACTGAAGCCGAAGGCAACCACTGGTAATTGAGCACTGTTGCAAAATCGGCATCTCCCGTTGCCCTCAGTGGTACCGTCTGCCCCGCACAAATAGAGGTGTCGGGCGTAAGAATGTGAAAATTGAAGGAATCTAATATAGTAAGGCTGGCGGTTGCCACCGGAATAAATATGGTAGGGTTGCACGGGTCTTGCTTCAATATCTGCAATGTTACCACCTTGGGCCCTGCAGGCACCACCGGCAGCGTATTGATATTAAGAATGGCCGACGTAGTGGTAGGCGGTATCACAATACTGGTAGGTATGGTAGCATAGTCGTAGCCGTTTACCGCAGTACCCATTATATTGTAGTATACAGTAACCGCAGTGTCTTGCGGGGTAGGAATGGTAAACACAAAATTGCCCGGATTACAGCCACGTATACAATATGGCAACCCACTGGTGCCCACAGCCGTAACGGTAGTTGGTACCGTAGAGGTAAGACTGCCTCCTTTTATAAACACACCAGAGTTATACGCATTGTCGCCCACGTCGGCAATACCCAGTTTCAGATGGTAGGTATCGCAGGGGCTTACAGCAGCTATTGCTCTCAGCACCGTTGTTTTACCATCGTACACCAGCATGGTACTTGCCGAGTTGTCGACATAGTACATACCAAACGGAGAGCCGGGGCCCAATGCATTACAGGTACCAATGGCATAGCTGGTGCCGGTAGGTGCCGAGTTTACACTGTTGATACAAACAGGAATATTGGTACCCGGTACGCGTGCTATGTTGTATGGTGTGGCATAAGTAGTAAGTGGCGAAGTAACGCCACCCGAAATAAGAAAGCCGAAAACGTCATTGAAGCTGGAACAGGCAAACTCGGGATACTCCTCTGAGGCAAATACATAATCAAACTTCACCGTATCGCCTGCCGCCTTAAAGTCAAATTCCAACACACAGGCATCATTGGTGGTACCGCCTGCCAGTGTGGCAAGGTCGGCATCGGCCAGCGATGGGGTGTGCCCAATAGACTCGAATGTACTGGCAGGTGCCGCAATACCATTTGCCGAGCCTGTAGTAAGCACTATACCGTTCGATACCCCAATAGGGTCTACCACAGTGGTGAACAATCCGTTGGCACCGGTATCGCAGGTCAGCACCGGGCTCAGTACCAATACCCCGCTACCTGTAAGTGCAGTAGCCAATGCTGCTGCTGTCTGGTTTTGAGCCACAGTTATCTGCGCATGGGCAGTAACCGTTAGTGCGCCCGCCACCACACAGGCACTGGCTACGTGCTTCATGGCTTTGCAGAAGGTATTGAGTATGGATAGTTTCATTGGCAGTAGTAAAATGGTACAAAATCGCTTACTGATAACAGACGAGCTACTTTCGCAAAACGTTTGCAATGGGCACGGCAATTATTATCAAAAATATAATAATAGTGCTATGTTTCAAACAGAAATTTAACTTCTTTTCCACATTTGGGAATACCGTGTGGCAAGGCATTGCCAATCAATACGTTCTATGCCGGGGTGTTCTGTGTAGCATTCATAAATGCACATATAAGCTGGTGAAAATGGTGCGTACCCTGCTCGTGCAACACCGAATAACGCCCATGCTGGTAGAAACGCGACCTCACTCCCTGCTGCACTTGCTGCACTATGGCCTCGTCTTCCAGCTCCACCTCGTCCAGCCCGCTGCCAGCCCCCTCGCCCAGCAACTCCTCATGCAGTACCCATGCTATAAAAGACACCTTGCAAGACGATGTCCCTGTAGGGTACACCACATTCAGCGACAAGCCCCAGGGGTAAAAATTGAACATCATATTGGGGAACACCCAAAAGTAATAGGCAGCTACCTTCTTGCCATAGTCGGGCGAGGTGGTGGGCAAATCGAAACATACATCATCGTCCTTACCTATGCCCAATTGCAGATTCGAGTATCGGAACAACTCGGTACTGTACTCGCCAAAATCGAGCTCCTTATTCAGCCCGGCATGTACAAACGGGATATGAAACCCTTCCAGATAATTTTCGCAATACAAGGCCCAGTTGGCCGCTACTTCGTAGTCCTTAGACAGGTCTGGCCTGCGTTGCAGCCTATCCATCGGGTACCACGCAATACGCGCTTGCATTTCGGCAAACACTGTTTGGAACGGAATACCTGCCTCAACCGAGGTAAACAACAAATTGCCCCATTGCCCCAGCGGCAACTGATGCAAATCATCGGCCGGGCAGGGAAAATGGCGCACCTCCTTAAACTCTGGCATATGCAACATTTTACCCGCCAGCGAGAACTGCCGCCCATGGTAGCCACACCGTATATGATGTAGCCTGCAAGGCTCGGTTACCAGCAGGTTGGCCCTGTGGGTACACACATTGCTCATACAGCGCAGTGTGCCGCCATCATTAGCCAGCACTAACGGCTCATTGCCATAGTTGGGCAACCATACAAAGGGCTGTGTGGTACCGGGTTCGGCCAGTGTAGCCGCATCGCCCACATATAGCCACATTGGTGCAAATATTTTTTGCAGCGACTCGCGCAAATAATAGTCGGCTGTGTAAAAGACCGCAGGCAGTGTGTGCGCTTCAGCAATGTTGGGATGTACGTACAGTGGCTGCATAAACCAATGATAATGAGCGTTATTAATCTTCACTTAGTTGCGGCGATCTACACCCCAATACAGTTTTTGCCGTATGGTATTAAGGAAGTTATGCTCATCGGGCCGTACCAACGACACCGTAAAACTCTCCCTTTTCACCGCCAGTTGCACCGTACTGCCTATCGTTTCGGTACGGGCATCCAGTGTACACAAAAAATGCTCCGAGCGGCCCTCTATCTCAAATGAAATCACATTGTCATCTGGCACCACTATAGGCCGTGTATTCAGGTTGTGCGGGGCCACGGGCGTTATAACAAAGCTCGATGCCTGCGGAAAAACCACTGGCCCGCCACAACTCAGCGAGTAACCTGTAGATCCGGTAGGCGTAGCCACTATCAGCCCATCGGCCCAGTACGTATTCAGAAACTCACCGTTCAAATAGGTGTGTATCTTAATCATAGACGAGGTATCCTTTCGGGATATAGTAAACTCATTAAGTGCAAACGGCGACCCATTAAAAAGTGGCACACTGGCATCAAGGTGCAGTAGCGAGCGTTTCTCTAAAGTATAAGACCCGCGTACCAATGACAAAATAGCACCCTCGGCCTCCTCTTCGGGTATGGCCGCCAAAAAGCCCAACCTACCCAGATTGACACCTATCAGCGGTATGCCCGATTTGCCTACAAAGCAAACGGCATCCAGCATGGTGCCATCGCCCCCTAAGCTAAAGAGCATATCGGTATGGGGTGGCAGGTCATTTTTACCAGTAAAAACCCGTGGCACATCGGCAAAGGGTATATACCGCGACAGCCGCTCGTAGAACTGCTGGTAGAACACAATCTGTAGTTTGTGTATGTCTAACAGGCGCAGCAGGTTGGCCAAAAAGGGCACGTCCTGCTCATCAAACGTGCGGTTGTACAGTGCTACCAGCATTGGGGCATCTATTTATTGAGGGCAATTTCGCGACAAGGCACTCTGCGTTCCTATTCGCTATTAAAGTGTAAATATAGACCATTTTGGCCCAGATGATTGCGGGCAAACTCTATACGCAGCTTTATATCATATAGCGTAATGATGTCTACACCCGCGCCGTAGCTATACATCCATTTGTTTACCAGTGTATTGCCCCGCTGATTGGGGCCACTGATACCACCCACATCGGCAAATAGCTTGGGGTAAATGCGCACTGGTACAGCCGTAAAATACCGCACCGGTAAAGACCATGTGTTGTTCAGCAACTCCCGCCTAAGGTCGGCCCGAAGTAGTCCATAATGGTAGCCATCGGTTACGTAGTACTCGTACCCCCGCACATAGTCGGCCGAGGTACCCAACCCATTCCGAAAGAAGTAGGGTTGCTGTGCCGGCAACATCACCCGCCCGCGCGATATGGCAGCCCCATACCACTTGCCTCCCAAATGCCGGAATAGTCCTGCCTCATAATTGACAAATGCCTGAAAAGCAATACCCTCCATACCGGCCCTTACTACGGTTGTGGTTACCAGCTTCTCGCCCCGCATAGAGTAGTTCCAGTTATCGGTACGGTTATACTCGTATCGGTAGTTCAGCTCGGCAAAATGCGCAACCCGCGACGAGTCGGCAAAGTAACCGGGGTTCAGTATGGGTATAGAATCGGCAACGCGGTAATACTGATACCCCAACTGAAACAGGTGCCGCGCCACATACCGTGGCCTGAACGAGTAACACAATGCCCCACCAGCCTGCCATGCCATAGCCGGCCCCGAATAGTTGCCAGCAAACCTCAGTTTATTGCTATCGGTACGGTACCACGTTTGTGTGCTGCGGCCCGTCCATACATTAAAGCCAAAACCGTGTATGCGCTTCTGGTGCAGATATGGCCGCATGTAGCTAACACCCAACCGCTGCATATATCCTTCCTGTACGGTAACAGAAAAGCTTTCGAGGTTGCCCCGAAAATTGTTGTTGGTAAGTGTGAAGCCGGCAGATACACGATTGAAGTCGTACCTATGGTCGGCCCACCAGGTATTAATGTTGCGGTCGGCAAACTGAAGAATGCCAGTGGGCATCAGGTACCAACGCTCGTGCAGGTGTATGTGCCAATCTACCGTGTCTGGTGCTACAGAGTCGGTATACTGGTCTACCTTGTTGAACAACTGCAAGTTGAACAGGCGCAGCTTGTTGCGCGTTATCAGGTGGGCTACAGAGTCGGGGTGTAAGGTAATGCCATCGTACATTCCTGTCTCGCGCAGCACCACCGCATTCCTTGTTACCTTGTTGCCGTGTATGTGAATGGTGCGTACCACTACCCTACCCAATGGTTGTGCCCCTGCAACAGCAACCACCAGCAATGATACCCATAACAACAGCAGACGACACATGGAAGGCCCGCAAGATACTACAGTTGCATGAGCCCATGTATATAACAACACATCATATGCCATATTGGCCGACTGAAAATGGGCGGTTACCGAATTTATAGCCCCCTGCAATAATTAATAGAACGAAGCGGCCTGTGTAGTAGCCGCAAAAGAACTACCTTTGCGCCCAAATTACATTTTTACTTATTATTTATTTTTAATGGACCGTAACCAGGTAATAGGGTTCTCGCTGCTGGGTATATTGCTGATAGCCTACGTCATGTACAATCAGCACGAGCAGAAGGCCTTCTACGAACGTAAGCAGGCCGATAGTATTGCTTATGCCAAGGCGCATCCCCGCCCGCTGGTAGATACCAGCAAAACCATTACAGTAGCCGACACTGCTGTAGACAGTGCCACACTGGCATTGCGTGCGCTGCAACCACCAGCCTACAATGGCTCTGCACAAACCGTAACACTGGAGAATGGCAAGCTGGCCATACAGTTTACCACAAAGGGTGCCTACCCTACATCGGCACAGTTAAAGGATTACAAAACATATGGCAAACAGCCTTTGTACCTCTTCAATGGTGGTGGCAACCAACTGAGTGCCGTGCTGCCGGTAGACAATAACCGCGCTACCAATACCCTATACTTTGCCCCGCAAATAAAAACCATGCCCAATGGCGACAAAAGCATAGACTTTGTGGCCGACATGGGTAATGGTAAAAAGGTGGATATTGTGTATACCCTGCCTGCCGATGGCTACATGATGAGTTGCAGCATATCGCTTACGGGCATCATGGCGCAAACACTGCCCCTGAGCTGGCAAACCAGTGTGCTGACTACCGAAAAAGACATTACCAACGAGCGGATGAGCACACAGGTGTACTTCCGCAACAAAGATGCCGAGCACGACTACTTTACAGTGCAGGGCGAAGAAAAAACGCTGAACAACAAAAGTAACGCAGCCCACTGGATGGGAGTGCGGAAACAATACTTCAGCACAGCACTGATAGCAGAGGACGGGTTTACCAAAATGGACTCGAAGTATGGCTACAAGCCCGGCGATACCAGCATAGCAGCTACCAACCTCGCCGCTATGGATCTGCCGCTGAAAACCGTGGGCGGGACACAATTTGCAGCACTACGCTGGTACATAGGCCCCAACGACTACCGTACCCTCAAGTCGTATAATATAGATATGGAAGAAATGGTGCCGCTGGGCGTGGGTATCATGTCTTTTGTAAAGTACATCAACCGTTGGGTCATCATTCCTATCTTCTACCTGTTCGATAGCTTTATCAACAACTATGCGTTGCTGATACTGATGATGACACTGTTTATCAGGTTGGTGCTGTCGTTCTTTACGTACAAGAGCTACCTGTCAAGTGCCAAAATGCGTGTACTGAAGCCCGAACTGGATGAACTGCGCGAGAAGATTGGCGACGACCAGCAGAAGTTTGGCATGGAGCAAATGAAGCTCTACCGCTCTGCCGGTGTAAACCCGCTGGGTGGTTGTATGCCCATGCTGTTTCAGTTGCCCATATTGCTGTCTATCTACTACATCTTCCCGTCATTCATAGAGTTCCGTCAGGAAGGATTCTTGTGGGTAAAAGACTTATCTACCTACGATAGTATCTTCAACTTTGGCTTTGAGGTACCTTTCTACGGCGACCATATCAGCTTGTTCACACTGCTCATGACGGCATCGAGCTTGTTCCTCGCACTCTATAACCGAAACATGACCCCACAAGACCCCAACAACCCCATGATGAAGTACATGCCCTACATATTCCCAATCATACTGATGGGTGTTTTCAACAAAATGGCAGCGGCACTTACCTTCTACTACACCTGTTCCAACCTTCTCAGCATAGCACAGCAATTCATCATTCAGAAGTACTTTATTGATGAAAAAGCGATACATGCGCAGATACAGGAGAACAAAACCAAGCCCCCTACACAATCGAAATGGGCAGCAAAACTGGAAGAAATGCAGAAAATGCAAGCCGACAGAGGTAAAACCCCTGGGCGTAAATAATAACAACAAAACAAATCAACAAAAAGGGAGCTGCACCAATGCGGCTCCCTTTTTGTTGATGTCCTAACCGAGGCCCTCACAAAGAACTCGGCGGTAAAATGTTGAAATTTGTTGCTGGTTTAGTACCGTCTTTTAATACTGACAATTGGCAACTCAGATAGCATAAAAATTAAAAAGCAGCTCCTTTCGATGACTGCTTACTACACTATGCTTTTCTTACATAACTACTTGTGATTTGGGATTTCCTTAATACATTTACCAAAAACCACACATGAGCTATCCTATACTCACCTATTCCCGCAACCCGGCCGATTTCTCTTACAACCTCTCTGCGCTGCAACAGGCAGGTCTCAAAGCCATTCGTCTGATATATAAAGGCATGTCTGAAGATGCCTTCCTGCATCGCCTCAACGAAATTCAGGACAAGATCGTCCAACAACATCTTAGCCTCGATATACTTATAGACCTTCCCGGCAGCAAACCAATTGTTGGGCAGTTAGGGGCAGGTATCCATATAGAAGCCGGGCAAAATTGTGTGCTAATACCTCATACTGCAGTACCAACACCAAACGCAATACCCACACTGGGCTTATTCACACACACAAGCTTTCCTACATTAGCCGTCAACGATATAGTGAGCATTGCCGATGGCGAGTTGAATCTGTTAATTACAGACATTAATGCATCGGGCTTACACTGCCGTGCGCTTACTTCTTTTTTCCTCACTGCAGGCAGGTCACTCAGCATGCGCAACAAATCTTTTCCATTCTCTGCCAATTCCGATAAAGACCTCAGTCTCGTCCGGCATCCTCAGCCCCCAAACGTACATTACCTGGTATCTTTTACCCAAAGTGCCCACGATCTTCTTCAGTTGAAGTCCATACAACCCAATATCAATGTTATTCCCAAAATAGAAAACATCTTAGATGATGCAGCTATTGCAAACATACTTCAGCACTGCAACACCGTCATGCTTGGTCGGGGCGATCTCTCTACCGGTGCGCCCGCCCATCAGCTATTCGGCTTCCAGAAACGGCTCATAGATATGTGCCACATGCACCAAAAACAACTCATTATTGCCACCGGCATATTAGGCGGCATTGGCGAGAAGGGCACCCCCACCATTGCCGATGTCATGGACTATGGCTATCTCAGAGACAGTGGCATCAATGCATTCCTGATTGCTGGCACCAATGCATTGCACAAGCCGTTCGAGACCCTGCAATACATGCAATCATTCGGTTAGCCCTGTCCGCTTACAATTGTTATAGCTCCTTTTATACATATCTCATGTCTTTACGTGCGCCATGCACCTCACAACCCACTCGGCTACTTGATACACGCAACTCAATCGTTCCTCTCAAAAAATCCAGTACCTATTAAGAGCCGGTTTAAGATTTATTGCTTCTGTTTATTATGAAAGTTGTTTTGCCCGAAACGAGGCACATGTTGCAGCCATAGCCATTACTATGGCGAAAAATGAAACGAAATTGCAGCCAAAAACAACCATAATAAAGGCAATGAATAAATCTTAAACAGGCTCTAAACCTTTTGTACTTGAGATTTTCGCATTTTTCTAAAATTGTTTATTTTTCCCGGCTCACCACACAGCCCAGCAGTGTAAGCTTCACCGTAGGTGCGCTACCTCCAGCATAGGTTACAAGGCGCAGACTTTTCAGCTCTGTAATATACGGTTGCAACCCCTCCCCCGATATTGATAGCTCTTTACCCAATTCGTACACACTTACCATTGGCCGGGGCGTTATACTCCGTGCACTCATTTCTTTTACTTTTCTGAAAACTATATTTACAAGAGACATGTTTGCATGTTTTTAACCGTAACTATATGTGGCCGCGACTCAGTTTGTTCAATAATGTTACATAAGCCGATCTGGCCGCAGTGGGTAGTTCGCGCAGCATATTCGGCTCAATCTCCGGATAAGAATGATCATCCTTCCACACAATGCTGCCATTCCATTTCCTTTGCATTTCAATAGGCAATGACTTTACAATTTTTGTAAAAGCCTTATCAAACTGGCTGCGCAACTCTGGTGTAGTTATCATACGCTTTTTATTAAAGGTAGTCTTTATTATCCATTAGCGCACATTTAATATATTTTTTATCTCAACTTTCTTTCCATGCTAAATTCCTTTTGGCCCATCTATATCAATAGCCTGTTTAAGACTGATTGCTCGTTTTGAGAATAAACATTGTTTTTCGAGCAATACGCGGCTGGCAATGCTTCCATAGCCATTTCTGTGGCAAAAAAGTAACAAAGTTGCAGTCCAAACAACCACAGAGACAGTTAATGAATCTTAAACTGACCCTAAACACAAATGAAAAATATTTTTTTCAAAAATTGTTTACTTAAATAAATATCCTATCTTTGTATTGAATCAGGCTCCTGCCTTGGCTTTTTCTGCCGTAGATTAGGTTATTCTTTCTCTTACAGTTTTTGCTTTTCCAGATGCCGATAGTTTAGCCCATGCACCATTTAGCTGTGCATACGCGTGCGGCCTCTGGCACATGTGTACCATGATAAAAGCATGGTTATTCTATCCCCCCGATTCCGTTCTTCAGTTATCTTGCAGCCATTGGGTGCTGGTATTGAAAAACATAAAATATTTTGCCACTGGTAAACAAAAACAACAAGTAAAACAAATATGGGAGAATCGTTTTCGAAGAAGGAGAAAGAAAAGCAGAAAGCACGGGCAAAGCAGGACAAAGCAAAAAAAATGCAAGATCGTAAGTCCAACAACAGTAAGGGCAAAAGCCTTGAAGATATGATGGCTTACATCGATGAATATGGAAATATCTCATCAGTTCCGCCAGCCACTGACAGAAAAATTGAGATAAATCTCGAAGACATTCAGCTTGGTGCAGCTCCAATTATCCCCGAAAGCGTAGAAAAAACAGGTGTAGTTTCCTTCTTCAACGAAGAAAAAGGATATGGATTCATAGCAGAAGACAAAACACGCGAAAACATCTTTGTACACAGCAACCAGTTGCTGCAACCAGTAAAAGAAAAAGATCGCGTTACCTTCGAAAAAGAACGTACACCACGCGGCTATAGTGCCATTAAAGTAAAAAAAATTGCTAAGTAAGCAATCTATTTAATAACAACAAAAAACAAAGTAAAATGCAAGAAGGTACAGTAAAATTCTTCAACACAACAAAAGGCTTCGGCTTTATTACCCCAAAAAACGGCGGTGCCGACGTTTTTGTTCACGTGTCTGCGCTGAAAGGCGATATATATGAGAATGACGTAGTTACATTCGACGTAGAAAACGGTAAAAAAGGACCAAACGCCGTTAACGTTCGTGTAGTAAGATAATTACTACTACCGGCATCCGCCGGTAGCAACAGCTAAAACAGCCAACAACACCCTTCCGGGTACTTGTTGGCTGTTTTTTTTGCCTCTTACAAGCACCCTTATACAATAGTAATTATTCGCCCATACCACATGAGAAGAATGTCAAACAATACACCCCAAGTGTTCAAAATTGACTTCGCAATTTGGGGGTATTGGAATTTGGAATTACCCCCGCCACCAGCAAGCACACCGTCCGTAAAATACGATCAGACAATAGAGTTACAATTCCCACATGCTATAATCAAACATCCCCAACCACCGTTACCAACACTACCGTACCTTCGCACCGTATATGAGCAATACAGATAACGGCAGCAAACATTTGGTGCTGGGCATGGTGGTCAGTATGTTCCTCTGGGGGCTTAGCTGGCCATCGGGCAAGGTACTGGCTGGTTATTGCAGCGCAGTCAATTTTACTGTTTACCGTTATGTGGTAGTAGTGGCTACTACACTATTGCTATTGCCCGTTTTGCGCATACCCTTCCGTATCAAAAAAGAAGGCATACCCGTCTTCATCACCTCGGGCGTACTGCTGGCCGCATATAGTTATGCATTCTTCATGGGCATCAAAAAGGGTGCAGCCGGGGCAGGTGGCGTATTGGTCACCACCATGAACCCCATTACCGCATATGCCGTAGGCTTGCTGCTGGACAGGCGGCTCCCTTCCCGGCGCGAGGGCCTTGGGCTGTTACTGGGCATAACAGCCGGGCTTACACTGCTACGCGTATGGGATAGCGGGGCTACACTTATGGATAGTGGCAATCTATATTTTCTGCTGGCAGCCGTATTATGGGCCATCATGAGCAAATTTACCGCCAAAGGGGCCCGTTATGGCGCATCCCTCAGCTTCACCCTATGGCAATATGTGGTCACACTGCTGTGCTTCCTGCCATTTACCAACATAGGCGAGCTGCAACAAACCTTCTCCACTGCCAGTGTAAAATTTTGGGGCAATCTCTTCTTCAGTTCGGCTATTGTCACCACCGGTGCTACCACTATGTACTTCTATACCACCACCAAACTGGGGGCCGAAAAAGCCAGTAGCTTCATATTTCTGGTGCCACTGGCGGCCGCAGTATCCAGCTGGTTGCTACTGGGCGAGCAGCTACAGGCACACACCATAGCCGGTGGCATACTGGGCATAGCCGCCGTATACGTCATGAACATACGCCGCAAAAGGTAGGAGCGGGTAGTATATAGCTCAATGCAGCTGATTGCTAACAAAATATGCGTGTGCATGCAGATAATACATATGGCAGGGTACAGATATTCGCATAAAACAAAGCACACCACAGCATACCGCAAAAAACGTTAAAGATGCCGCACGTAGTACGAAGTTGTGCGACAAAAGGGCGCATTTACGCCGTATTGTCCTAATTTTAAGGATTGGATTGTATTTTGAGTATAGATACTAAAACAGAAAAAGAATAGCATGAACCAGAACGAATTTCGTAAATATGCGATAAAACATCATGGCATCAGCAGTCTTACAGTAGACAGCTATACCTCTTCGCTGAAAGTACCAACCGGCCTTACGCCATACATTATTGAGGAACGCCCCATGAACGTAGCCAGTATGGACGTGTTCTCGCGCCTCATGATGGATCGTATCATCTTTTTGGGTGAGCCCATCAACGACTACGTGGCCAACATCGTAACAGCCCAGCTGCTGTTTCTGGAAAGTACCGACCGCGCCCGCGACATTCAGATGTACCTCAACAGTCCCGGTGGTAGCGTATATGCAGGCTTGGGTATTTATGACACCATGCAAATCATCAACCCCGATGTGTCTACCATCTGTACAGGCATTGCAGCCTCTATGGCCGCCGTGCTGATGTGTGCTGGTAGCAAGGGCAAGCGTACCGCGCTCAAACATAGCCGCGTAATGATACACCAACCACTGGGTGGTGCCGAAGGTCAGGCAAGCGACATAGAAATAACTGCCCGCGAGATAGGCAAGCTGAAGAAAGAACTCTACGCCATTATAGCCCTGCACAGTGGTGCCTCTATAGAGAAGGTAGAGAAAGACAGCGACCGCGATTACTGGATGACCGCCGCCGAAGCCAAAGAATATGGCATGGTAGACGAAGTGCTGGATCGCAACCCGCGCAAAGCCGAAACACTGGGCCAATAAGAGTATAACCTCAATGCCCCGGATTGGTCTAAATGGACCTCCGGGGCATTGGTGTGTTATAGAAAGGTGAAATCGGCGGCAAACAATCACCTCCGGAACCACTGGGGGTAAATAGTTACGCCTGTTTCATCAGATATAATTACTTTTGCAACATATTCAACAATACTCAGTTCATGTTCAATTTAGTCTTGTTCGGTCCTCCGGGCAGCGGAAAAGGTACACAATCAGAAAACATCATTAAGTCATACCAGTTACAGCACATCTCTACCGGCGACCTGCTGCGCGACGAGGTGAGCCGCCAGACACCACTGGGCACAGAAGCCAAAAAGTATATGGATCAGGGTATGCTGGTACCAGACGAGGTGGTTATAGGCATGATAAGCGGTAAAATAGACGAGTCGCCCGAGGCACGTGGGTTTGTGTTCGATGGTTTCCCCAGAACTACCAACCAGGCCGAGGCTCTGGATAAATTGCTGGAGTTCAAGAATACACAAATACACCTCGTACTGGCACTGGAAGTGCCCGAAGCCGACCTCATTGCCCGCCTTGTAAACAGGGGCATCACATCGGGCCGTAGCGACGACAACGAAGAGGTGATTACCAAACGTATTAAAGAATACCAGAGCAAAACAGAACCAGTGGCACGCTACTATGGCGACCAGGGCAAGCTGGAGCGTGTTGCAGGCCACCACCCTGTGGAAGAAACCTATGCACTGCTTTCTAAAAACATCAATAAATACCTGCTACCAGTAGCCTGATGGAAAGAGGCAATTTTGTAGACCACATCCGCATATACTGCCGGTCTGGTAAGGGTGGCGCAGGTAGTGTACACTTCGAGCGGAACAAGATGGATGCCAAGGCTGGCCCCGACGGGGGTAATGGTGGCCGTGGCGGCCACATAATACTACGGGGCAATGCACAGTTATGGACATTGCTGCACATGCGCTATTACAAGAACGTACTGGCGCAAGATGGCGTAAACGGCTACAAGAACAACAGCTCCGGCAAAGACGGTGCCGACATCATACTGGAGGTGCCACTGGGTACCGTAACCAAGGATATGGAAACCGGCAAGCAGGAGATAGAGATACTCGAAGACGGGCAGGAAGTAATATGGCTGCGTGGCGGCCGTGGTGGGTTGGGTAATGCCAACTTTGCCACACCTACCAACCAAACCCCCGACTATGCCCAACCGGGCGAAATGGGTACCGAAGGCTGGAAGATACTGGAACTGAAAATACTGGCCGATGTAGGCTTGGTGGGCTTCCCCAATGCGGGCAAATCTACCCTGCTATCGGTGCTCAGTGCCGCCAAACCCAAAATAGCCGACTATGCCTTTACCACCCTCACCCCGCAACTGGGTATTGTGCAGTACCGCGACAATAAGTCGTTCTGCATGGCCGACTTGCCGGGTATTATAGAAGGTGCCGCCGAGGGCAAGGGGCTGGGGCACCGCTTCTTGCGTCATATAGAGCGCAACTCGGTACTATTGCTGCTGGTACCGGCCGATGCCGACGACCATGCCAAAGAAGTAGAAATACTCATCAACGAGCTGGCCGAGTACAACGAAGAGCTGCTGCACAAAAAGATGATTATAGCTATCAGCAAAAGCGAAATGCTGGACGATGAGCTGAAGCAGGAAATAGCGCAGGTTCTACCTACCGACCTCCCGCATGTGTTCATATCCAGCGTGGCCAATCAGGGATTGGTGCAACTAAAAGACCTCCTTTGGCGGGCACTTACCGCCAAAGACGAAGAATAGAAATAGAAACCCGGTGTGTTGCATCGGGTTTCTGCTTTATGGGGCAAAGTATGAGGTGATACGCCTGTACCACTCCGATAGGAGTGAAAGCTCTGTAGCTGCTAAAAGTAACAGCACATGCATGCTCCGTCAGGAGCATAACGATAAAGTGGGGCCATTATTCAGCAATTGGATGGGACGTAGTTTTGCTCCTGACGGAGCAACGATAAATGTGGATTTTTCTACTACAGAGCTTGCGCCCCGCTGGGGCGGCACAGCACCTCAAACTTAGAACGTAGCCTTTATAGGGCTATCCTTTACTTAATAGCCATACTGCCCTACATTTGCCACACACACAACACAATCAATGGAATCGATACAGGCAGCCGAACTGGCACAATGGAAAAAAGATGGACGTAACTATGTGCTCATAGATGTGCGCGAAACATGGGAACGCGAAGAGTTTCACATAGGCGGCATGCACCTGCCCATGGGCGAGCTGGCCCAACGCATGGCCGAAATACCCCACGACACCGACATCGTAGTCTATTGCGAAAAAGGTATCAGGAGCGTCATAGCCCTGCAACGGCTGGAACTCGCTGGCTACACCCGCCTCTACAACCTCACCGGCGGCATGCGCGCCTGGAAGGAGCAGTAAATTGGCGGTAGTGTAAACGGATGTTTAATAGTGTTTCCGCTGGCGCGAGTCTGGGGCGTTGGCTGCTGTGTTTAGCCGACTCGTGCCACCCAAGCCACCGCCAGTTTGCAACTGGCTTTTTCTACTCCAATTGTGTTATTTCACAAAATAGTTGGTGTGGCCCAAGTGAGGTACACTGCCTAACTTTAGGTCAAAGGTTCCTATATTACATTAGGCACCGTCGACACACCATCAATGAAAAGCGATATAAAATATACCGTAGAGAAAAGCTTTGGCAGATGGAATCTTTTAGCGGGGATACCTTTCGCCTTGGTTTATTCAACTGCGAAATGGTTCGATACAAAAGATGTACAAATTTTCGTTGGGTATTTACTGTTTTCATCATTGGTAATACCGCTATATTTGTCCCCATCCGGTGATATATTCATTTTTTCAAAAGAATATATATTCATAAACAAGTTTTATCTGCCGCGCAAATTTGCACAATCAATCGACATAAGAGAATTGCAAAGAATAGAGATTCACAAATCCTCTAACCGGTTGGCGTCAAAATTCCACTTCCATCTGTTTGACGGGCGCGATGTTATGATAGAAAGTCGTATGCTATTTGGGTGGGAGATTAATAAAATGGCGTTGTTGCTGGAGCAATAAGGAGTAGATGTCGAGATAATCGATCGATAGCTTGAGCATCCGAAACCAATTGCTATGCTACAAAGCTGTCGCCCCAGACTTGCGCCACAGGTGCCTGTCAGGGCGCACTGTCACAAGTCATGGAAAGAAATGTATACTGCGTAACAGTAACTATTGTCCCATCATTGCAAAGGTCGCTACACCTTCCGTTACATCAATTATATACTTATCAAATTTTGCAGGGTAGTATGCGATTACTTTTTGGCCGTTCAGCTTTGCGGGCACAAACAATGGCGCATTCTTTATTATATCACCTGTCAGAGAATCCAACTCTCTATCAAACCTACCTGAAATGTATGCCACTTTACTCCTGCTGTCTTTTCTGTCCATATACCAGTACTCGTGATACACAATTCTACCAAATTTATCAATTACGATTTCTCTTAACTGAAAGGTATATTTGCCATTCGGCAGTGTCCTGAAACAGCCCTCAAGCTTACTTAGCATATACTCTTCAAAAGTCTGCTTTCTCTGCCTGATATGTGGCTGGTTTGTCATCTCCTCTAAGTCATGAACCTTCTCCCCGTTCATACTGATAATAAACTCTTTAGAAACACATATACGCATTACCTCCTCGGTATCATTCACACTATAAACAGTATCAAGAACCCCTACCGACCTGACAAACGTATTTCCGTTGTGTATAATAGTCCGGGTCTTCTGAGCATGGGCAACTGCTACACCATAGGTGATGTATAATAGAAAAAAAATCTTAATAAAAAAGGTCATATTTTTCATGTTTATGAGGAACATTTTGCAAAAGCAATATGAAGACAAAAAAATGTATTCGTTACAATATGAAATGTTAATTCGATTTCCCTGCTTGGCGTAGTGTCCACACTACGTCAAAACGGTGGCCAATCTTCATATTGGTGGTGTTGGAAAAAATGCGATGCCTATTTGGAAATGAGGGTGGATAATATGCCGGCACAGTCAATGTGCGGTGATTGGTGCAGAACAAGTCATCAAAGCCACAGGGCATTTGTTCTGGACTCGCAGCACTGCGAAAATCCTTAAATGCTGTATTTGTTAGTACCGCTATCTCCTTCCCTAATCAGCAATAGCAACCAAAACAGAGGGAAAAACTGCCACCAACCAGACTTCCCAACATCATGCGCACGTTTAGTGCCTTGCGCAAACAGAAACCAGTACACGATTATGTGGCCAAAAAGAAAAACATCCATTTTAGTGTACGGTATTATCACCAGACTGATTAAGCCAACTGAGAGAGCACTTACCAATAGACTAATTGCATACTCGGCCCGTGCTATTCGGCCATCGAAAGAAAAGGGAGATTTGAACATTTTTCAGAAGGTATTGTATTTTGGCTCATAAAGATACATGCACTTTCTAGTTTGTAAAATATATGAGCATCATTGTAGTACTCTGTTTTAAGGCATTTCACCTCACAGCACCTTCTACAATATTCACAACATGGGTTGCGTTAGGCAACTATATGAATCCTTCAATTTTTGCAGCAACCGACCACTACATTGCTTCGCTTTTTGCATCAGAAGATGCTTGTCTGAAAGAAACACTACGCAACAACGAAAATGCCGGCTTGCCAGAGATAGATGTATCAGCAGTACAGGGTAAGTTGCTACAGGTTTTCGCCAAAATGTGCCAGGCACGCTACGTTCTGGAATTGGGCACCCTGGGTGGGTACAGCACCATATGGCTTGCACGGGCTATACCTGAGGACGGCAAAGTAATAACCATAGAACGCAACGAAGAGTATGCCCGCGTAGCGAGAAAGAACATCGAAAATGCAGGGCTGATACACAAAGTGGACATCAGAGTAGGCACAGCTATCGAAGTCCTTGCGGAATTGGACACCGAACTCAGTCAGTCATTCGACATGGTGTTTCTTGATGCCGACAAACCGCCATATATGCAGTATCTGCAATGGGCATTGAGACACTCTCGCCCCGGCACCATCATCATTGCAGACAACGTAATTCGTGCCGGCAAAGTGCTGGACGAAAATAGTGATGACCCGGCAGTAATTGGCGTACAACAGTTCAACAAAGCGCTGGCAGAGGCTGCTGGTGTTACGTCGGTAGTCATTCAAACAATTGGGGTAAAAGACCATGATGGCATGGCCATTGCGGTGGTAGACTACCCACAACACGCATAGTTGGAAACATGCCCCAATCAATGCGAATCTGTTGCCTCGGATAGCTTTGTATACAGCCAGTTTGTTCTGCACCGGCAAAGACCAGGCAAAACTATTCTTTCAAGAATCTGTATGTATCCCGGCTTTCAGCCCCTGTAAGCCTTGCTATATATACACCCGCAGCAAGAGACTGAGTAGATATCATCAAAGTTGGCTCGTTACCAAAATCATAAACACCTACAATCTGGCCGAGGCTATTGATGATCTCGCAGGTAGTATAGTTTCTATTGTTGTGCGCTATATGCAGCACATCGTTCACAGGATTAGGGTAAACCATTGCATTGGTGTTCATTGGCACTGTAACCTCTAATGTTGGGTCAGCAACAACTATCTCAGTAGAAACCTTGTTGATATAACACTGTTTGTAAGAATTGCTGGCTACAGTGGCTACAATAGTATCCATACCCGATGTTTTTACATAGGTAATGGTGGTACCTGTAGTCGTGCCAAACAATACGCCATTCTTAAGCCATGAAATGGTGTATCCGGGCGGTATACCCCCTACGGTGGCAGTAAGTGTAACGGTAGTACCGGGTATTGCGGTCATTGGGCCCGACACCGACAATGTGGGGGTAATAACCGGCGGGTTGAAGGTGATCTTCCTTATCCGGTTATTCATATCATCTGTCAGCAGCAAATTGCCACAATTGTCAAACGTTATCCAATCTATGTTCTCAAATCTTGCAGCCATGGCATCGCCACCATCGCCCGAAAATCCGGGAATACCTGAGTTGCCGGCAACAGTAGTAATGATGCCCGCTGCGTCAATTTTACAGATTCTGTCGGTAGAAACGCCGCTCACATAAAGCTGTCCAAGGCTGTCGAATGCCAAACCTATAGGGTCTATACGAGCCGCAGTAGCAGGGCCACCCTCTCCGCTATAAACACAGCTTGCAGGAAAAGGCGCGCCAGACCCCACAATTGTAGTAATGATTCCGGTGGCTCTATCTACCTTCCTGACGCGGTAATTGAATTCATCAGAAATGTAGAGATTATCGGCAGTGTCCAGCTCAAGGTCTCCCGGGTAGCTCAGTTCTGCGGCTGTTGCAGGGCCACCATCTCCACTAAACGCCCCTGTACCTCCCGACACCGTTGTACCGATGCCTGCATATGTAGTAATAATGCCAAATGTGTCAATCTTCCGAACCACATTGTGCTGCAGGTCGCTGAAGAACATATTGCCCACCTTGTCAAAAACTATGCCTACAGGATTAAGCATACCAGCCGCAGTAGCCGGGCCTCCATCTCCGGTATAAGTCGAAATGAAGCCGCCCGCAAAATCGGTGATGATACCAGCCGGATTTATCTTCTTGATAGACGTTCCAAAGCACAAATACATATTCCAATGCCTATCGAAGGCAATACTCTCTATAGGCGGCAAATCTATTGATGTTGCCACGGCACCGCTATGGTAGGTTGCAGTACCACCGCCGGCATATGTGGTGATAATGCCACCAGCATCTACTTTTCTGATTCTTCGGTCTAAATCTCCGGCTATATATACATTACCCGCAGAATCTACAATGGTATTGCCCATGTAGCTGAGCGCGGCCTTTGTAGCCAAAATACTGTCTCCATTATACAGCGAGCCAGAGGGAACAGTACCGTCTGGCCCTATGCCGGCAAAAGTAGTTACTATGTTTTGTGCCCAAAGAAAGGAGGGACACAGAATTATGGCTACCATAGCGACCGCCAAGAGGATATTCTTTTTCATCTGGATGCATTTATTGTTGAAAGAAATTGGGTATTGCTATCTGTATTTAACTGATAGACAGCAAAAAGACACTGAAAGTTGGCCAGAGATTAAAATTTCATGAGAAAAATTTCATCTACTTTGCCTTCCTCGGTACTATCTTTTTCTGTGCAAAAAAATGGCAACACAGATGCTGCCACTCCTGTTCTCCTATCCTTGCAAATGTGTGGTTGGCAAGTACCTGATCACGAAGGATACCACGGGGCAAGTTCTGCTGAATAACAAAGGGGCTTCCGCTGGCACGAGCCTGGGGCGTTGGCTACCGTGTGTAGCCGCCTCGTGCCACATCAGCTACCACCAGTTTCCAACTGGCAATACAATCGCAGTTTGCCGTAGGCTCTTACCTACGGAACGCAAAGTCGCCGGAATCCGTCCGGCGAAGTGCACGGGCAATACATGCATAGGTGCAGGGCATTAACCCATTCCCTAAGAAGCCCCAAGCCTTACCCTTACAACCAAACCCAACTGTAGCACCGCTCAGGCAAAAACCAGCACCATGCCGCTTAGTAGTAACTTGCAAACCATAACAAACCAGCGTATCGCCATCCTATGGCCCGGCGGAGATAGCGCTTTCTTTTGTTTTTCTTTTCGCTGCTGAAAAGAAAAGTAAGAGCAACCTGGGCAGAGAATCATGGAGACAAACACCATACCATTCACTTTTTGCCGTAGGCTGTTGCCTACGGCAGGCAAGGTCGCCGAAATCTGTTCGGCGAAACACACAAATGCGCTCCTAAAACATACGATGTAACTCACCTCCTATCCAGCACACATCACTCGCAGAGCACTCATACATAATCAGCCTGCTACACCTGCACGACTCCGTTAGGAGTCAAAGCTCTGTAGCGTCAATACGGCACCAGCACACATACATACTCCGTAGGTGCATAACTATGCAGTGGGGGCATAATCAGCCACTTTATACGGCTATAGTTTTGCTCCTACCGGAGCAAGGATACCATAAAGGTAACGATGCTACATAGCTTACACCCCGGTGGGGTGGTACAGTTTCGGTATCCAACAGATCTCTTGTAATGGATTCGGGGAAATCAGGAAACCCATACAGAATTACTTTGTCAACTTTTTTCAGAACGACACAGAACCACCACCAGTCATACCCCTATATCCCCACCATCACATCCCCAATTCGGTCTATCATAAAAACCCAATTTGGTGGGCAATGCTCAAAAAACGTTCTTTACACCCAAACCCTCCCTACCATGATCGAAGATAAAAAATCACATGCCCG
>JAGKWS010000144.1 GCA_021151685.1 Chitinophagaceae bacterium
AAAATATCGTATTTATATTTAATTTATTTATTTGATTTTATACCTTGCTACATAGCCATTTGTTGTGGTAATTTCGATACTTGACAGCCAAGTATTACCTTAGTTGCCAAATTAGCACTTGTACAATGAAATTACTGGAGAATAAAGTAGCACTTATTACCGGTGCCAGCCGTGGCATTGGCGAGGGAATCGCATTGAAGTTTGCCGAACATGGTGCCCACATTGCATTTACCTATCTATCGTCTGAAGAGAAGGCAAAGGCACTGGAAGACCGCCTTGCTGCACTTGGTGTAAAAGCAAAAGGCTACCGCAGCGATGCTGCCGACTATAAAGCAGCCGAGCAACTGGCAGCCGATGTGGCCAAAGAATTTGGCACCATAGATATATGTGTGAACAATGCAGGTATCAGCCGCGACAACCTTTTACTACGCCTTACACCCGAGCAGTGGGACGAAGTAATGCAGGCCAACCTGAAGAGTGTGTACAACCTTACCCGGCAGGTAATAAAGCCGATGATGAAATCGCGTGCGGGCAGTATCATCAATCTTAGTTCTATTGTGGGTGTAAAGGGTAATGCAGGCCAGAGTGCCTATGCTGCCAGCAAGGCGGGTATTATTGGTTTCACCAAGAGTATAGCAGCCGAAATTGGTAGCCGCAGCATTCGTTGCAATGCCATAGCCCCCGGTTTTGTAGAAACCGATATGACACACTATTTGAAAGACGGTGGTGCCGAAAAGTGGTTCGAGAAAATACCGCTGGGTCGTTTTGGTAAAACCGAAGATATTGCCAATGCTGCGCTATACCTCGCATCGGACATGAGTACCTATGTTACGGGACAGGTACTGAGTGTTTGTGGTGGTATGAATATGTAAATGTTTATTGCAACAATATAGAAGCCCCGCAACAGACCACTTCGGTATTTGTTGCGGGGCTTGTAGCTTCAGTGCATTGGTATGTTTACATAGTTATGCCATAGATGTCGGCATATTTGCTACGCACATACCTCAGAAAGTAGTTTGTATCCAACCCCTCTCCTGTTACCTTTTGGCAGAGTGTCTCAGAGTTGTAGCGGCGACCATGGCCATGTATGTTGGTACGCAGCCATGGTAGCAACTTTTTCATATCGCCACCGGCTATGTGGTTGTTGAGGTTGGGTATGGCTTGCTGTGCATGGGCAAAAAACTGCGCCCCATAGAAACTGCCCAGCGAGTAGGTGGGAAAGTACCCAAAGCTGCCGTGGCTCCAATGCACATCTTGTAATACTCCTCTTTTATCGTCGGGAGGGGTAATGCCCAAATGTTGTTGATAGCCTTCGTTCCATGCAGCGCGCAGGTCTTTGGTGGCAAGGCTGCCATCTATCAGGCGTTTTTCTATTTCGTATCGTATCAGCACATGAAAATGATAGGTTACCTCATCGGCCTCGGTTCTGATGAGTGATGGGGTTACTTTATTGCATGCTTTATAAATGTCCTCTGCCCGATAGCCCGACAATTGGGTAGGGAAGTAGCTTTGTAATATGGGAAAGAAGTAATTCCAGAATTCCTTGCTTCGGCCCACGCAGTTCTCCCACAGGCGCGATTGCGATTCGTGTATACCCAGCGATGCGGCATTGCCCAGCGGCAAGCCATATTCGCTTTCGGGCAAGCCTTGCTCATACAGGGCATGGCCACCTTCGTGTATGGTACTCCATAGCAGCGACGCGTAGTTGTTTTCATCTACCCTTGTAGTTACCCGCACATCGGTAGGGGCAAATGAGGTGGTAAACGGATGCTCTGATATGTCTTGCCGGCCAGCTTCAAGGTCATAACCCATATGCTCCAGTACTTTCATAGAAAAGTCCCATTGTTGTTGTTTGGGGTAGTGCTGCTCGAACAGGGCATCGCTTACCTGCGGTGCCTGTGCTATAGCTGCCAGTATCGGGGGCAAATCGCGTTTGATGCCATCAAACAACTTGTCGAGCATGGCCACATTGGCTCCCGGTTCATATTCATCGGCCAGCGCATCGTAAGGGTGACCGGTATAACCATACAGGTCGGCCTGCCGGCGTTTCAGGTCTACCATTTTGGCCAGCGATGGGGCAAATACATCGAAGTTGTTCTGCTTTCTTGCATCTATCCACGCATTAAAACACTCGCTGGTTTGCAGTGATAGCTCTTCTACAAATGCGTGTGGTAGTTTTTTGTGTTTTTGGTGGTCTTCATAACTTTTGGTGATGTTGGCCATTTCTATATCTGTTAACTGCCCGTTGGTGTGCAGCGTTTCCAGCAGCTCGCCCATTTTGGGGCTGGTAAGTATTTCGTGTGCGGCAGATACCAATGTGGCTATCTGTTTGCCACGAAAGCCAGCACCCTTTGCCGGCATGTATACCTCCTGGTCCCAACTCAGCACAGCCGCTGCATTGTTCATATCGGCCGCTTTCTGCATCATTTGCACATATTCGTTATACAGGTTGTTTGTAGTCATTTAATTGTTCTGTTTTTTTGTAAGTGTTTGCTATTCAATAGTGAAAGGTGGTTTTGCAACCACCTTCCCGCATGTAATAAATTGTTTTTTAATGGTTATCAGCAGCGTTCTATGATGCCTGCTATACCTTGCCCACCGCCTATGCAGGCAGTAACAATACCATATTTTCTATTCAGCCGCTTCATATCGTGCAATAGTTGAATAGTGAGTTTGGCACCAGTGCAACCAAGGGGATGCCCCAAGGCTATGGCACCACCGTTTATGTTCACTATATCTTCATTCAGCCCCAGCTTGCGTATTACGGCCAGCGATTGCGATGCAAAAGCTTCATTCAATTCTATTTGGTCTATCTGGCTCAGCGTCATGCCCGCCTGTTGCAGTACCTTGGGCACTGCTTTTATGGGGCCTATACCCATTATGCGTGGGTCTACGCCCGCACTGGCGCACGATACCAACCGCCCCATAGGAGCCAGCCCCAGACTATTGGCCAACCGTTCGCTCATTACTATGGTAAATGCCGCACCGTCGGATGTTTGTGATGAGTTGCCCGCTGTTACACTGCCACCGGCAGCAAATACGGCAGGTAGTTTGGCCAGTACTGCAGCCGAAGTATCGGCACGGGGGCCCTCATCGGTATCTATTACAATACTTCTTTCGGTGCGTTTGTTCCGTTCATCTACATATACTTCCTGCACCGTCATGGGCAGAATGCCATCTTTAAAGTGGCCATTTTCTATGGCATTTATGGCGCGTTGGTGCGACCGTAGTGCAAATGCATCCTGATCTTCGCGGCTCACATTGTAGTCTTTGGCTACCTGTTCGGCTGTTAGCCCCATGCTCAGGTAGTAGTCGCCATTGTCTTTGGTATACTCGTAGTTGGGCATGGTGCGCCAGCCTGCAGTGGGTACCAGACTCATGCTTTCGGTACCGCCGGCTATGATGCATTCGGCCATGCCACTTTGTATTTTTGCGGTGGCAATAGCTATTGCTTCCAGGCCGGAGCCACAGTATCTGTTAATCGTAAAGCCCGGAGCCCATTCGCCAACCGCTCTATTGGCTATAATGCGGCCCACTTGTAGCCCCTGTTCGGCCTCTGGTACGGCATTGCCCACTATTACATCGTCTATCAGTTTGGGGTCCAGTTGCGGTACAGAAGCCAGTAGACCCTTTATGAGGTCGGTTGCCAAATCATCGGGACGGTAAAAACGAAATGCACCTCTCTTCGATTTGCAGACTGCAGTACGATATCCGGCAACTATATAGGCTGTTTGCATGTTTTAACCAACGGGTGCTTTTCAGGTCAAATCAATGATGTTTGGCCGTTACCCGCTTATACCCATAAAGTTACTGAACAATGGGCTTATGCGGGTAGGGTGCAGCTACTATTTAACGTCTTGTTATTCGTACTTGTGCCGTTACTTTGCAGGGCTACTATCATATTATATGCAAACACTGTTATTGGATGCTGAGGTGCTACTGGAGAAAATGCCCATGAAGGGTGGCTGGACCTATGCCTTGCTCCCCGATGTAATACAGGGCGGACGTAAAAACTTTGGGTGGACCCGTGTAGATGCCATGATAGATGATGTGGCACTACCCAATACCAGCCTGATGCCCATAAAGGGAGGACGTTTGTTTGTAGCTGTAAAGGCAGCCGTACGCAAGCAGATAGGCAAGGAGGCCGGTGCTACGGTGCGCATCAGGCTGTATGCACCCCAGCCAGTGGTAACCAATGTGGCCGAGGCCGATTTTGAAGAAGCCCTGAACGACGCTCCTGATGCATTGAAAAGATACCAGTCTTTGAGCAAGCAAGAGCAAGACGCATGCCGTAAGTGGGTATTTGCACCTGCATCAACTACCGATGTGATAGACAGGATAGCAACAGTTATCAACGACCTTGCAGCCGGGCGCAGATTGCGGTTATAACAACAATCTTCAGGGTATGTGCAAGGGGGCATTATGTCGGTCCTTCCACTGTTCGTAGTGCCATGCGTCTTTCACCACGTTGCCATAACTCTTTATGCCCTCTTGCTGCTGCATGCGCAGGTAGCTGTCGTAAATATCGGTAGTATATTCTGTCATAGCCCCCTGATACTTGCGGTATATCTCTTGCAGGGTATCTATTTGCATGCGTGTAAGCTGGGGTAGGGTAGTTTCCTGCTCTTTTGCCGCTGCTGAATCTAACCGATATAGCCTGTTATAAGCATAGAGCCATAAATTGAGGTAGGCTGAGTACTGAAACTCTACATCATTGGCCCTGGTGCATAGTGCATAGGCCATCAGGTTGGCATCTCCTTCGGCGGCAATACCGGCCTGATGTGCCATTTCGTGACATATAAGAAAAGGCATCATGAATGCGGGTTGCCCCATGTTCACCTGCCCTTCGCCGGTAAATGGGTTGTAGTAACCATCTACACCCATGCGCAACAGCAGCGGGGCGAAGAGGGTGCTTTTAATATGCTGGCCGTTTTCTTTTACACGGCAATCGGTATAGGTGCGGTAGTAGGCAATGGCCCGTTCATTTACATGGGTATGGCGGCTCTGTTTGTAGCCATGTTGGGTGCGGTGCAGGTGGTTTGTAAGGAAACGGGTAAATGCTACAAGGTCTGCCCTGTATTGTTTTAGTCGTTCATCGGGCTTGCTGTTTTTAGCCTGCTTGCGGGGCATCCATGTTTTGGCCAGCGGCTCTTTGTAATAGTTGCCGCCCCACGATAGCAAAAAGAATAGATAACCGAACACCACTATGTTGGCTGTGTTTGTGACTGAAGATAACAGACGGTCTTTATGCACACCAAATTTGCCAATATAGTATACCCACCGCACCAACGTAACTACAAGCCATAGACCGGCTGCTATGTATAGGGCATCGCCAATGCTGAAGGGAATATGCCGGAACAGAAACGATTTGCCTTCCTGCACAATGGGGTATATATGTAAGGAATAGTAACTGGTGAAGCCGGGAGACTGCGTAAATGAAAAAACAAGCAGCCATACCAGCAGGCATTGACATAGAAGTAGTAAAAGCTTTTTTGATACAGACATGGTTGGGTATGAGTATGCAAGGTAAATAACACTGTGCAGATAAATAGCCGGTGAGTTGTTGGCAGTTGTTTTTGCTGGGCAAACAATTGCCGGTGCAGTAAACTTTAGCAAAATGGTAGGTACAAGTGAAGATAATTTGGTTATTTTTGAAACGGTATGAATCGTATACTTTGTATAGCTTTTTCTGTAGCAGCTTTGGCGGGCAACGTGGTAGCAAGTGCCCAGCGCAAGCCCGTGGCCCCGAAACCTGTGGTACACAAAAAAGTATTTATGCCACAGGCCTACATAGGCGATTCTGATTTTAAGGGTGGCCCCATCAAAAAAGATGAGCTGGCCTCTTTGCTGAAAAAAGGCATTACCGCCCGAGACTCTGCCGGTAACAGATATAAAGTAACTGGTTTCGAGTTTGCCTATGCCGAGCAAATGCTCTATGAAGATTCGCTGGCCAACCTGCTTACTATGTTCGACTACAATTATGAATATTGCCCCGGCGATACATTGTCTGCGGCCGTATCCTCATCTGTGTTCAGCCGGTTCAAGTCGGGCGACACATTATACATCAATAAAGTGATAGTAGCGAAGCCAATAGAGGGCGGTAATACCGAAATTGCCGCCAAAGGCATAAAGGCGGTTCTATTGAAATAGCACCTGTTTTTCTTCTATCCTGCACATATGCCGTACATTTACCTGGTAAATATCTATTTTTTGTTGTGCTGCTAACATTCCCGATAGTTTATACGCCCTATATACAAGAAGGGGTATATTCTTGATACTCCTTTGTAAACAGAGTAGCAAAACGTATTGCAGTATGTTGCTGTTTTATGGTAGTAACACAGAAAAAACGTTGAGTTTTGGCAAAGACAATGAATGTACACGATCCGTCTTCTGCTTCAGACCAGAGTTTATCATCGCACGATGAGCTCAGGATTCTGATAAAGGATTGTATTGCATTGTCGCGAGCCTCGCAAAAAAAACTATATGAGCGATACGCACCAGCAGCTTATGGTATTGTAAGAAAGTATGTACCCAACAACGAGGCCATTGCGAAGGAAATACTGAATGATGCATTTTTTAAGGTCTTCCGCGATTTGCACCAATATTCCTTTCAGGGGGCATTTGAAGGATGGATAAGAAGGATAGTAATACATGCTGTGAGCGACCACATGCGCCGAAACGTGAAGGCCGACCGTACCGTGCGGGAGGTGACATCGGAAGATGCATGGATTAATAGTGAACCTGTAGAGAACTTATCGCACAAGGAACTCTTGCAGATAATAGAAACCCTGCCCGATGCACAAAGGGCTGTATTTAACCTGTTTGTATTCGAGAATTACTCGCATAAGGAAATTGCAGAAATGCTGAATATGCAACAGAACAACTGTAGGTGGCATCTCAATGACGCTCGCAGACGATTGAAAGAAAAGATTAACGCACTCATTAAAAAATAGCCGGTGGATAAGAAACGTAAACACATCGACGACTTCTTCCGCGATAAGATGGGGCACTATGCCGAGGTACCACCCTTGGATGCATGGGCCGACATGGATAAGCGACTGGATATACTGAAACCAGCTACGGTGCCTACTAACCCGTACAGGTGGATGGGGCATTTTGGTATGGTGTCTGTAGTAGCCATTTTGGGGGTTACAGCGGTTCACTATTTCAGCGATTCGGGTGTTGCCGGGGCAAATGCACCCACTCATGTGGCCAGTGCGGTTACGCCATCATCGGCCGCTACACCCAATGCCGATGTGGCTACAGCAAGCCCTGCGCCAGAAGATATGGGGGTAGCTGAAGCAACAGATGCAGCCGCCTTGAATAATGAGGAAACCGGTAGGAGTAGCAAAGAAAAGCCACGGCACGAACAGTTGGCGTTTGGCGAAAGTTATGCTGCCAATGCCGATGAAGAATATGTAGAAGGGGTAACACCAATTCATAAAGAAGATATTAACGATACTTACGAGCCCGGCCATGGAAGAGAAGGCAGTACACAACATGTACTGGCGGCCGATGGCTCTGGTGCCTTGCTGGCCTATGCGGGTACCGATGTGCCACCTGTTGGCAGCAGTATGAATAATGCCAAAGCAATGTCTAAACTTGTTGGCGTACAAAACTTATCGTCAGCCGGTGTAAAAGACAAAAAAAACCTACTTCCTCCACAGGCAGCAGAGACCATTACCAAAGCCGACAAAATGAATGCACCACGCACCCATGAGAACAAGTGGGAGATGGGCATAAATGCAGGTTACGAACGAGGTTTCAGTAACGAAGCTTCACGTAGTGTGGCCATTGCCCCGTGGGTGGGGTACAAGTTGGGTAAGCGTTTTTCGGTAATTGCACAGCCTACTGTTAAGTTTGCCAATGCGCCTGTGCGCCAGATAGGCGAAGCGCAACTGTATTATACTACTGTGGGCGAGGCAACCGTGCAGGCAGTAGAAAG
Source organism: Chitinophagaceae bacterium (assembly GCA_021151685.1). GTDB lineage: Bacteria > Bacteroidota > Bacteroidia > Chitinophagales > Chitinophagaceae > Nemorincola. The sequence continues at coordinate 7,946 of JAGKWS010000144.1, forward strand.
TTATGTAACATCGGCAGTAGAGGGTACAAGGGTTACCTACTACAACAATACCCGGTATCGCTACAGGCAAGTGTATGGCACTACCGAAAGACGTAATGTGACTGGTGGCAAGTATATGCAACTGGAATTGCCGGTTGCTGCCGCCTATCGTTTGGCGCAACGTGTAAAGGTGTATGGAGGTGTGAATCTTGTTTACAGTAAGTCGCAAACGGTGAAAGAGCAGGAATCTGCCGAAAACGGATTGATTGCAACGCGCGATGTTCTGGTAACTACAGCCGGTACACCCGAGGCTCCCAATGCGGCGGATGTATTGCAATATGAAGGAACACCTGGTTCTCAATATAGCGGCCCCATTTACCCATCTACCCGAAGCAATCTGCTGCGTGTAGGCGCATCGGCTGGCGTTTCGTGGCAGTATAGCAGCCGTTGGCTGCTGGATGCCATGGTGCAACAAACCCCGGCACCCACAGCGGTGCGTGGCGGTTACAATGTAAACGCGCCTATGGCTGCACCTGTATTCCGATTGTCGGTAGGGTACAAGAT
>JAGKWS010000145.1 GCA_021151685.1 Chitinophagaceae bacterium
TACACTACACTACACTACACTACACTACACTACACTACACTACACTACACTACACTACAAATCTGACTATAAACAAAATAGCCTGTAAGCGTCACTTACAGGCTATCAACTATTATTGTTGGAAACTACCGGGCCACGTTCACCGCTCTCAATTCGCGGATAACGGTCACCTTTACCTGACCCGGATACTGCATTTCTTTTTGTATCTTATCTGCAATCTCAAAAGAGAGGCGTTGGCTATCGGCATCGCTCACTTTGTCGGCCTCAACCATCACACGTAGTTCGCGGCCCGCCTGTATAGCATATGCCTTTTCTACACCATTATACGCAGTTGCCAAATTCTCCAGATCCTTAATGCGTTGCATATAGCTTTGCATCATCTCGCGGCGGGCACCCGGCCTTGCACCACTTATAGCATCGCATGCCTGCACAATGGGCGATATAATATATAACATCTCCATTTCATCGTGGTGTGCACCAATGGCATTCACTACCGATGGATGCTCTCCACAACGCTCGGCTACTTTAGCCCCCAGCAATGCATGGCTCAGTTCTGTTTCCTCGTCAGGCACTTTTCCTATATCGTGCAGCAACCCGGCACGCTTAGCCAGTTTCACAATCTTCTGCCCCAATCCCAGCTCGGCAGCCATTATACCACAAAGGTTAGCAGTCTCTTTCGAGTGCATCAGCAAATTTTGTCCGTAAGACGAGCGGAAACGCATTTTCCCTACCAAACGCACCAAATCCTTATGCAAACCATGTACACCCAGTTCTATAATGGTACGCTCCCCTATCTCCATTATCTGCTCTTCCAGTTGTTTGCGGGTTTTGTCTACCACTTCCTCTATGCGGGCAGGGTGTATACGGCCATCTTGCACCAACCGTTGCAAAGACAGTCGGGCTATCTCGCGGCGTAGCGGGTCAAAACAGCTCAGCACTATAGCCTCTGGCGTATCGTCTATTATCAGGTCCACACCAGTCGCAGCTTCCAGCGCACGTATGTTTCTGCCCTCACGGCCTATTATCTGCCCCTTTATCTCATCACTCTCCAAATTGAATACCGTAATCGCATTTTCAATAGTTTGCTCGGCCGCCGTACGTTGTATGCTTTGTATTATTATCTTCTTCGCTTCTTTAGAGGCGTTTACCTTGGCCTCTTCCATTATATCCTTCACATAGGCCATCGCACTGGTGCGGGCTTCTTCCTTCACTACTTCTATCAGCTCTATTTTGGCTTGTTCGGCCGATAAACCTGCTACTTTTTCCAAACGCTTCACATGTTCTTCATGGTGTTTGTCCAGCTCGGCACGTTTTATGTTAAAAGCCTTTATCTGGCTATCCAAGTTCTCCTTCAAAGCCTCAGTCTCTTGTACCTGCCTTTGCACGGCCGATGTTTTGTCGTGCAGCGATTGTTGTTGCTGTTTCAGTTTGTTCTCTGTCTCCGATATCTTCTGGTTGCGTTGCAGCACCTCTTTTTCGTGTTGGCTCTTCAGTTGCAAAAAGTGTTCTTTCGCTTCCAGCAACTTCTTTTCTTTCAGCGTCTCGGCCATTGTATTGGCATCCTCTATCGTTTTCTTTGCCAGAGCGTCTGCCTCGTCCAGTTGTTTCTTCGTGTCTTTGGCAAAAATCATTTTGCCCAAAAATATCCCTATAATCAAGGCCCCTACCGCAACGATAACGGCCAATATTACTGACTCCATAGTTTTTTAATAATTTTTTTAACAGGTAAATACTCAATTTTCACTATCCCATCTTTCACATAACACTAAATCTAATGGGTAGGATTTTAGCGTGCTAAGTTAATAAACAATTTCGGACAGTAAAAACCCCGCCTATACATATAAATACGTAATGTTAAAAACTCTACATGGCCATCCCGAAACCGTCTGTTAATTTTACACCATCACACTATCAAGCAAGTCTTATGCCTGTAATACTGTCTTATGCCTGTTGTAATGTAGCCATTATGCCCGTGCGCAAAGAACCCTCGCACACATCAGAGCAGGTAACCCAAATGCTCTACGGCGAAAAACTGGAGGTGCTGCAAACCAACAGCCGCGACTGGGCCAAAATACGCTGCACTTGGGACGACTATGAAGGCTGGTGCAAACTATCGCAGGTGGCATTGCTACACAAAAAAGACTTCATGAAGCCGCTAAAGTATCTATCGGCATCGCACATAGGCAAGCTGCACACGCCCGAGCAAGATATGATGCTGCCATTGGGTAGCGAGCTGCAAGGCATAAAGGGCGGCAAAATAAGGGCCATGCACCTCTACGGTAAGTTCAAAGGCCCAAGACTGAACCTGAAACAAGTAGTACCCAACGCCGACTCGCTGAAGGCCACAGCCATGAAATACCTGCACGCCCCCTACCAGTGGGGTGGCCGCAGTGCATCCGGGCTCGACTGTAGCGGACTCACGCAAATGATATATAAGCTGTGCAACTTCCCCATTCCGCGCGATGCCTCTCAGCAAGCGCAGATAGGCATACCGGTAGACTTTCTGGTAAATGGCCAATGTGGCGATTTGGCTTTTTTTGAAGAAAAAGAGGGCAATATTAACCACGTAGGTATGCTGCTGGACAATGAAACCATCATACACGCTACCGACACCGCTGGCCGGGTGGTCATAGACCGCATAGACCAGGGAGGCATCATCAGCATATCACTCAAAAAACGCACCCACAACCTGCGTATGGTGAAGCGACTGATATAATTATGTACCTATTCCTCTAACCTGAACACCGGATACCGCATAAACTCCGGCTCCATCCATTCCGAATTACGGTACACAAAGTCCAGTTGGGCCGATGCACTGACGGCAAATTCAGGGTCACTACGCCTTTTTTCTTCCAATCGGGCCCTTAGTGCCGGGTCCTTTTTCAGTATAGCTGCAGCTATGTCTTCAAAAACATAATCGCTGAAGTATTCCTTCTGCTGCAGTATACCATCAAAAAAATTCCATGCAAAGTAGCCATCAGCACTCGTAGGCTCCAATGTTTCCACCAGATACCTTTTGGCTGGCTGGTTGGTCCATATCATATAGTCACCTTGCGTTACCTGTATAGGTTCCGTCTTTGCAGTTACCTGTACATTTTTATGCAGGTAGTGTTTTTCATACGGGCGTTGCACAGTTTCATAGTTATCTATATGGTATACAGTCAGCATCATAGTACTATCATAGCTTATGCGCTGCATACGCACTCCATTTGCCCTCATATTCACAATCAGCGGTGTCCATGCCTTGGGTATAATGTATGCCTTGGGGGCAGTTACCACCTTGGTGGGCACATACTGGTTGTAAAAACGCACCTTGCGGGTGTAGGGCTTTTTGCGGTCATAATACAACCGGGGCAATCCACTCACCTCACTGGGTTTGTAGCCAGCCTCATACCCTTTGAAGGTGATAGAATCAAATCGGGTAGTATCTACCTTCCACTCCAGCGGGAAATCTTTTTGTGTCAGTAATGCCTTTTTATCAGCTGCACGTGCTGCTTTGATAGCAGTAGCGTGCTCACTACCCGTCTTCACCATAGTCACCATCAGGTCGTAGGTAGCCTTTACCCTATCCTTAAATGGCTTCAACATATGGGTTTCGGGCACATAAGCAATGGTCTGAAACAGCGCAGCCCAGCCACTCCCAAACCTTGGCGACTCATAAAACTCCTTCCAGCCCTTGTCGGGTGTACCCTCAAAGTCGGCTACATAGGGTACAAGGTCGTACCCCTTTGTCTTCATGTCTTTGTAAATGGCCGGCGATAGCGTATCGTGCATAAAGGCACCAACCCTACCCCCCAGCTTATTGTGTTGTGTTTCCAGCAGGGTCATTACGTGCTGATAGTCGGCTCCGTCACTTACATGATTGTCTACAAATATGTCGGGGCTTATCTTGGTAAACAGGTCTTCCAGTCCCAGTGTTTCCGCAGCATCGCATTTTATAAAATCGCGGTTCAGGTCCAGATTCCGCGCATTCCCCCTGAAACCATAACTCTCCGGGCCGTTCTGATTGGCCCGGCTGTGGCTGCCCCGGTTCAATGCCCCACCAAGGTTATACATAGGCACCACTACCAATACTACATTGTCAGGTATCTTCACCCTGCCCATGGCCGCATCGCGCAGTAGCATCATGCAGGCATCTACTCCGTCCGGCTCTCCGGGGTGAATGGCATTATTGATGAGAAAAACTAATTTCTGGCCTGTCCTTATCTCCTCCTTTTCCAGATGCCCGTCATTGGTATACGCCACATAGCGCAGTGGGTAGCCATTGTCGGCTGGCCCCATATCTCCCATCCCTATAGTGGTATAGTTGTCCTTTAGCCTCTTATAAAATGAGATCATCTCATTAAAAGTAGTTGTTTGCCTACCGCCCGACCGCTCAAACGGGGTAATGAACGTAGTGTCAACAGCCGCCTGCAATCCAGCCGTGGTACCAAAGAATACAGATAGAATCAGTGCCAGTTTCTTCATGTGCCCGTAAAGATAGGAAGTTCGGCAAGAATGCCTGCCGTACCCCTTCATAATGGTCAGGTCTACATTGTAGTAGGCAAATAGTTCAAATACCGGGTAGAAAGTAAGAGCCGGTTTAAGATTTATTGCTTGTGTTTATGATGAAAGTTGTTTTTGAGCGAAACGAGGCACATGTTGCAGCCATAGCCATTCCTAAAGCGAAAAATGTAACGAAGTTGCAGCCAAAAACAACCATAAGAAAAGCAATGAATAAATCTTAAACCGGCTCTAACATACTATGCGCCTACCCGGCGAAATGTGATGTTTAGTACACTTGCCAACAAACAAAAAAATATGAGTACCACACTCATTAGAGCTATATAATTCTAAAACACAACATATAACACATGTCATTGCGCCGGTAGGTGCAAACTGTCTGTAGCCATATTAATGTAAAATAGATGTTACCCCAGAGGGGTTACCCTTGCTATAGTCATATTTGCACACAAAAAACATGGCCAATTCATCATAAATGAACTTCCACAATACCGTATCAATAGAATAGAATTGTTGAAATGGTGGACTTTATTTTGACACTCTTCCTAACACATGTCATTGCGCCGGTAGGTGCAAACGGTCTGTAGCCATATTGATGTAAAATAGACGTTGCCCCAGAGGGGCTACCCCTGCTATAGTCATATTTGCACACAAAAAACATGGTCAATTCATCATAAATGAACTTCCACAATACCGTATCAATAGAATAGAATTGTTGAAATGATGGACTTTATTTTGCCATCTTCACCTACATTCGCAATCCCAAAATTTTGAGTGATAATGATCAACTACTCGCAAAGTGTGGCTGCTACACTGAACCTGAGAACAAACGATGTGACCGCAGTATTACAACTGCTGGCCGAAGGAGCTACCATACCCTTTATAGCCCGCTATCGTAAAGATAAGACCGGCGCACTGGATGAGGTGCAGATACAGCAGATACAAGACGAGGCCACCCGCCAGCAAGAATACGCCGAGCGGAAAGCCTTTATAGAAAAAACCATTACCGAGCAAGGTAAAATGACAGAGGAACTACAGGCCAAAATAAATGCCGCCCCCACCATTGCCGAGCTCGAAGACCTGTACCTACCCTACAAACCCAAACGCAAAACCAAGGCACAAACTGCCCGCGAAAACGGTCTGGAACCACTGGCCATGACCATACTGGCGCAGGGCCACATAAAACCACTTACCGAAGCAGCCTCTTTTGTCAACGATAAAGTATCGACACCCGAAGAAGCACTGCAAGGTGCCCGCGACATCATAGCCGAAATGGTGAACGAAGACGCTACAGTACGTGCCGGTATGCGCCGCATGTTCGAAGAGAAAGCCACAATGCAAAGCAAGGTGCTGGCCGACAAAGAGACCGAAGGAGCCAAATACAAAGACTATTTCGACTTCTCAGAGCCTATATCCAAAATGCCTTCGCACCGTATTTTGGCCATCATGCGTGGCTTTATGGAAGGTATTCTACGGCTCACCATTGCCCCTACCGAAGAAGAAGCATTGGCCCTTATAGAAGAGCAATTTGTAAAAAGCAGCAACGAAGCGGGCGAGCAGGTAAAAAGGGCCGTACGCGATGCCTACCGCCGCTTGCTACAGGTAAGTCTGGAGAGCGAATTCCGCACCGCATTGAAAACCCGTGCCGATGAAGAAGCTATCAATGTATTTGCCGAGAATCTGCGCCAATTGCTCCTGAGTTCCCCACTTGGCAGCAAACGCCTGCTGGCTATAGACCCCGGCTACCGCACCGGCTGCAAGGTGGTATGTCTCGATGAAAAGGGGGCATTGAAAAAAACTGCCATCATCTACATACACGAACCCGGCCGTCTGGCCGATGCCGAACATCAGGTGCGCCATCTGGTGAAGCAGTACGATCTGCAAGCCATTGCAATAGGCGACGGTACCGCCGGTCGCGAGACGGAACAATTCATCAAAAAACTATCGCTGGGTTTGCCCGTATTTCTGGTAAACGAAGACGGTGCATCTATCTACTCGGCTTCAGAAATTGCACGCGAAGAGTTTCCCGATCAGGATATTACCGTGCGCGGTGCCGCCAGCATTGGCCGCCGCCTGATGGACCCTCTGGCCGAACTGGTAAAAATAGACCCCAAAAGTATAGGCGTAGGCCAATACCAGCACGATGTCAATCAGGTACGCCTCAAAGAACGTCTCGACCAGACAGTAGTAAGCTGTGTAAATGCCGTTGGCGTAAACCTGAATACCGCCAGCAAGCACCTGCTTGGTTATGTAAGTGGCATCGGCCCATCTATTGCTGCCAACATTGTTGCTTACCGCGACGAGTTGGGTAAATTCACCTCAAGGGCACAACTGCTAAAGGTACCCAGACTGGGCGCAAAAGCCTACGAGCAGTGTGCCGGCTTCCTGCGTATAAAAGACGGAGACAACCCACTGGATAGTAGTGCCGTACACCCCGAGGCATATACCATAGTAGCCAAAATAGCTACCGACCTCGGCACAGATGTAAAAGCACTCATCGGCAACGAAACGCTGCTGAAACAAATAGACATCAGAAAATACATTACTACCGATACCGGCGAACACACCCTGCGCGACATCATCAACGAACTGAAAAAACCCGGTCTCGACCCTCGTAGCGAGGTGCGCCAGTTCGAATTTGCAGATATATATGGCATCGAAGACGTGCGCACCGGCATGATAGTACCCGGCATTGTTACCAACATTACCCGCTTCGGGGCCTTTGTAGATATAGGCGTAAAGCAAGATGGCCTCGTACACGTATCAGAAGTAGCACATAAATACATTACCGACCCTTCCGAAGCCCTGAAACTGAATCAGGAAGTAATGGTAAAAGTGTTGGAAGTAGATGTTGCACGCAAACGCATCTCATTGTCTATCAAGCAAGCAACAGAACCACCTGCACAGCACAAGGGTAAAAATACTGGCAAAAACATGGGCAATAACAGACCTCATACCGGCAAAACAGAGGAAAAACCGGTGAGCATGAACGATGCCCTGAGTGCATTGAAAAATAAGTTTTCGCGCTGATTGCAGGACAATATCTACAAAACATTTGCAGGCGGTACTTCGGTATCGCCTGTTTTTGTTTTCAAACAATAAATTGTTTTCATCCATTACCAAACGTAGTTACACCAACATTTGCGCACACCTGTATTTCTTTGTAACATTATACCATAATGACTACTCACGAAGAATCTATGCGCAAACTGGTGCTGTCCTTTGGCAAAATGGACGAGGAGGCACTACATGCACTTACTGCACCATGGACCGAAGTTACCTTCAAACGGAAAGAAGTCATTACCAGGCAGGGCGATACCGAAAAGTACCTCTACTTTGTACTGGATGGGGTACAGCGCGCCTACAGCACCCATGGCAATAAGGAAATGACGCTGGTGTTCTCTTACACAGGGTCGTTCTCAGGCGTTATTGATAGCTTCTTTTTGCGCCAACCTTCTGCCTTTTGTCTCGAAGCCATCACCACCGGCAGTTGCCTGCGCATGGCATGGGCCGATATGGAACGACTGATGAAAGAACATCGCAGCATAGAATCGTGGGTGCGGCTGGCAGTAACCCGTGTACTGGCCGACACGCTTAAACGGCAAATAGAAATACTCGCCCTTTCTTCCGAAGAAAAACTCACTACCCTCCTCTACCGCAGCCCGCATGTGCTCAACATCATTCCGCACAAGTACCTCGCATCCTACATAGGGGTAGATGCCACCAACTTCAGCAAAATGCTGGCCAAAGTGCGACTACCCTGACATTACCTCAATTCAAAAAAATCTTGGTATTTACCAAGAAATTGAAAAAACAACGCAGATAGTTTTGCAAAAACTATCCATAGGTTATGCTGCACCAACAACAGTTACTGGCAAATCTCACCACCGAAGTAACAGATACACTGCAATTGATTCAATCGCTGAACCCCACCGACCCCGCCCTTAAC
>JAGKWS010000146.1 GCA_021151685.1 Chitinophagaceae bacterium
GGTACTTCCTGTTACTCTTACTGTTTTCACAGACAAGTCTTTCGAATTTGTAATCAAAACTCCTCCGGCAGCTGTGCAGCTTATGGAAGCAGCCAAGCAGCCAAAAGGCTCTAAAGAACCTAACCGTCAGAAAGTAGGTAAGGTAACATGGGCTCAGGTAGAAGCGATTGCACAAGACAAAATGGCCGATCTCAACTGCTTTACCCTCAGAAGTGCTATCAGCATGGTAGCCGGTACAGCACGCAGCATGGGCTTCACTGTCGAAGGCACTCCTCCCGAAGGCATCACTGTTAAATAATGGCTGCCACCACTTAACAGTATTTTTTACCTTATTCAAAAGAACTGACAATGGCAATTACCAAAAAAAGAAAAGCTGTAGAAGCTAAACTTGATAAAAATAAAGTATACACACTGGCCGAAGCGGCTGGTATGGTAAAGTCTGTCAACGTTACCAAATTTGACAGCTCTGTAGACGTTCACATCCGCTTGGGTGTAGACCCTAAGAAAGCCGATCAGGCTATCCGTGGTACCGTTAACCTGCCTCATGGTACAGGTAAAACAAAGCGCGTACTGGTACTTTGTACGCCTGATAAAGAAGCTGATGCAAAAGCAGCTGGTGCCGACTTCGTAGGTCTGGACGAATTTGTACAGAAAATTGAAGGTGGCTGGACAGATGTAGACGTTATTGTTGCTACACCATCTGTAATGCCTAAGATTGGCCGTTTGGGTAAAATCCTCGGTCCACGTAACCTGATGCCGAACCCTAAGACTGGTACCGTTACCAACGATGTTGCTGCAGCGGTTACAGAGGTGAAGGGTGGTAAAATTGCCTTCAAAATAGACAAAGCAGGTATCATTCACGCTTCTATTGGTCGTATCTCTTTCGAGCCAACAAAATTGGTGGAGAATATACAGGAGCTGGTAAACACACTGGTTCGTATGAAGCCCGCTACTGCCAAAGGTACTTACCTGAAAGGCATTAGCCTGGCATCTACAATGAGCCCGGGTCTTGCAGTAGACCCAAGGAGTGTAAGCTAAGACAGGTATAGTAGTGGGGCACTACCCTGCTGCACCCAAAAACAATTAACTAACATAATTTGAGAAAGCGGCTCGAAACTCTGGCTGCCGAAATGTCAAATTGTCAAATAAATTAAAAATGACACCTGCTCAAAAAAACGAAGCAATAGAAGTACTGAAGGGTAAATTCGCTCAGTACAGCAATTTTTACATCACCAATACCGAATCTTTGACGGTAGAACAGGTGAGCAAGCTCCGCAGGCTGTGCTTTGAGAAGAATATTGAAATGAAGGTTGCTAAAAACACCCTCATTCGTAAGGCACTCGAAAGCTTCAACGATAGCAAATACGACGGCGTATACGAGGCGCTGCATGGCGTTACTGCCCTCATGTTCTCAGACTCTCCAAAAGAGCCGGCACTCATTCTTTCTGGTTTCAGAAAAGGTGGTGGTACCAAGCCTGTGCTGAAGGCTGCCCTTATTGATACTGATGTATTTATGGGCGACAACCAACTGGATGCGTTGACTAAAATCAAGACGAAGAACGAACTCATCGGCGAGGTTATTGGTCTCCTTCAGTCTCCTGCAAAACGCGTACTGGCTGCGCTCTTGCACCACCACGAAGAAAAAGGTGGCGCAGAAGCTCCTGCCGAAGCGTAATGCTTCATCTGCTACTGCAATATGTAGCAGCCATCACAAGGCAGTAATGCATTGTGGCATAACAATGGCTTCCAGGTCAATATATATTTAAGTGATTATTATCAAAACAAATTAAAACAACCAATTAAAATTTCATAAAATGGCAGACATTAAAGCATTAGCCGAACAACTGGTAGCTCTTACTGTAAAAGACGTACAGGAGCTTGCTAACATCCTGAAATCAGAATACGGTATCGAACCAGCAGCAGCTGCAGTAGTAGTAGCCGCTGGCGGTGGTGATGCAGCCCCTGCAGCAGCAGAAAAAACATCTTTCAACGTAGTTCTTAAGAGCGCAGGTGCTTCTAAACTGAACGTTGTGAAGATAGTAAAAGATCTTACTGGTCTGGGTTTGAAAGAAGCGAAAGAACTGGTTGACGGTGCTCCTAAGAACGTAAAAGAAGGCGTTGGTAAGGCAGAAGCTGAAGACATAGCTGGCAAACTGAAAGAAGCTGGTGCAGAAGTAGAAATCGCTTAATTGCACACTTTTTTACACTAATACATTTAAGAGGTTGCCTTCGGGCAGCCTCTTATTATTTTTGCCTCCTCCCTATTTTTATTCCCCTTTTTGACATCAAAAACAAGGCGTAGAAATGTGTATTCTACACAGGGATACAAAAGGGTAACGCAAGGAAACAAAAATAAACAGGCAGCATGCAGGCCACAAAATGGTATTGTGTTGTTTGCACGCACATATGTCTTTAACAGTATAGCACAAAGAAACGGCTGGCAGGAAACCACCAGAAATGCCCTGGTTCAGGGTAAACAACATCAGGCTTTCTTCAACGGAAATTCGAAATGGAATGTTGCACCCTTCCCTTCTTCGCTTTCTACCCAAATATCGCCATTATGTGCTCTGGCTATCTGCATAGATATGGACAGGCCCAAACCGTGAGTTACCTCACCCTGTGTGCCAGCTTGCCGTGCATCGGTAAATACATCGAATATGTAGGGTAAGTTTTTGGCTGGTATACCAATGCCCGAGTCGCGTACAGATAAGTGCGCCATTCCTTCTCGCAACTCGAGACTAACATTTATTACCGTGCCTTCGTAGCTGAACTTAATGGCATTGGCAATCAGGTTGTTTATTACCCGGCGTATTTTGTCTTTGTACACCACAGCCATTATGTGCTGTGCGGGGTATCTTGTTATTATCTGTTGCCGTTTAGACAGAGCCCGGAAGTTGAGCAACTCTACAGCTCTGGCCACCAGCAGGTTAATGTCGGTCTCTTCCATGGTCAGGTGTTCGCGGTCTTCCTGCTGCTCGGCAGCTTCTATAATGTCCTTACTCAGGTTCAGCGAGTTGGCACTGGCTTCCCGTATCAGATTGATGATATGTAGCTGCTCTTCGTTCAGACTTTCTTTTTCGTAAAACAATATGTCGGTAAGCGATACAATAGCTGCAATTGGGTTCATTACATCATGCGCCACCGACCGAAGAATTCTTGTTTTGTCTTTTTCTTTGTTTTTTAGTTCCGCAAGGGCTCCTTCCAGTTGTTCTTTCTGTTTCTGTATGGTGTCATTCAGAGCCTTTTGTATTTTCAGGTTTCTGCGAGACCTGCTTGCATTGCGCAGCACCAACCCCACTATTACAATGGCCATACCCGCCAGTATGGTCACCACTATCAGGTAGGCTTTTTGTTGTTTCCGGTCCTTGGTCAGCAGGTTTATCTGGTATTGTTTTTCCAAATCTCTTACCCGCATGTCCAAATCGGTTTCCATCAGCTCCTTCCTGTCATGCTCATACGCTTCGTTTTGCAGCATGTAGTTGCGCAAGTGTCTGAAACCCGTTGCCGAGTCGTATACACGCTCGCTGTACTTCCACATCAGCCGGTGCCACAGCATTTCTACACGCTTATCTGGTATTGTGTCAAATTCGGCTTCTATTGCTGTGAGCAAGGCCTTGGTGCGCACCATATCTCCGGTTCTGAAATACAGTTCTGCCAGCTTTGTCTGATTCACAATGGCATCAGAGTTTGTGAATCCCTTCTTCAGATTCACCGCTATACTATATTCATACAAACGCTCTGCCGAGTCGAACTTCCCTTTGTGCATGTATACCTCTGCCATGTTGCCGTATACCACCGCCTTGGCGGTTTCGTACACACCGGGTAGTTTGTCAAACTTGCCCTCGCGGCTATTTATCAGGTTCAGTGCTTTGTGGTAATACAGCATGGCACTATCGTACTTGGCCAGTGCATTGTAGCATAAACCCACATTGTCCAGTACTTCCTGTTTGAAATAGAAGAGATTAAAATCTTCCGGGCAAGGTGCCGACTGACTAAATGCCTCCTGAAAACGTTGTGCCGATTGCTGAAAACGCTGCTGCCTGTACAGTGTCATAGCCAAGCTATAGGTATAAGTTCGCAGGCTGCAAGAGTCTTTGCTATCTACGGCCAGCCTTTGTGCCACATAGTAATAATTATAGGCATCGTTATACCGGCCCATGGCAAACAGGGCATCTGCTTTAATATTATAGGCCACAATACGCGCACTTGATACCAGTGGGCTTTCCTGAGACCGGTCTAAAACCCATAACAAGCTATCGGCCAGCTCTATAGACTTGTTATGTTCTTTTTTATGGTTGTATATAATGTTGCAGTACTTGTAGTAGTTTATTTTATCTTCCAGCGTAAGGTCTTTCATGGTACCAAAAGCTTGCAACACCATAGAAAAAGCCTTCCCGGGGTATCCCGCATCCGACATTCTATCGGCAGCAAGGCACACGCTATCAAACTTTGAGAAAGTACTTCCATTTCTATCTACATGCCTGACGCAGGAACTGCTACAGACTATGGACAAAATCAAGGAAATATATAAAATTCTGAGGATCAATTGGCATATGGGTTTCTTACTGTGAAAGTAAACCGAAACGAGTACAAAGTCAAATATAAACAAATGGATAACATACAAACAGTAAACCAATAACTAACGTTTCAGTATAATTTCTACCCTTCGGTTCTTGTATCGTCCTTCTTCAGTATCGTTGGGTGCTATAGCGTTAGCTTCGCCCCACCCTCTTGCCTGTATAGATGTTTCTGGTATACCCAGCGATGCTATCTCGCGGGCTATAAAGGCGGCACGTTTGTAAGAGAGCCCCTCGTTTATCATGGGTGTACCCGTGTTGTCGGTATAGGCGTTTACGTGTACTATTATTCCTTTTTCTTCCAGCCAAGGCTCCATCAGGGCTTGCAGGGTTCGTTTATCATCGGGGTTCAGTTCTGTAACATTTACATCAAAGTGTACAGAGCCTATAAGGGTATCAAAGTGTTTTACAGGGTCGTACCCATATGGCAGCATAGCCACATTGTGGTGCATGGGCCTTTTGATGAAGGTAGTATCCATCTGTAGTGTGTCGTTTACCGGCTGGTAACCCATACGGGCGGTATGTACGGCATAGATTCTTTCGGGTTCCAATGTTATCACGTAGCTGGCATCGCCCCGGTTGCTGCGTAGCTCGTACAGTGTATCGCCGGTATGTGCATTGCATATATGCATCACTGCCGAGTTCAGTGGCTCGCGGGTAATGCTGTCTACCACATACCCCTGCAGGTAGGTCATAGGGGTAGGCCCCATTATTGCCGGTATATCGGTTATATATATATCGTAGTTGCCGGTTGGGCCTCCCCTGTCTGATGCATAGTAGAGTTGCCGGCCATTCAGTGCCACATAGCAACTCTTCTCTTCGCAGGCAGTATTTATAGGGTATCCCATGTTCTCGGCTCTACCCCACTTTCCGTTTTTGTGGCGACGTGCCACAAACAAATCGGCCCCGCCCATGCCGGGCCAATAGTCGCTGGCAAAGAACAAAGTTTTGTTATCGGGGGCAATAAACGGGGCTACTTCGTTGCCGGGGGTATTAACACCGGGCCCGGCATTTACGGGCAATCGCCACAAACCATCTTCAAATTTCGAGTACCATATATCGTAGCCACCATAGCCCCCCTTGCGGTCGCTCACAAAGTATAGTTCCATATTGTCGGGCGATAGCGATGGCATACCTTCATAATCGGGTGTGTTGATGGTACGTCCAAATGGTTGTGGTTGTGTCCATGCCGAGTCGTTGGCTACACGGTAGGCCATGAACATGTCGCAGCCCCCCATATCCCAACCGTTTTCGCTACGGTTATCGCACCGGGTAAAGAAAAGGTAGTGCCCATCGGCCGATATGAATTGAGACGACTCCATATGTGCCGTATTGGTAGGCTCTCCTATATTCAGTGCTTTGAACCAGCCACCACAAGAGTCGGCACGGGCGGCATACAAGTCTTCATCTATGTTATTCACCCTACGCGTCAGAAACAGGTACTGTGTATCTACTGCCATAGACGGAAACATTTCTGGCACGGAAGTATTGATACGGACACCCAAATTTTGCGGAAAAACGGCCCAGCTACGCTTCATTATGTCGCGGGTTGTTTCGGCCTTGCGGCGCATTTGGTTCCAGTCGGCAGTATCGTTAGCAGTGGCCACTGTGGCTATCAGCTGCAGTGCCTCGTCTGGCCGGGCCGCATATATCAGGCTTTTTACCAATGGTTTTGTAAATGCCTCACGCCCCTCAAAACACCGGGCCGATGCTTTGCGGAAGGTTTCTACCGCCATATCGAAACGGTGATCCTGAAAATACCATTGCCCCAACAGGCTATTGGCTTCTAAATTGGCGGTATCGTATCTCAGGCAAAGCTCCATAAGGGCGCAGGCAGCATCATTGCGGCGCGCTGCACGCTGGGCCAAGGCTTCGTTAAAGTATTTATCGGCCTTCTTCTGCACCTTACTACTCTTCTGTGCCATGCAGGGCATACTGCCACACACAAACAAAAAGACCGATATGAGCAACAATAAGCGCATTTGGCTCTAAAATACAGTAAAATGACGTTCAGCGTATGCCCTACCTCGTACGAATTGCGGGTGTATATTTTTCGGCAACGCTACTTTGTTACTATACTGGGGCATTGTCTGTATTTTTACGGCTGTTACCTGCTATATCTCAGTATTATGCCAACACTTGTAGTTTGCCCCAATTGCAGTACCCAGTTCGAGCCCACAGCCGCCATTGCCCAGTCGGTTAGAGACGAGTTGACGAAAGAATATAACCAGAAATGGAAAAATCTGGCGAGCCAAAAAGACGAAGATTTTCGGCAAAGGGAGCTACAATGGCAAAAACAACAACAAGAGCTGCAACGAAAGGCAGATGACGAAAAACGGACATTAGAACTATCGCTACGCAAAGAGCTGGAACAAAAAGTGATGGCCGACTATGAGCTGAAAATGCGCCTGCTGGAAGACGATAACCGCACAAAAGATAGCAAGCTGGCAGAAGCACGCGAAAAGGAAATGGAGTTTCTGAAGAAAATGCAGGAGCTGAAAACCAAAGAACAAGAGCTGGAAATAACCATGCAGCGACGCATGGTGGAAGAACGGGAACGCCTGACCGAAACCGTGCGGAAGGAAGAGGAAGAGCGCAACAAGCTACACCAGACCGAATACGAACTGAAGCTGAAAGAAAAATTGAGAGTAAGCGAACCAAGGACTTTGGTAAAGACTGGATAGAAAAACTAAAGGCCGATATGCGCCCCGAGGGTGCGGAATTGGGTGTTATTGTAAGCCAGGCCATGCCCGATGGCATTACCACATTTGGCCAGAAAGACGGCATATGGATATGTACCTACCGCGATGTGGTAGCCCTTGTAACCATACTACGCGACACCCTGCAACGTATACATGCTGCTACACGCAGCCAGGAAAACAAGGGCGATAAAATGACCCTGCTGTACAACTACCTTACCAGTAGCGAATTTGCCCACCAATGGAGTGCCATAAGCGAGGGCTTCAGTGCCATGCGCACGTCTATACAACGCGAACGCGAGCAGATGGAGAAACTATGGAAAGCCCGCGAAAAACAACTGGAAAAGGTACTGCTGAATGCCGCCCACATACGCGGCTCAATAGAGGGCATAGCCGGTATGGATGTAGACCTGAACCTACTACCCGGCGACGGTAACTACCTGCTGGATTAGTAGCCACCCACTTTACAATCACAATACCACACACCGTAGCACTACTCGTGCTACGGCACATCTGTTTGTATGTATACAAAGTACTACTTGTACTACCCCCGCTATCTACTATCTACTTCAAAGACACACTATTTGCCCGCAATATGATTGAGATGGCCAAACGGTCCAGCTCTTCGCTGGCCTGATTGCTAAGGATGACTATGCCTGTCTTTTTGCCCGGTATAAAGCCAATGTAGCTACGAAAGCCACCAGTGCCCCCATTGTGCCACACTATCTCCATAATGCCAAAAATGGCCCCATTGGTACGGTCTATGTGCCAGCCATGGGCAATTGCACCGCCCGGCATAGCGGCTACCTCTCTTTGTGTGCGCGCTATAATGTCGCCCACTTCGCCGCTACCAGTCATAGCCACTTGCAGAAACTTCATCATATCGGCCCCAGATGCCCTTATGGCACCGGCACCGTGTAGTATGGGCATGTGCCAGTGGCAGGTGGGCTTCCCTTGCTCGTTGTAGCCAGTGGCAAATTGGGCCGAGTCGGCATCGGTAATGGTGGTATGCTTCATTTGCAACGGGCCTGCTATATACTCTTGCAGCAGTGCCTCATAAGTTTTTCCCGTCTTCCATTCCAGAATGTGGCCCAGCAAACCGGTACCTACATTAGAATAGTCGTACCCGTTCATCGATGGCTTTTTCTTGTCGGTATCGTTGCGCAGATAGCCCAGCAGGTCGTCCATGGTCAACACACTGTAGGGGTCGCATTCATTTGCCTCAATCTTTGAAAACCAAGCCTGCGGTATACGCGGAAAGCCCGATAAATGGGCCGCCAAGTGTCGTAATGTGGTGCTGTCATCTTTATAACCGGCAGTAGCAGGTATGTATCGGGCAATGGGGTCGTCCCATGATAGCTCGCCCCTATCTATCAATGCCTGAGCAATGGCTGTTGTATACACCTTCGATACCGAGCCAATCTCGAACACGGTACTACTATCGGGCTGCTGCGCCGATAGCCGCGATACCGAACCATATCCCTGCATCATCACCTCATCGCCCTTGATGACCCCAATAAACAGCCCCACCGACTGGCCACCTGAAATATGCTTGTAGCAGAGCTTATTGATGCGTTCTTTAAGATCGTGCGTATCGCGCACATGCCGGGCCTTGTACCATGCAAAAGCAGCCACAAGCACAAGAATGAGGAGCACAACCCCAATAACAATACCTGCTATTTTCAAGATTTTCATATCTTTTTTTGGTTTAGGCTTCTGGTGTTGGTTCCAGCACCATGCGCCCGGTATCACCCGGCTGCAGGCGGAAGATATCTATGAATATGGCACACCATGCCACTATACATGGCACTACCTTGATGGTGTATGGGTAAATGAAATGTTGGCGTACATAGGGAGGAAACAGATCGGTAGTGCCAAAGCAGGTGAAGAACAGCACCAGCAACAATACTACCAAACGCCATGTAGCGCGCGGCTGTATGTAATACCAGATGCCTACACCTGCCACGGCTATGACAAACGTAGGAGACTCGGCCTTGTGATTGAAGATAACTACCCATACCAGCAACGACGCAATGATGAGGAGACGGTACACATCGTTTGTATAAACCTTGTATCGTACCAACTGCACCAGAAACAGTAGTATACCTATCAGACTCACTGCCGACTTTACATTGGTGATACCAAACCATGTCTCCAGCCAGCCCGCTACCGACATGCCGGTGGCGGCAACGGCATCGGCCGCTATCAGGTCTTTCCAGTTTTGGTACTGCCATAAGAGTGTTTGTGGCGATGTAACCACCAATGGCAATGCCGCCAACAACAACGTCCAAAAGATGGCCCACAAAATGAACCTCATACGCCCCGGATAGAACAACACCATGCAAAATGCGATGACACTGTATACCTTGATGTAGGCCGCCAACACTATCCATAAAGTAGCCCACACTGCCTTGCCGCGATGCATACATGCCCATGCCGCTATCATCAGCCCGGCCATCAGGCCATTACTCTGGTTGTTTTGCAGGCAGGTAAGCAACTCCTGAGACACAAACCATAGCAACAAACACTGCGTGCGGGTAGTAAGTGGCAACATACGTATGGCCAAAAACAAGGTAACCGCATTAAGAATGTTCCAGATGGACAACCCCAAGACATCGGGCAGGTAGGCCATAGCACCCATTAACAAGGCGAAAGTGGGGCTGTATTTATAGAAATCCCAATGATAATCAGGGTACAGTCCATACAGATTATTACCATATATCAGGTTGAAATATGACTGTTTGAAGATTTTATAGTTGTTATACTCGGTAAGGAACTTTCCCTCGAACTGAATCATCAGCTCGGGTTTATTCATAATATCCTCGGGAAAAGTACCCGGTCCCGGCATAATAAATGGATGCGTACCGAGCAAAATATTTTGAACAGAAGCCCCAATAGCTGCCAGCAGAAACACAATTAGCAATGTTTGTGGCCGTAGTGCCAAAGCCTTCAACTTCTCCCACATAAAAAAGATGTATAGCGGCAAAAGTACTACCCATGCCGGAAAGTGCAATTGAATAAATCTTGAACACACACTAATCGCCACTCTGGCGTATAACACGCAGTATGTCGTTATGTATCAGGCCATTGGTAGCCAGTGTCTGCTTATCGAAAACATTGCCTATACGGCCATCAAAGTCGGTAATGGTGCCACCTGCTTCCAGCACTATAAGGTAACCGGCAGCCACGTCCCACGCACTCAGGTTATACTCCCAAAAACCATCAAAACGGCCACAGGCTACCCAACAAAGGTCTATAGCCGCCGAGCCCAACCTGCGTATGGGCAATCCCTGCAGTACCATCCGCTCGAATACCTTTACCGGATGCTCTAAGGAATTTTCGGGCCATTTGTATGGGAAACCGGTAACAAGGAATGCGGTCTTGAAATCAGCCTTGCGCGATACACGTATTGGCTGGTCATTCAGTGTTGCCCCTTTCCCTTTTTCGGCAAAGAACATCTCATTCATCATAGGGTTATATACTGCACCCATTACCACACTACCACGGTGCAGCAAGCCAATGCTTACACAGCATAGCGGTATACCGTGGGCAAAGTTTACAGTACCATCTATAGGGTCTATTACCCACATATACTCGGCACCATCGGTAAGGTGTTCGCCGCCTTCCTCGCCCAGTATACTGTGGCCGGGGTAGGCATGTTTTATTATCGCAACAATTTTTTCTTCGGCCAACCGGTCTACCTCAGTCACCAGATTATTGATGCCTTCCTTATGGTCTATACGAAAGATGCCATTGAAGTAACTTTGAATGATGTCGCCGGCAGTGCGGGTTGCATTCAGTAATACCGCTCTAAATTCATCCATTGTGTTACAATTTTAGCTCTTTACCCAGATAATAGTCTATTACCCGCAATCTGAAGATAAGCTGATAACGGGCACTTACCAAATTGGCCGCTGCCGCAAAAGCCGAATTCTGCGTCACCAGCAGGTCTACCGTACTGGTAAGCCCCAAATCGTATCGTTTTTTCGCAAAATCAAGCGCACGATGTGCAGCCTCATCGGCCCGTTTGGCTGCATTATAGCGTTGCAATGCATTCATGGCTTCGTTGTGTGCTTTGTACACATTCTGTCTCAGTGTCAGCTCGGCATTATACTCGGCCAGTTCGGCCTGTGCCAAATTAATGCGCGCTTGTTTCACCCCAAACTGAGACTGCCAACCATTGAATATCGGCACATTCACACTTAGCATTACCGTCTGCCGTTTGTTGTTGGTCAGCTGGTCGCCAAATGGTGTGTTTATAATATTGGGTATCTGCACCGGCTGATTCACAAAAAACGGTGCACCACCAATATTCACAAAGTTGGGGGTTTGCACTATGGTATCGGTATAGCCATCTACCTTCTGAAAATTGCTGGCATAGTTGGTTCCTATCTGGTATCCAAGGCTCAGTTGCGGATACAAATTGGCACGAGCCACGTTCACACTACGTTGTGCGGCCTTTACCCGCATCTTACTACCCAACACCGCACCAAAACGCCCGCGTGCCACCTGAAATACATCCTCGGCGGGGGTAAGTACGGCAGCCACATCGTTGCCGGTACCTACTACAGGGGCCTGTATAGCCATGGGGGCTGCAAAATCGAGATTCAGCAGTGTCTTGAGGTCCAGCAGCGAAGAGTTGTACGATGCAATAGCATTGATGAGGTTGGCACTATCGGTAGCCAACTGAGACTCCAGTTGTGCCACATTCAGCTCGGGCAGTCTGCCGGCATCGGCAAATGCACGCGTTTGAGCCAATTGTGCATCAGACAAAGACACCTGATTTTTGCTGATGGCTACTTGTTCCTTGGCCAGCAATGCCGCCAGATAGGCGTTGGCAACGTTCAGTGATATATCGTTGCGTCGCTGATCGAGATCGGCAAGTGCGGCTTGCAGGCTGTACCGGTTACGGTCTATGGTATTGCGTACCTGCATCCAGCCAAAAACAAGGAGGTTGGCCGAAGCTGATGGACCCAGGAAGTCGTATGTAGATTCTACAAACTGGTTGGTAGTAGGATTGATGGAACGACCAAAACTGCGTCCATAGGATCCACTGGCATTGAGTGTGGGCAACTGCGACAGCCGGCTCTGTGTAAGTGTATAGCGAGCCAGCCGGGCATTCAGCGAGTCTTGACGCACTGCTATATTATGCTCCAATGCGTATTGTACACAATGCTGGAGCGTCCATACATTGTCGGGCGATGGAGACTGAGCATTGACGGTTACCGATGAAGCCAAAAAAATAGCGAGCAAAGGGCTAAACAGACGCATGCAACAAATGTAAACAAAGATGAAAAGAATACCACCAACAACCCGCGGAATCAAAAACAAAATCCCCGCCAAAAGCAGGGATTTTGAATATCGGTTGATATAAGCAATTAAACCTTGAAGTGAGAGAACGCTTTGTTGGCTTCGGCCATACGATGCGTATCTTCTTTCTTTTTGAAGGCACCACCTTCACCTTTTGATGCTGCAACGATTTCGTTGGCCAGCTTGTCGGCGATGGTTTTACCGTTACGCTCGCGAGAGTAACGAATGAGCCACTTCATGCTAAGTGATATTTTGCGATCAGGGCGCACTTCAGAAGGTATCTGGAAAGTAGCACCACCAATTCTACGGCTACGTACTTCTACAGCAGGAGTAACGTTTGTAAGTGCTTTTTTCCACACTTCGTAACCGTCTTCGTTGGTTATTTTCGCAACTTTATCAAGAGCATCATAGAACGCGCTCAAAACAACGGTTTTGTTGCCACCCCACATGAGACAGTTAACAAAACGTGTTACGTTCTTATCGTTAAATTTGGGATCCGGGGCTAACGGAAGTTTTTTCGCTTGTGCCTTTCTCATCCTACGATTGGCTATTATGTATAGTTAATAATTATTTTTTACCCGCTGGCTTTGCCGCGCCGCCTTTACCTTTATCTTTCTTGGTACCGTACTTAGAACGGCTCTGCTTACGGTCTTTTACACCAGCAGTGTCCAATGCACCGCGAACGATGTGATAACGTACACCGGGAAGATCCTTCACACGACCACCGCGTATCAACACAATAGAGTGTTCCTGAAGGTTGTGACCTTCACCAGGTATATATGCGATCACCTCGATTTTGTTAGTAAGACGCACTTTGGCAACCTTGCGGAGCGCAGAGTTTGGCTTCTTAGGCGTTGTAGTGTACACACGGGTACATACGCCGCGGCGCTGTGGGCATGCATCCAGGGCACGAGATTTTGATTTTGTCCGTATCTGCTCACGGCCTTTGCGTACTAATTGCTGTATTGTAGGCATTGCTTACGTCAGTAATAATATTAAAATGGAGTGCAAAGGTAAGGTAATTTTTATTATTCCAAAAACTATCTGAGATATTTTCCAAAAAAATTACCTTCCGTTTCACTTTTGTTTATGATACCCATTAGTGGGGCTGCAAAAATACAAAAAAAGAAACATAAAACGATATCCAACCCCTACTACTACAGATATGTTTGTCACTTTATGACATTGGGGCTCTCTTACAACACGTTTATTCTGTCCCCCACCCAAAACAATGCTATGATGTATTATGAAGGGCCAGTAAAATACCACGCCCCCACCCTATACAAATTGTACCGGTTGTGCCATAGCTAAAGGCATACAAAAACAACTATATTGTAGCTACAGTAGAAAATAGTGGCAGTGCCTCGCCTACAATAAAGAAACTGCCAGTTATCAGCAACACATCGGTTTGTTGCATGGCGGCACGTGCTGCGGCAACAGCAGTAGCCACATCGGCATAGGCATCACCTTGCAAACCAGCCGCAAGGGCAGCCTGGTGTAGCATAGCCGCAGGCATGGCCCGCTCTATGGCTGCATTGGTAAAATAATAGGTAGCATTGGCTGGCAATAACGACAGCGCGCCAGCTACATCTTTATCGCGCACAAACCCAAGTACTATATGACTGTGCCCGGTACCAAGATTACCAAACTGAGCCATTACTTCGGAAACACCTGCGGGATTGTGAGCCACATCGGCCACAATAAGAGGCGATGCCTGCAAAATGTCCCATCGGCCGCGTAGCCCGGTAAGACGGCGTACATGGGCCAATGCTTGTATGGCTATATCTACAGACACTTTGAAACCCTGATGGGCCAATAGCTCTACAGCGGTAAGTATAGTTTTTATATTGTGCTGCTGGTAGTTGCCCATAAGGTCGGTGCGCAGGTCGTACATCTGTAACCGTCCATTATGTACAGCCTTGTAGTATTGGTAATGCACATCTTGCCCTACCCGCACCATACCCCACAGCGACTGTGCGTAATGCAGTACGCTTTGCCTTTGCACCGAATGTTCGAAGAATACACGCTCTGTCTCTTCCTGCTGCTCGCCAATAACGGTAGGCACCCCCTGTTTGATGATGCCTGCTTTTTCTGCGGCTATGGCCGCCAATGTATCGCCCAGCAGGTCTTTATGATCGAAACTAATGTTGGTGATAACAGATAACAGAGGAGTAATGATGTTGGTACTATCGAGCCGACCACCGAGCCCCGTTTCAATGATGGCTATATCTACCTTTTCGTCGGCAAACAAAGTGAATGCCATGGCCACCGTAATCTCGAAAAATGATGGTTGTATCTCGTCTATCAGTGGGCGGATACGGTTAACAAAGTCGACAACCCATTGCTGCGATACCATAACCCCGTTGATGCGGATACGCTCGCGAAAGTCGACAAGATGGGGCGATGTATACAACCCTGTTTTGTACCCTGCCTGCTGCAATACGGCAGCCAGCGAATGGCTGACACTGCCCTTGCCATTGGTGCCAGCTATGTGTACCGACTTGAATGACAGATGCGGATTGCCCAATGCACCACACAGCCTGATGGTATTGGTAAGGTCGGGCTTAAGTGCCGCCTTGCCAATGCGCGAGAACATGGGCAGTTTTTCGTAAAGATATTGTAGTGTTTCGGTATACCCGGTAAGCGGCTGCATGTGCTGTTATGAGATAGACAAGTGATTAATACATAAAAGATTATTCTCCCAACCCACCGCACTGGGTGGCCATGCTAATGGCGGGTCTTGAAAACAAAGGTAACA
>JAGKWS010000147.1 GCA_021151685.1 Chitinophagaceae bacterium
ATCCTTAACAGATGTTCCTATTAGTATGAAATGATGGCAGTTGGCAGCTTGCAAGAAAGGAAATTGCCAAGTTATTTGCTCCTTTTACTTGACAGAAGTACTTATGGACGACTCATGGGTAGTTGTTGGTGAGCAGGAGAAAACTGCTGGCGATTTAATGGGTTATTGACCATTCCTAAAGATTATTAGTGGTTCATAACCAGAATTGATGGCGAAGAGTTAGTTCAAGTGTGGTCCATTTTTTTACCAAAAGACAAGGCCGAAAAATATCGGTAAACCATGAAAAAAAATATAAATAGCTGATTTCAGCTATTAACCAGTTCGAAAATAGCAGTTCCTTTAGTGTTCAATCCGGTGACGCTGTATAAAGGGCTAAGTCATGAACCTAAATAGAATAGAGAACAATGTCAGTTTACCCAAACTTGAACTCCCGAAGGGTGGAAGTTCCATAAAGGGGTTAGATGAGCATTTCCAGGGAGATGCGTTTACCGGAGCGTTTAGTTTAAACATTCCGCTAGATATTCCTCAATCGCGTGGAGTTACTCCGTTAGTAAGTATCGATTACAGCTCTTCGGCCGGAAACGGTATTCTTGGAATAGGTTTTGGTTTGCAACAACAATCTATATCTATTAGAACCAGTAGAGCATTACCAAAATATGACGAATCGGATGTTTTTGTTTGGAATGACAATGTAGAGTTGGTATTGAAAACCGGAGAAAAGTATGAGGGAGAAGTAGCACAATATCTTGAGAGACACCAGCAAGCATTCGTATTAATTGAGAAAATAATAGGCCCTGAAAGCGTTTACTGGAAAATAACCCATAATGATAACAGTGTACAATTTTTTGGGGAAACTGAGAATGCCAGGATTTTCAATACCGATTCCCCTGCCAAAATTTTTCGATGGTTGGTATCCAGAGAGATAGATGCAGCAGGCAATGAAGTCATTTATGACTACGAAAACTGGGGAACCAGAACCAATAAGTACCTAACCCGAGTTCGTTACGGCAACTACATCTTAGATGGGAATACGTACTTTGCATATTCGATTTTGTTTGACTATGGGCAAATTAAATTCAAAGAAACTGACATTGATATCGCATTTGAGCCTGATATTTTTGGTGAACCTATAGTGAGAAAAGATACTCTATTTGATTATAGGGCAGGCTTTTTAATAAATACTGAATATCTCATAAGGAATATTTTTATACAGCACAATTTTGTCTCTGACGAAAAGACTGGCCCCGATTGTTTCGTCAACAGAGTTGCATTTATTTACTATGATGCGTTGAATGATGCTAATTGTTGCAGCCGACTAAAAAAAGTAATTCACTCCGGCCTAAAGGGCACGCCTTACCGCAACTGTTATACAGTTAAATCATTACCTGCTTTGGAATTGGGGTATAGCAGTTTTCCAAATGAACAGAATCTCATTTTTAATCCAATTACAGATCAACACGAAAGATCTATTGTTGAGCGAATGAATCTGGTGGATTTAGAACGAGAGGGAATATCTGGCATATTATACAGGAATGCAGAGACAGTGAATTATAACAGGTGTAAAGGTGATGGCAAATTCGATCATTCAACCCAGTCGCTTTCTGCACCCACTCAGTTTTCAAACTCCGTCATTCCGATGAATATTGTTAGCCTTGATGGTAATGGATTGTTGCAAATTCAGTGGGATAATTTGCAAAGTAGCGGCTACTACCCACAAAAAGCCGACAATAAATGGGGTGAATTTAGGTCGTTTTTCTCCCAATCGATTAACAATTTGGCTTATCGAACAGAATGGGTAGGCATGTGTGGAAACAATAGGGCTGATGCTGTAGTTATTACACCAGATACAATTCAGTTCATGCCTTCTTTTGGTCTTGAAGGTATTGGGGCTATTCAAATCATACCAAACCACAACAAGGTTGAAGCGTTCAATTTGGCAAATGTTAGCCCTTATGTTTACTTCGGATTTGTGGACATATTCGGTGATGGATTACAGCATCGGGTAAAACTCGAAGAGAAGAAACTTTCTGTTTGGCCCAATACAGGTTACGGGACTTTTGGAAAGTGTATTTCTTTTGATATTCCAGATCTTCTAATTGAAGAACGACAAATCGACTTGCGCCAACGTCTTATGTTTGCGGATATCAACGGAAATGGTTGCGCGGATATTGTGTTGATAGATTCTGGTGGAATTGAAGTGTTTTTTAATCTACTTGGTAGCCGATTTACTGGAAAGAACTTCTATTCATTCGGAAACGATCTGCAATTCACCAATTTTGATTCTATACAGTTTGCAGATGTAAAGGGTGACGGGCGCACATGTTTAATTTTATCGAAAAATACTCCTCATACATTTAATGACCGTCAATGTGAGGCTGCTCACTATTATAGTGAAGTAGGCTATAATGGAAACGAAAAGGTCAACAAGGCCTTCTTACTTGAGAGCATAAATGAGAATATGGGTAGTACTACCAAGGTATGCTACAAGAGTTCTCTGAGAGATTACCTGCATGATGAGTCTATTGGAAAGCCCTGGTCTATCCGACTCAGTGCGCATGTGCAGGTTATTGATACTATAACATCATACGACTACATAAGTAATACGGCATACACCAGTAGATATCGTTATAGGAATGGATACTATAACCCTAAGGAACATTCATTCGCTGGATTTGGATATGTTGAGCATTCTGACTTGGCAATTAACCCGGAAGATCCACATTGTCCACCCCCTTTACTTACAAGACAGTGGTTTCTGGTAGGCATTCCCGTTACTCAATCTGTTTGCATGGAGTTTTTTGCCGGCGATAACCATGCCCCAATCCTATCTTATGATAGTCAGGGCCGAATGGGAGAGGAAGCATTATATACATTGACGGGTACACTGCTTCGGGAAGAAGTATATGAAGATACAGATGAAGGCAGACGCTGCCCACTCGAAGTGAACTATGCTCAGCATGAAGTTGTAGAAATGCAGAAGCCATATAGGGACGAATTAAACAACTTGCTGCATAAGGGCGTTTACCGGCAATACCAGCGAGAAGCACTGCATTTTGACTATGAAAAGCGTGTTAATGATCCTATTGTACGCCAACAGATAACACTGAAGATAGATGAATTTAATCAAGTACTTAGAAGTGTCGAAGTTGTTTACCCTCGTAGAACCCCACTGATAGCAGAGCAGGAACTTGTTTATTGTACGTCGGCTGAAACAACATTACGTAACCAGTATGAAAAAGGAGTTTCGAGATATATAGGGGTAGATATTGAGAGCAAGTCTTTTGAAGTGTCAGTTTTGCAAAAACCAATTACTGGCTTATACTATTCGTACAAAGAATTGTTTGTGAACATAAATATTGCTCTTGATAACCCTTTACCCTATCAAATGAGTTTGAGCGAGAAAGAAACAAGTGCCAGACTCATAACGTGGGGAAAAGAGTATTACTGGAATAGTGATCAAAGCGACTCACTTGGAGAAAATGATAATATCCCACACGTTCTTTTGCACCACCATAGTAAAAGTATAGCATTTGACAATTCTCAACGGCAGCAGCTGGGAGAGGGCAAGATCTCGGAGGCGGATTGTAGAAATGCCGGATATGAGTGGTGTGATGAAAATCAATATTGGTGGGTTCGTTCTGCCGTAAGTCATTACTGCGGTAAAGACCAGTTTTATCTTCTCAGGCGGCTTAGCTATGACTGGGTAGGCAAAGACACCCATTTGTTTACGCAATCATCAATAGACTATGATGACTATCTGATGTTTGCAGTCAATAGCAAATCTTACCTCACAGATCATATCTACTTACGGAAAATAGCCAAAATAGACTACCGCATACTCGGCCCATGGCAACTAATAGATGAAAATGGGAATAAATCGGAGGTGCTAACCGATGAATTGGGAACGGTAATAGCCAGCGCAGAATATGAAAAGGAAGGACATGAGCAAGGTGATTTGCCATTGTCAAGGTACAATGAACAACGAGTAGATGATGTTGAAGACGTTATTAACAACCCGCGAAAATATCTGCAGCATGCTGGTGCATTTTTTCATTATCGGTTCGCATACATGGAGAATGGGATCTGGCATCCGACATGTGTAGTGACATTGACGCGTACCAGATATAGATCAGACGAAATAAAAGACATACAGACATCTGTCGCCTACCACGATGGATTTGGACGTACTGTAGAGTCTCGGTCATATGCCGGTGATGATAAATGGCTGGCTTCTGGAAGAGTGCAATACAATGCAAAAGGAGATGTAGCCCGTTCCTGGCTTGGCTTTTTTACAGACGACTGGCGATACTTGGATAACGAAGTTTGGCATAAAGGGAAGCAAGCGCAACTTCCACCTCCGTCAACTTTCGTTTACGACGCATTAGGACGCTTAGTTCGCACGTATACACCCAAAGGGTTTGTAACAGCCACTCAAATACTTAATGCGTGGGAAAGCAGGATTTATGATGAAAGCGATACAGTTCTGGAATCGCCATACTATAAATCCAACGAATGGGAAACCATCCCAGACGAGAAAGATGCGATCGAGAAATCAATTCCATTCTACAATACCCCACATACGTTAGTAAGTGATGCATTAGGCAGGCAAATATTGGCCATATCCAGCAACAAAATGAATAGTGTTGGGGAAATAGATTGGCGAAAGGAAAAACTTACGAGAGATGATATAGATGCTTGCGACCCTGATCTTTTGGTTCAGTGGCAATGCTTCAATATTCAAGGGCGTGTACTCACACAGGCCGATGCGCGACTGTATGAGAAAAACCAAAATACAGGCAATAAGCACTTTAATTTTGAGCACCGTTATCCCATTGCTGCGGGTTTTGCATGGACACGCAGTGCCGATGCGGGTACTACGTTCGGATTGATTGATGTGCATGGAAATGCAGTAATAAGCTGGGATGCCCTCGGAAACAAACACAGCATAATCTACGACCGGCTGCAGCGGCCCCTTCTACAAATAGTGTGCGAAACCGAAAGTACCGAAATCAAAATTATGGGGGTAACGATTTATGGCGAACAGGCAGAAGATGCACGTGCTAAAAACCTGCTTGGCAAAGTGTGGAAACAGTACGACAGTGCCGGAAAACACTTGACAGACCGCTATAATTTTAACGGCACATTGCCAGAAAGCAGCCTGCAATTGTGCAAAGAATTTAAAACAGAAATGAACTGGAGCAGTGAAGTGCTTGATAAGGAAAGCGATGCGCTGGAGGAAGAAGTTTTTGTTACCGCTACCATTTACGATGCCTTGCTAAGGCCCATACAGCAAACCCTGCCCGATGACAGCGTGGCCGCCTGGCAGTATGGCCAAATGGGGAATTGCATCCAATCAACCCTCAGCACGCAAGGGGAAGCACAAACCATAGTCAGTCATAGCCAACTGGATGCAAATGGACAATTGACGCATTACCGTTATGGCAATGGCACCACCACACAACACCGCTACGATGAAAAAACGCTGGAACTAAAAGAAATTGTTTGCATGGCTAAGGGCAGCTACTTACAAAAGCTCAACTACTGGCACGACCCCACAGGTCTTATTACCACCATGAACAACGAAACGGCTCCAACGGTATTTTATAATAACAGCGAAGTACGTCCGGTACACCGTTACAGGTACGATGCATTATACCGTTTGCTGCAAAGCAGTGGGCGTGTGCTGTTGTCAAAAAATGAAAGTGCAGGCAGTAAAAAAGGTAATGCTGCCTTGCAGGTGAAAAAATTTGCAGCAGGCAACATGCAGGCAATTGGCAACTATACCGACCATTACCAATACGACAAGGGCAACAACCTGCTGCAACAACAGCGCACTGGCGACATGCAATTTACCCGCAACTATGCTATAGAACCTTATAGCAATCGTGTAAGGTGCTACAGCTCTGGGAAGGAAGAACACAGTCTTAACTACAACGCTGCCGGTTATATGCTCAACAGTCATGGCGCAGGGTCACAGAAATTGCGCTGGAACACACAGGGCAACATTGCCTCAGTAACTCTGGTTGAACGGATTAACAGTGCCAGCGATACCGAATACTACGTCTACAGCGGGGGTATTCGGCTACGAAAAATAGCTTTGCGATACGACTCGGCCGGCAAGGAACTAAGCCGGGAAGACAAAATATATTTGGGAGCTTATACCTGCCGCCGCTTTACAGGCGCAGCCACGCGCCATAGCATAACCATTGGCGGTGTGCAAAAACACGACTGTGTAGTGCAATATAGCACAGACAAAAAAGGACGTTTGCTAAAAAACACTACTACCGGACAGCAGGAACTGATATACCGCTACCAACATGGCAATCACCTGGACAGCGTGGGAATGGAAAGCAATGCCGAAGCCAACATTATTACTTACGAAGAGTACAATGCCTTTGGCGACACTGTATATTCCCTGAACAGCGAATACGAAAACAGCAAGGAATACCAATATAGTGCACAGGAAAAAGACAATAACACCCAATTGTACTGTTACGGTTACCGCTATTATGCACCCTGGCTATGCCGATGGACCCGACCAGACCCAGCCGGAACAATAGATGGTTTTAATCTATATGCTTTTGTGGAGAACGAGCCGATTGGGAGAGTGGATATGATGGGGTTAATGAAAACAAGAGACAAGACAGTAATTCGACAACTTAGGCCGCATAGTGATTTAAGCAAAGAACAACATAGAGCTTTTCTTGAAGAACGACATAAACAGGCTAGGAAACGTAAACTTAGTAAGTTTTCAAGAAAATTGAATGGAGAAAAAGGATTCCAAGATATTAATTATAAGGATTATCCAGAAGGTAGCTACGCACACTTTAGATACCGATATAAGGCATCGGAATTAATTGAGTTCAAGCCTAGAAACTATAGCAGTGCTGATACAAAAGCGTATGTGGAAGTTGATCACACCCCGACTGACTCATCACAGAGAGTAGAGAAAAAGAGGGTTTTAAGTGAATCTCAGTTATATAGAGTAGCTGTACCGCTACCACAGGCATGGCATAGATCGCACCCTACCACAACTGGTGGAAAAAATACTGATTTAGATTTTAAAAAAGAGCAACGAAAAAGAGTTCAGGAGAATAAATATGATATTGCTCTGAAGTTACACCTAGAAAAAACATTTAGCCATCAATATATACCAAAAAACATTAATGCGGCAGCAATTAATTCTGTTATCAGACACACAGAAACCGCTTTGGATTATGCTCTTAGCTATACACCCGATGGGCCATCTCTACATAAAAATCATGTAAAAGGAAATTCATTAATAAAAATTGTAGAATATAATGATATTGTTAATCACTTAAATACGACCCTTACCACACTTGAGACAGAAAGAAATTATGCAAAAGAACAATTGAAAAGATTTACCCCAAAAAAAGTAGTGTAAAATGTCGCAAAAAAACCAACCAGAAGGCCCTCTCAATTTTAAGAATAATCTCTAAAAGCCAACAAGCCTTTAAAAAGGAAACGAACTAATTTTCGATGTTCCCTGAAACGGCTATTAACGAAAAAAA
Organism: Chitinophagaceae bacterium; assembly: GCA_021151685.1. Taxonomy (GTDB): domain Bacteria; phylum Bacteroidota; class Bacteroidia; order Chitinophagales; family Chitinophagaceae; genus Nemorincola. Next base: position 7,533 of record JAGKWS010000147.1, read on the forward strand.
TAGACAGTACTATTA
>JAGKWS010000148.1 GCA_021151685.1 Chitinophagaceae bacterium
ATCATAGACCAGCTCGATAATTTTTATCGCGCGCAGGTACGTGCCGGCTTCAATGGTCAGGTATTGGTAGCGCACAAGGGCAAGATAATATACGAGCGTTACTTCGGTCTGGCCAACAGAGAAAAGAAGGTACCTGTTACCTTCAACTCATCCAGCCAACTGGCATCGGTATCCAAAACATTTACCGGTGCTGCCATACTGTACCTGCACGAGCACAAAATGCTCAACATAGACTATCCGGTACAGCACTATCTCAAAGACTTTCCATACAGTGGCATATCGCTGCGCATGTTGCTGAACCACCGTTCGGGCCTGCCAGATTATACCAAGTGGGTACCATCGTACCAAAAAGACGTGCGCACCCCAATAACCAACCAGCAAATGGTGACCCTCATGGCGCAGCACAAGCCGCGCATAGAGGCCAACCCAGACCGCCGGTTCAAGTATTGCAATACCAACTTTGCCTTGCTGGCGCGTATTGTAGAGGTGGTAACCAATATGAGCTATGCCGACTTTATGCAGCGGCACATCTTTGGCCCCTTGGGTATGACCAATACCTTTGTGTACGACCCATGGAAGGGCCTGCCCGGCAATGCTACCATCAGCTACAAAGCCAACTGGATAAAAGAGCCCGATATGTTTGCCGATGGTGTAACCGGCGACAAAGGCATCTATAGCACCGTGCAAGACATGTTTCGGTGGGACCAGTCTCTGTACAACAACACCCTGCTGAGCAACGAGATGATAGAGCAGTCTTACGGACCATGTTCTTTCGAGAAACCGGGTATCAAAAACTATGGGCTGGGCTGGCGTATGCTGTGCTACCCCAATGGCAACAAGGTAATATACCACAACGGCTGGTGGCATGGCAACAATACCAGTTTCTACAGGCTCATACGCGAGAACATGACCATAATAGTATTGGGCAACCGCTACAACAAGGGCATTTACCGGCAGGCACCCGTTATTTATGGCATTGTAAAGGGGGTAGAAGCCAGTGGTTTCGACGAAGAAGAATAATTTGCCCCTCCCATACAGGTGGTATGTTATGTGTTGCGGCCCGTTTTACCGACATTTGCAGTAAAATTGGTTATTATCTATGTCGGCACAGTTTCATGAGCTGGAAGTAAAATCGGGTCTGAAGAACAAAAGAAAGCTATCGGCCTTCTTAGATTCATTGGTAGCACGCTACCGTCCCGAGGTGAAAAAGGTGCGCCTGACCTACATCTTCTGTACCGACGAAAAGCTACTGGAAATAAACCAACAGTTCCTAAATCACGATACATTTACAGATATTATTACTTTTGACCTGAGCGAAGGCGCAACCGTGCTGGAAGGTGAGATATACATCAGTACCGACCGTGTGGCCGATAACGCTACCAAATTCAAGGTGCCAGTGCCGCAAGAGCTGCACCGGGTCATTTTTCATGGGGCCCTACACCTGTGTGGCTTTCTGGACAAAAAAGAGGCCGACCAAAAGCTGATGCGGCAAAAGGAAGATGAATGCCTGGCTGCATGGCAAACCGAACAAGACAAATGAAAATAGAGATACTATACGAAGATAACGACCTGCTGGTGGCCAACAAACCCGCTGGTATGCTGGTTGTGCCAGACAGGTTCAACGCATCGCTGACCTCCATGAACAAAGAACTGGAGAAGCAGGTAGGTGGCAAGATTTGGGTAGTACACCGGCTGGACCGCGATACCAGTGGTGTAATATGTTTTGCCAAAAACGAAACTGCACACCGCTACCTATCTATATTGTTTCAGGAGCGCGATATGAATAAATACTATGCCGGCTTGGTAAAGGGTGTAGTGGTACCCGAAGATGGCCGCATAGAAAACTTTCTGGCCGAGCACCCCGCCAATAATGGCAAGATGATAGTGGCCCGCAAAGGCAAACATGCTGTAACCGACTACAAGGTGGCCGCACAATGGCCCCTGTATGCATTGGTACAGTTTCAGATACATACGGGCCGTACCCACCAGATACGGGTACACATGCAATCTATAGGGCACCCGCTGGTGGCCGATGAGCTGTATGGCGATGGTAAACCATTCAAGCTGTCTGAGATAAAGCGCAAATACCGCCTGTCGGACAAGGACGAGGAAGAACGCCCGTTACTGAGCCGGTTGGCACTGCATGCCTACAAACTGGAATTTTATAAAGAGGATGGCACACATGTGGTTGCCGAAGCCCCGCTGCCCAAAGACATGGCAGCCTGTGTGAAGCAGCTGGATAAGTGGAGCCCCCAGGCACACCCATAAAAAACGGAAAAAAATGATGAAACGCATTGCCACTGCCTTGCTGCTGTGCGCCATAAGCGCAGCCGCCACCGCCAAAACACCGGTACTGAAACAAATGTATGACCGCTACCACGGCAAGTGGCGACAGTCGGAACGCTTTACGCAGCAAACCTACCGCTATACCGATGGTAAGCTGACGGCCATAGAAACATGGCACGAAACCATAGAGTTTCCAGACCGTATGCGTATAGACATAGGCTCGCCCGATAGTGGCAACTGCATGATATTTGTAAGAGATTCTGTATTCACTTTTGACAGATGGATGCCTAAGAGTAAGAAGCCATACGATGGCGATTTGCTATTTGTGGTTGGGGGCATGTACTTTGCGCCCAATTACGATGCTGCTGCACGCCGTTTTGCAGCCATGGGCTACAACCCCGAGCGTAGCTGCACGGCCATGCTGAATGACCGTAAGGTATACGTAATAGGCGTACTGAATACAGAAGAAACTACCAACCAATTGTGGGTAGATGCTACCGACTTCAGGGTACTGAAGCTGGTACAGTTCGAAGATGGGCACCGCGACGAGGCCTATTTCTCGGGCCACGTAAACACCGGCAGGGGACTTAGCGAAACCATAGTAACCTTCTACCGCGACGGGGTTATGCGCCAGATGGAACGATACAGCGACATCCGCATCAACGATGTGTATGACAATACCATGTTTGCACCAGAAACACCCCGTACCCCCTACCATTGGTACAACAAAAAATAGAACTACCTGAACAATACCATACACGGCTGCTTCCCTATAAAAAAGCAGCCGTTTTTTATTCGGCTACAGGCACCCCGCCGCCAAACAGTGGTCTTGGAGCAATCTTATTACCTTTGCATCAATAAAAAGACCCTATGAAGAAGACGACTCGTACCGAAAAGGCTAAAGAAACACTACATATACTGGAAAGAGGTAGCTACAATAGCAACAATAAGCTGGTAGACATAAAAGAGTCATTGCAAAACGGCATTGACAATGCTGTACTACACCGGGCCGATGAGTTTGAGCCCATCCTGATTGCTGCAGCGCAGAAAATACAGGGTATGCAGGCTGCCACCCGAATCTCGGTTGAAAATGATACGGTATTGGCTTGCGCTACCCGCATGGTTGCTGCCAGCGGTGTTGTTGGTTGCCTCAACTTTGCATCGGCAAAGAACCCGGGAGGCGGCTTTCTGAACGGTGCACTGGCACAGGAAGAGAGTCTGGCACTCTCATCTTCGCTATATGCAACGCAAATGAAGCACTATGAATTGTACAGTTACAACCAGAGTAGAAAAACCTACCTCTATTCCCACCATATGATTTACAGCCCCAATGTTGTCATGTTTCGGGATGATGACGGCAATTTGCTGGAGCAGCCATACCTGTTGTCTATAGTCACCAGCCCTGCGGTAAACGTTGGTGCCATAAAAACCAACAAGCCCGAAGAAATGGAACTGGTAGAACAAACAATGCTACAGCGTATGGACAAGCTGTTGTCGTTGTTTGTGTACTACGATGTCAAAAGGCTGTTGCTGGGTGCATGGGGTTGCGGCGTTTTTCAGAACGATGCCGCACAGATAGCAAAGTGGTTTGCACACTACCTGAAAGAAGGGGGTAAATACCACCGTTGCTTTGACGAGGTGTGCTTTGCCGTGTACGACCGCAGCAAAACGCAAGAGAACATAGTGGCATTTGAAGAAGAGTTTGGCCATTGGGGAACCTAAGTGAAAAACAGAAAAGTTAGCCGGCTCATGTACAACTGCACAAACGCCGGTACTTTTAGAAACACTATATTCGTACTAAATCGACGCTTATGAGACTACGCATACCCATAGTGTTTCTACTAATACTGTTTACAAGAAACGCCTATGCACAGGATCGTCAGAACTTTGCCGCGCCCAATTACGAGCTGATAGAGAAAGCCACTACCGACAAGGCAAGTAACAGCTACTACCCCAAATTATTGGCGCGTTTCAAGCGCAACGATACTACACTAACCGCCCGCGAGGTGCATTTGCTCTATTACGGCAGGTTCTTTCAGGAAGGTATGGCCAATCCTTTCGGAAGCCAGTCGGAACACATCGACTCCATACGGGCTATAAATGCAAAACAGGTACTTACCGACAATGACAGACGACAGCTAATGAGTTTCTATCTCGATGATTTGGATAAAGAGCCATTAGACCTGAATACACTATATGCCCTCTACGCCACCAGCACCATGCTGCACGACCCAACCCGGGTGTACTACGACAAAAAGCTGGAAATGCTGGTAGGCACCATACTGGCCACAGGCGATGGAATAACGGCTAAAAGTGGGTGGCACGTAGGTACCGTGGCCGATGAGTATGCCATATTGGGGGTATTGGGGCTCAAACATTCTTCGCAGTCTATGCGGGGCCACTGCGACTATATGGCCTTGCAGGAAAACAGCCGTGGCCTTACTGGCGTATATTTCGATATAGGCAAGATACTACAAGCCGAGATGAATATGTTGCAACCACCTGCCACAGACACTACCGCGAAAACGCAAGTACCCGTCACTAAAAAGAAGAAGTAACTTGGGCATTCCGTTGCTGCCATCGCAATCGTTATTCACAAACAGCTCACCTACCATGCATTCAAACGATCTCGTAATACTATACCGTCCTGTTGGGCCTGCCGAGTTGGAACTCATCAAACAATCGGGTTGGAAACGATTTCCGCCGCGCTTGCCCGAGCAACCCATATTCTACCCGGTAATGAACGAAGACTATGCCATTCAGATTGCCCGCGACTGGAATGTACCCACATCCGGCTCGGGCTATGTTACCAGATTCAGTGTAAAGAAAAACTATCTGTCGCAGTTTGAAGTACAAAACGTAGGTGCAGCGATGCACAACGAACTGTGGATACCTGCCGAAGAACTGGATACCTTCAACAATCACATAGTAGGCGAGATAGAAGTAACACAGACTTTTATGTAACAATATCGTGTTGCCGGTATGGTCTTACACTGCAGCCAATGAAATCTATCATATGCATCGGCGTTTCACGTAAGCAGGCCAATATACATCAATGCTGCACTGCGAAAGCATTAATTTTACCCCATGCATACTACCCACCAGCACAACCAATACACAATTGTAAATAATAAACGGGGTTTCGCTTTCGAGCTATCGGTGCCCGATGCCGGCACAGTCTCGCTCACCTACCGCTGGCTGAAGGGCGATATGTTGCTAATGCAGACAACCGTACCACCTGCTTTGCAAAACACAGCCGCACCAGATGCCCTCATAGCCCATGTGCTACAACATGCGGCTGCACACAGTTTGCGTATACGGGTGTATTGCCCATTGGTGACGCAATACCTGCAACAGCATCCCCAATATGCTGGCTTACTCACTTAGGTTATTTTCGCAAAGTATTACAGCACCTTCTCCATAGCATAGTGTGGTATGCCTACCTCGGCAAATTCATCGCCAACTACCGTATAGTTCATGCTTTTGTAGAAACCCAGTGCTACCTGCCGGGCATGTAGTATCATTTTGGTATAGCCTCTGTCTGTAGCCAGCCTTTCGGCCGCAGCTACCAGCTCACGGCCCAGTCCGCGGCCTTGCAGATGGTCGTACACCGCCATTTGGCGCAGTTGCACGGTCTCGGCACTTTTGGGGTGTAGCATCAGGCAGGCAACCACTTTGCCGTCCAGCAGGCCGGCCATAATTGTGTCAGTATAGTCGCGACTCAGGTCTTCGTTCAGCAGCGACATGCCCAGTGGTTTGCGCAGCACCTCCTCTCTCAGGTCGAACACCTGCTGGTACAGATCCGTATGTGGGTCTACTACTACTATTTCCATAAGTGTGTTTATTTCAGTACCACTTCGGTGGTTTCAGTGGGTTTTATGAAGAAGGTTACCACTTTTTCGCTTCCTGCACTGCCACCGGGCCCCTTGTGGTAATGCGCCTGATATTCGCCCGGCTGTATCTGCAAGTGTTGCGCTACAGGGTCGGCCAATCTGATGGTAGAGAACGACAAGAACTTCTCGCCCAAACGCTGGTACAGGGTCACACTCACCATACCTTCCTCACCTATAAATTTGGCAAAACCCGGCTGAGGTATGGTTATTACACGCTCATCAAAGTCCAGGTCTATATTGCGCCTGTCCATCGGAAAGGTATTTATCTCCACATGGTAGTTACCCGGTTCAAATTCCAGACGCTCGGTACACTTCTGGCGCACTACAGCACCACCCTCTACACGGTTGCGTTCTATTACTGTCGCTTCAAACTCCTTTACAGGCCGTGTAAGGCTACCTGCATACTCAAAGCTAAGGCTGGCGCGCTTTACGGTTACTATTATCTTGTTCTTCTTCTTAGGCTCTATTACCACATTGTTCACTATCATACCACGGCTTTCAGAGAACGCCATTTTGTAGGTACCCGGTGTAATGTCGGTACGAGGGTCGGGGTTGCCGTCGGCATCTACCGTACGGTAGAACCTCTTAATCATTTTATCGGTCTTGGGCTCCAACAGCAGTACCTGTGGTGTATTGGGGAAGAATTTGCCATGCCCATTGGTAAAGTACACCTCTACCGTAGTTTCTTCGGCATCTTCTTTTTCCATTGTATACTCGGCTGCTTTATCGTCCTTCACTGGTGGTGTGGAGGGTTTTGTTGCAGTTGTTTTGGCTACAGGTGCAGGTGGTGGTGGCGGTGGTACATCGTACTTAAACGGTGGTAAGCCCGGCAACTTGTTGCGGTATTGTATTACCGATCCATTTTCCAGCAGTATAAAGGTCATTACCCTTTTGGGTGGTGTGGGGCGTAGTTTGGCTATGGTTACCGGTGGTGGTAGTGTAGGCAGCTCTTCTACAATCAATGGTTTGTAGGGGGGTACAACACGTACTGTGGCTTTGTCGGTACGCACATTGCCTATGGCCATGCGGCTGGTAGAGGCAAACTTCAGTCGGTCTATGGCTACCGGTGCAGGTTTTTCTGCAGGTTCTTCTACTATCAGAGGTTTGTAGGGTTGCACGCCTATGGTGCGTACCGTAGCGGCCACAGGTTTGCCTGTGGTCATAGGCCTAATGGCTGAAACAGGGGCCTTACTTACGTTAAACACTGGCCTTGGCTCGGGTGGTGGTGGCGG
>JAGKWS010000010.1 GCA_021151685.1 Chitinophagaceae bacterium
AGCAATATCAGAATCAGGGCTTGTCGCTCAGCGATTTGATTAATGAAGGTAACCTTGGTCTTATAAAGGCTGCCCAGCGTTTCGACGAAACCCGTGGCTTCAAATTTATCTCTTATGCCGTATGGTGGATACGTCAGTCTATCCTTCAGGCTTTGGCCGAGCAATCTCGTATTGTACGTCTGCCACTCAATAAGGTAGGTCTCAGTAACAAAATTAGCAAGGCATACTCGCAATTGGAACAAGAGTACGAGCGTGAACCATCTACCGAAGAACTGGCAGAACTGCTGGATATTGGTACCGAAGAGGTTGAAACTACTTTGGGTGTGGCAGCACGTCACGTATCGGTTGATGCGCCCTTTGTAGACAGCGAAGACAATACACTACTGGATGTGTTGGAAAACCCCAATTCCGATTCTGCCGATGCCGACCTATACCACGGCGAGTCGCTACGTTGCGAGATAGAACGTTCTTTGAGTACGCTTACCGACCGTCAGCGCGATGTGATAAAACTCTATTTTGGTATTGGTGTTGCCAACCCAATGAGTTTGGAAGATATTGGTGAAAAATTCTCGCTTACCCGCGAAAGGGTGCGTCAGATAAAAGACAAAGCTATTACCAAGCTACGTACTGCCAGCCGTTGCCAGTTGCTGAAGACGTATTTGGGCAATTAAAATGTTATTTTTGATGTTAAAGGCTGCCCGCAAGGCAGCCTTTTTTTGTTTTGTTGAGAGTAATGGCAGATGCTATTTATATGTTGTTGTTTTTGTGAATGTCTAAAAAAATGTTAACTGTATTTCTTTTAGGAATTACTGGCATAGCGTTTGAATAATCAGCGGCACAAACACATTCTATATGTTAAAGCACACTTTACTCAGCATGATTGCTGCCGCCACTGTATCGGCTACCCTGGCACAGCCCACACTTACTGCCGCCACCAACAACCCTGTTGCAGGCGATGTTTTCTACGGATATTGGGTAGACACCAATGGGCTGGTGAAGGGGCCTTCGGGTGCCGGTGTTACGTGGGATTTTACGACCGTTGTTCGTAACGATTCTGACACAACAACGTTTTTCAACTGCGCTGCTACACCTTATTGCAGCTCATTCCCCGGTAGCAATATTGCGTATCACAACGGTCGCGATTATACCTATGGTGTAACCTCTGCAACAGGTTATACCATACTGGGTGCCTATGCCGATGGTGCGGCCAAGGTATTCACCAACCCTATGGTATATGCAAAATACCCTATAACAATGGGTACTACTTTTTCCGATACTGGTGCTGTTTCAATACCTGTGTCTGGCGTCACCCTGTACATGACTACCCACTCTACATCTGTAGCTGACGCTTGGGGTACATTGAAATTGCCTACCGGAACGTATACCAATGCGCTTCGTATACATACTATCAACATTCGCAAAGACAGTGCTGCCATACCGGGTATGCCCTATGTGCAAGAGTCGCAGACAGAAACTTACTCGTGGTATGCACCGGGTTTCCACTACTCATTGATGGTGCTCAACTACGATACTTCTGGTTCTGGTTCATTGTATCTGAGTGATGCTCAGTACTTCAAAAAGCCTGCTACTACATCTGTAGGTTATGTGCAGCCCTTGGTTACTACATTGTCAATATTCCCCAATCCTGCTGTAGACAGGGCTACAATGCGCTTTAATGCCTCTGAAGCTGGTAATGTGTCTATCATGGTAACTGATATGTCTGGCAGAGAAGTATATGCCTACGAGATTAGGAAGGTGGCTATCGGCTACAACGAAGCACCTATAGACATCAGCTCTTTGCCTAATGGTGTATATACAGTACGTGTAGCCTGTGCAGGTGTATCTGGTGTATCGCGCCTGGTAGTAGCTCACTAAGCAATCATTGCCGGATGTATGTGCCTCAGTTTTTTTACTATTCCGGTGCATACAGTGTCATCATACGGCAAGTCTATATATAGAAAAGGGGAGCCTGATGGTTCCCTTTTTCATTTATATAAATGCGCTCTACAATACAGATACAGGCGTTTTTACATCGTGATAAAAAAGAAACTGCCATCCTTCTTGTTTGCCACGGGCTGCATAGTCTTCCCGCAGGGCAAGGGCGCGTTTGCCATCATAGTCGTACTTGGCTACGTATTTCATACGCATTTGCTTTAGCTGCGGTGCCTCGTCGCCGCCAAAGAATACTTTATCTTGTCCGTCATTTATCAGGTACACAATATGCCATGGGCAATGCCCGCCAGAGTGTTCGTAATGAATATAGCCATCTATAGTGCCGGCAGTGCCGTCTATCCAGTGTACTTGCCCGGTAGATAGTAGTGGTTCTATATCTTCGGGATGGTAAGAGGGTAAGCCGGTGGCAAGGGCAAAATCGGCCTCTTGCCGGTATATGTAATATTGTGCGTTGGGGAAGGTTGTTTTTACTATTCCGTTACCGGCATGGTAGGTAAGGCAGCCAGCATGGTCTTTATGCAGGTGCGACAGCAGCACCTTTGTCACTTCTTCGGGCTGGTAGCCATGCGCACGCAGGTTGTCGTGTATTTGCAGTTGTCCATTGCTGTTCTTAAAGCCCAGTCCGGTATCCAGTATCATTACATCTCTGTCTGTAATTACCAGAAATGGCAATATCTCTACCAGCAAAGAGCCTATGGGGCGGTCATTCAGTTCGTGTATTTCAGGGTCAAAGGGTACAAATTCTTTATCATGCCCTATTGTAAATATGCCTTCAGAGAGCGGATGCACTATAGCCATGGTGCAAAAGTAATGGCTTGCCGGGGCTTTTGCACCATGGCTATATAGTCATTTCTATGTTTGCTATTCCACGGGCTACTTTATCATCACTTGTCTGTCGGCATCCAGCCTTACCAGTATAAAAATGAGCACGCTAAAAGATAACAACGATGACCCCCCATAACTAATGAAAGGTAGGGTAATGCCTATTACCGGTGCCAGCCCTATGGTCATAGATATGTTTACCGCAAAGTGGAAGAACAATATACAGGCTACGCAATAGGCATATACGCGGGTAAACACCGAGCGTTGCCTTTCGCCAAGGTAAATAATGCGAAGCATCAGCGTTACATAGAGGGCTATGAGCAGGGCACTGCCGGCAAAACCAAATTGCTCGCCTATGGCGCAAAATATGAAGTCGGTATTTTGTTCGGGTACAAACTGATTTTTGGTAGAGGTACCATTCAGATATCCCTTGCCTGTAAGGCCGCCCGAACCTATGGCTATCTTAGATTGCAGTACGTTATACTCCGAGCTGTTTGTATGTTCTTTTCGTTCCTCGCCCGGTGCCAGTGCTTTGTTATATTCATCGGGCACATCTATACCTATCATAGAGTATATACGCTCTATCTGGTGTTTTTGCAGTACGTTTTTGAAAGCAAACGGCACTGCCACCTGAGAGAACAGTATGGAAAACAACCATGCACTTACCAAAATTACCCTTGCCGAGATTCTTCTTCTCAGCGTTGTTCGTATCATGAAGCCTACCAAAACAGAGAATCCTGTTATGAGTATAGCTAATGTAACCCTGTCTATAAGCAGGGTAGTAAGTACCAGCGCAATGGCCGCAAACCCTATGATGAGTATGGCACTGGGCAACCCCTCGCGAAACATGACCAGAAAAAAGGAAAAATACACCAATGCCAGTCCGGTTTCTTTTTGCAATAGTATCAGCACAGCAGGGGTAAGTGCTATACCAGCGGCTATCATCCTGTCTTTGAGCTTCTTGAAATTGGTTTCGTTCAGCGAAAAGAACTTAGCCAGTGCCAGCGAGGTAAATATTTTAGCTACCTCGCCGGGCTGAAAGCGAAAGCTGCCAACCCCCAGCCAGCTTCGCGATCCCTTTACATCTACCCCGGCAAAAATGGTTACAATAAGAATGAATATGCCAACGGTATATATGAGAAAGGCAAATGACGAGAAGAATTTACTCTCGGTAAGTATGATAAGCAAACCTATAAACAACGAATAACCCAGCCATATTACCTGACGCATATAGCTTTTATTCATCATTATCAGTTGCGTATCGGTAGACCGGTGCTCTACCGAAAATATAGCCAAAATACCTATGGTAACCAGTGCAAAATACAGCAACAGCAGCTTGCCATCTATCCGGTTGAATAGTGTCTTCCTCAGTTCGCTCATTTCCCCTTTGCTTTGCCGTTGTTATAATTCAGTTTCTTGTCTATCCACCGTCTGTATAAGATAGAGTCTTTGATGTGCCCTAAACTGTCTGCCCTTCGTTTCTTTTCCATTTTGGCATTGTATATGCGCAGGTCACGCAGGCGGTTCATAGAGTCTATGGTATATACATATTTGTTGATGAGTTTGGCATTCATCATTTTCTCTTCCACAGCCCTTCTCTTGGCCGATACCGAGTCTTTTAGGTACTTTTCCATTACAAGACTGGCAATAGGTGCTGCCCATGTGGCACCATAGCCCGAGTTTTCTATGGCTACTGCAATGGCTATTTTAGGGTTCTCTCTGGGTGCAAATGCCACAAACATAGAGTGGTTCTGCATTTTTATCACCTCGCCATTCACTACGGCTTTGTTTTCGGCAGTACCCGTTTTGGCACATACCGATACGCTGTCTATTCTTGCCCCTGCCGCAGTACCATGGTCTACCACGTCTTGCATTGCCTGTTGTACTATTGTAAATGTTTCGTCAGGTATATTCAGCACTACATGTTTTTCGTGGTACTTTTTCAGCAGGGTATCTTTTTCATTGCCGCCAATTGCGCGCACAAAGTGGGGGGTGTAGTAATAACCTTTGTTGGCTATAATGCACATACCATTGGCCATTTGCAATGGTGTCAGCAGTAGCTCGCCCTGCCCCATACCTACAAACAATATGGTACACGAGTTCCACGAGCCACGGTACATTTTATTGTACAAATTGCTGTCCGGCACCAAACCCTTCCCTTCAAAGGGTATGTCTACACCCGTTTGCCGGCCATAGGCAAAGTTGTTGTAATAGTTGTGCCAAACCTGTAGCCCACTTTTTACATTATTATATTTATTATTATCTACAGTAAGCCGGAAGGCATGGCAAAAGAAAGAGTTGCAAGAGTGGGCCAGTGCTGCCCTGAAGTTGGCTGCATGCCCGGCATCGTGGTGCTCGCAAGCTATGCGGCGGTTACAGCCTCCATAGCTACCACCACAGGGGTAGCCCCAGTTGGGGCCTATAGCACCCTCATTCAGTGCTACAAGGCCAGTAAATGGTTTGATGGTAGAGCCGGGCGGGTACATGGCTTGCGTAGCTCTGTTGAATAGTGGGCGTGTTGGTTCCCGGTACAGATTCGAATAGTTGCGGGCACGTTCCTTACCCCGTAGCAGGTTGGGGTCGAATGTGGGGCTCGATACCATGGCCAGTATGCCGCCCGTTTGCGGGTCTATGGCTACCACACTTCCTATCTTGTCGGCCATCAGCTTTTCGGCATACTCCTGAAGATCCATATCCAGATACAAATCCAATCGTCTGCCAGATACTTCCTGACTGTCCAGTTCGCCATTTCGATATGGGTCTCTTGGCCGGTTGAATTTATCGCGCTCCAGATAGTGTACGCCACGTTGTCCCCGCAGCACTTCTTCATACTGTAGTTCCAACCCACTCAAACCCGTATAGTCGCCTTGCCGGTAACTGGTGTAGCGGGGCTTTTTCAGCATCTCGGGGCTCACCTCGCCCACATAGCCCAGTACCAGGCCAGCAATGGGTTTTTCGTACACCCTTATGTTACGCTCTACCAGCTCGAACCCCGGAAACTTGTAGGCATTCTCCTGAAACCGGGCTGTTTGCTCCTCGTTCAGCAATTCCATAAACGGGCTCTGCCGCACATCAAGGTTACGCACCAGTATTTTCCCAAGTATTTCTTCATATGTTTCTTTGTCTATATCCAGCGAGGCACACAGTTCGGCAGTGTCCAGCGTTTTGGGCACATTTCTTGGTGTTACCATCAGGTCGTAGATGGGGGTGTTAGACAATAACGTTTTACCCCTACGGTCAACAATAACACCTCTTGGAGGGTATACTACCTTTTTGTATATGGCAATGTCATTGGCCAGTACCTTGTAGCGTGGCTCAAAGTTTTGCAAAAAGAATAGCCGCAGCAACATAATGGTTGCTACACCAATAAAGATAAAACTGATGACATACCGGCGAGGGTTTGTCGCAATAGACATAAAGGAAATGTTGTAGGCAGAAACTAATGCAAACCTAAGGAAGAATGTCTCAATAAAGCACAGAATTCTGCTTGTTATTTTCCATTTGTTTCTGCGTCATAAAAGTCTTTAAATAGCTTGCTATTCGTAGATTTTATTCCTTGAAAAAATGAAAAATATTGGCGCAGCATAGTATGCTTTATTTTTACATTCTTCCTGATACAAAATACAGCGTATCAGGTTTTGTCTTGTAATTACTTTATCAGCCGGCAAATGTGAATAACTCTGGTAGTTACTGATGGTGCTATCATCATTTCGCTATTGCTGGCAAACGGGGTAGGTATGCTACAAAAAACGGGAGCGGACCATTACAGACCCCGCTCCCATTTCGGTATGTTGTTTATTGTTTTTTATAATACAAGCATGGCATCTCCGTAGCTGAAGAAACGATATTTTTCTTTGATAGCCGTTTCGTAGGCGGTCATCATCAGGTCATATCCGGCAAAGGCACAAGCCATAATCATCAGGCTGGTCTTGGGCAGATGAAAGTTAGTAATGAGCGAGTTGGCAATAGAAAAGTTGTAAGGGGGGTGTACAAAAATATTTGTCCAGCCTTCTTCCGGCTTCAACAGTCCCTGAGCAGTTACAGAACTTTCCAACGCCCTCATGGTAGTAGTGCCAATAGAGCATATGTTGCGCTTCTCTACAATAGCTCTGTTTACCAGATTGGCCGAATAGTCGTCTACCTTAAAATATTCTGCATCCATCTTGTGTTTAGACAGGTCTTCAACCTCTATGGGGCGGAAGGTTCCCAAGCCGGTATGCAATGTTACCTCGGCAAATTTTACACCTACTATTTCCAAACGTTTTATGAGCTCGCGGCTGAAGTGCATACCAGCGGTTGGGGCTGCTACTGCACCTTCATACTTGGCATATACTGTTTGGTAGCGTTCCTTATCTTCTTCCTCGGGTTTGCGCTTTATGTACTTGGGCAATGGCGTTTCTCCCAGCAAGTCCAGCATTCCTCTGAACTCCTGCTCGTTTCCATCGAACAAGAAACGAATGGTACGGCCACGAGAGGTGGTATTGTCTATCACCTCTGCTACCAGCTCGTCATTGTCGCCAAAGTATAGCTTGTTACCTACACGTATTTTACGCGCAGGGTCCACTATTACATCCCACAAGTGGTTTGGTTTGTTCAGTTCGCGCAGCAAAAAAACCTCAATTTTCGCGCCGGTTTTTTCTTTCCTGCCGTATAAACGGGCCGGGAATACCTTGGTATTGTTTACTATCATCACGTCTTTGTCGTGAAAGTAGCCCAATACGTCTTTAAAGGTTTTGTGCTCTATCTTACCGGTATCGCGGTGAATCACCATCAAACGGCTTTCGTCACGTTTCTTAGCAGGGTGTTGTGCTATGAGATTTAATGGTAAGTCAAACTTAAACTGCGACAACTTCATATATAAAAGGAAATTGATTAAAAGTGTGCAAAGTTACTGAAACAATATCAAACTATTTGAATATAGTATATCTTAATGAGAAACTGCCCCCTTTGCACAATGCATAGTACAAAGAGGGCAGTTTTTTGTATTTTAACTACTTGGATGTTTGCTGGTATACTGCTGCCGACTTGGTGGTCATAGCATCTTTTTTGGCCAAAAACGCATCCAGTTTGTCTTTTGGTAAACGCAAGTTGTAGAAAGGGGTAGGGTAGCTTTTTAGCTCAAATTGTTGGTAGTCGCTATTCCATCGAGCCATCAATTTTTTGTCTACACCTATCTCTTGTCCCATTACATCAAAGTGTATTGGCTGCTTGATGCGTACAATGGTCATATTCTTCAGTTCATCTTCTGTAAACTGTGTTACCTTCTTTTCGGCAACTGGTGCCATAGCACCAGCAGGCGCATCGGTTGTGGCGGCTACTGCTACGGCAGGTGTGCCTGCCGCTACAGGTTTGGGTCCTGGTTCTTCATCCTTACCAAACTTGAAATCGAGCGGTACACTACCTAAGTTGATGAATTTACCCAAGTTCTCAAAAATGCTGGCCGTGGCAATAAATGCCAGTACATGCCCTTGAGTTTCTTTTGGAAGAAATTCTTTAATATCCCAAAAGTTGCGGCTACCTGTGCGTGCTATGGCTCTTTGTACCGGTGTTGGGCCACTATTGTATGCAGCTATTACCAGCAACCAGTCATTCAGATCGCTATACAGCATTTCCAGATACTTGGTAGCAGCATTGGTAGATTTTTGCCAATCGGTACGGTCGTCGTTACGACGGGTAACAGTGAGTCCCATCATTTTTGCAGTAGACTCCATCAACTGCCATGGCCCTACTGCACCAGCGCGCGATACTGCCTTATGATTCAGTGCAGACTCTATTACAGCCAAATACTTCAGTTCCTTTGGCATCTGCTTGCGGCTCAGAACCGTGTCTATAACAGAAAACGGTTTGGCACTGGCATTCTGCACATGAAAGAGCGTTTTGTTATGCGCCTCCAGATACTTTCTGGTGTATTCGTTTACAAATTCATTCTTATCGCCAAAGTACGACTTGGTACCAGCCAGTGGCACTGGTCCGTACAATGATTTGTCGCCCGAGACTAACATGCCAGGCTGACCAATATGTTTCTGCGAAACAGAATCTTTTGCAGGGTTACCTACAGATGTCTTCACTACCGCAGACTGCGCACGGACATAAGCATCCGAACCACAGATGAGGGTGCATAATGACAAAAAAAGAACCTTGTATTGCATGTTTTATCGTTTTTGAGGCGGTGAAGCATGCAACCCATCAGATGGGAAGCAAAAGTGAAAAAATATGTGTATGTATTATGTAGCTATCATTCTGCTACCCAACAGCATTGTTATGCGTTGTTGCCGGTATTGGAAGACTGAATCTTTTCTTTGTCTTTCATACCGTTTTCAATTTCGTTTCTGATACCATCTTTGGCATCGTTGAATTCGCGGATGCCTTTACCAAGACCTCTTGCAAGTTCTGGTATCTTCTTTCCGCCAAACAACACCACTATTATCAGCAACAAAATCATCAATTCGCTGGATGAGAAACCACCAAACAGCATTTGCGGAAGAACATTCATTAATAACATCAGAATCGAAATTTATAAAAAATAGTAAAACTGTTTACGACTTTCGCCGCAAAGATAGCACTAAATCAATTGAATTAATGCTATCTCTTACAGCACAAGACAAAATATTAACAACAGCGTACACCAAAATGTAACTCTTCAGGTTATACCAGCATGGTTACGGGGTTTTCCATATACGTCTTCAATGTTTGCAGGAATCTTGAGCCAACTGCACCATCTACCACGCGGTGGTCGCAGCTCAGGGTCAGTTTCATCAGGTTGCGCACTACTATTTGTCCATTTTCTACTACTGGTGTAGCAGTTATCTTGCCCACTGCCAGTATGCAGGCATCTGGTGGGTTGATGATGGCCGTAAATTCGTCTATATCCATCATGCCAAGGTTAGAAATGGTAAAAGTGTTACCTGTAAACTCGTGTGGTTGTATTTTTTTATTGCGTGCTTTGTCTATCAGTGTGCCGGCCTCTACTGCTATTTGTGCCAGTCCCTTCTGATCGGCAAATTTTACTACCGGTACTATCAATCCCTCATCTACCGCTACCGCAGTACCTATGTGTATGTGGTGGTTCTGCCGTATAAAGTCGCCCATCCACGAGCTGTTTACAGCCGGGTGTTTGCGCAGTGCCATAGCACATGCTTTTATCACCATATCGTTAAACGACACTTTCTCTGGCGATACCTTATTGATAGCCTTGCGGGCTTCCATGGCATTGTCCATGGTCACCGTCATGCTAAGGTAGAAATGTGGTGCGCTGAACTTGCTTTCCGACAGGCGTTGTGCTATCACCTTGCGCATTTGTGTCAGTGGTATGTCGGTATGGCCTTCTTCGCCGGTGTGTGCCGGTACAATAGCTGTAGCGGCTTTTGCAGGCGCAGGCGCCTGTGTGGCAGCGGCTACAGGTGCTGTGGCCACTGGTACAAAACCATCTACATCGCGTTTTATGATGCGGCCATTATCGCCAGAGCCTTTTATAGCCTGTATGTCCACGCCACGTTCTTCGGCCAGCTTTTTGGCCAGAGGCGATGCTTTTACACGCTCATCGCCAGTGGTGGCAGGCACTTCTTCAGTAGCTACGGGGGCAGCCGTTGCTGTAGCCGTTGTGCTTGCATTTGCATCAGTGGCTGCTACCGCCGGTGCGCTACCACCGTTTTCCTGTGCCAGTATGGCCTGAAAATCTTCGCCCGGTTTACCAATAATGGCCATAATGCCATTTACAGGTACGCCCTTGCCTTTCTCTACGCCTATATACAGAAGTGTACCATCTACATAAGGCATCACTTCCATCGTCGCTTTGTCGGTCTCTACTTCTGCTATTATATCGTCAGATTTTACAGTATCTCCCACTTTTTTGTGCCATTCGGCAATGATACCTTCTTTCATCGTGTCGCTCAGTAGCGGCATACGTATAGCTTCAGCCATGGTTCTGTTTCTGTATTTGTGTGCCAAAAGTAATTTTTTTTAAGACAATTCCTACTACATTTTGTGCGTGGGCTTTGTCTCATTGTCAATACCCCTATAAGTTCTATCCTGTGTCATCTTGCCAACAGCTACCTATCTTTACATTTCAAAAAAATTGAGCTACATACATGATTGCATATCTTGGTACCGGGTTACTTGGTAAAGGTTTTGTAAGGGCTTTGCTGGCCAAAGGACATCAGGTAAATGTGTGGAACCGCACACGCGCCAAGGCGGAAGAACTGGCACAATATGGTGCAGTGGTTTACGATACCCCTGCACAGGCTGTTGCCGGGGCACAGCGCATACACATGACCCTGCGCGACGATGACAGTGTAAACGAAGTATTACAGGCAGCACGCCCTGGTATGGCCAGTGGTACCGTAATTATAGATCATACCACTACATCGGTAGATGGGGCTAAGGAAAGAACTGCTTTTTGGAAGGATGCAGGATTCACCTATTTGCATGCGCCCGTGTTTATGGGGCCTCCCAACTCTTTAGAGAGTACGGGTTATATGTTGGTGTCGGGCGACAGAAAGGTGGTAGCCGATATGATGCCTGCATTAGAAAAAATGACAGGTAAAGTACTGGACTTTGGCGAGGAAACCGGCCGTGCTGCTGCCATCAAGCTGGCTGGCAATCTCTTCCTCATAGCCTTCACATCGGGCATATCAGATATGTTGTCGTTGGCTAAATCTACCGGCACACCCGTGTCCGACATTACAACACTGTTCAACGAGTGGAACCCCGGTGCTGCACTGCCTGCAAGGTT
Source organism: Chitinophagaceae bacterium (assembly GCA_021151685.1). GTDB lineage: Bacteria > Bacteroidota > Bacteroidia > Chitinophagales > Chitinophagaceae > Nemorincola. Next base: position 11,507 of record JAGKWS010000010.1, read on the forward strand.
ACGCCGTATGGCATCGGGCGTATACGACAGCCCCTCGTGGGAGCTGGCCATGGCTCGTAAAGATGCCGGGCTGATGATGGCAGAGGCCGACAAAGCCAACAGGCCCCTGACAGTAATACCGGCTGCTGCTGCTGTGATGGATAAGCTGATTGCAGAAGGGTGGGGGAATGCCGACTGGTCGGTAATTGCCAAAGATAACCTCTGATTTTTTTGTAGTTGTAATTATAGATTGGAAAGCATGCTGGTATATCTTGCATGCTTTTTTTATTGGTTGCATTGGTGGCAAATACCCTCTGCTAATATTTGCACCGTTGTCATACTAAACCCACGCGGCAGTTGCAACCCGGGGTTGTGAGTGTGTGCGAGACAATACATTTTTTGGCAGTTGGTGCAGGTAAAGTGTACATGATCATCGGCATGTGCCTGCCTGTGGCAACTGTTGTGGCATACGGCAAATCTTGTAACACCATCGGGCCCGGTCACTTTATGCAGCAGGCCGCTTTCGCAAAAGTCTTTCAATACACGGTACAGTGTTATTCTGTCTACCTTCCCCAACAGTGTTTCCAGCTCATGGGTGGTCATGGCGGCATCGCTTTGCTGTAGTGCCTCCAGCACACCCGTCCTCACCGGTGTCGCTTTCAGTCCCCTCGCACGTATTTGTTCAGCACTATTCACTCCGCAAATATATTGCAAATGCAACATTGTTGCGTTTAGTGTTTTTTACTTACTTTTGCATTGTGTCACGTTTACACTCAGTATTTCACTCGTCGCGGTATACTACCCTTGCCGATAAGTTGGGCATTGCCAGTGCAGTTATCTGTGCGGTGCATTGTTTGGTTATTCCGCTGTTGGTACTACTCAAGTATTCGTGGCGAGACAGTGTAGCGCATGTACATGCCGGCCATGCCGATGTGCTGCCCGTATGGTGGCACCTGCTCGATTATCTTTTTCTTGTAGTAGGCCTGGTAGCCGTAGCGCATGCCTCGGCACATGCTGCCGGGCGCGGTGTGCGTGTGGCTTTGTGGTTTTTTCTGCTGTGCCTGGCCGTAGCTGTTGTGTTCGAAGATACACTGCATTGGATGGCCTATATAGCCTCTGCCGGGCTCATTTTTACGCATTTTATTAACATTCGCCGCCACAGGCGTGCACGTAGCTAACATTGTAGACAGTTTTCTGTACCATATAACTTGCCCCAATGGCGCATATTACCCTTGCAGCTTTTTGATTATGTATTACAGTAAAAAACAACTATTTTTTTTCTATCAAATAACTAACCAATTACCACTATTTTTGCGCAAATTTTTTTCACTTCATTGCCGATGATGCAGACAATATTGGTAGCCGGAGCAGGCAAATCTTCGACGTATCTCATAGAGTACTTGCTGGATAATGCGCAGAAAAGAAAATGGCACATCATAGTGGCCGATGGAGACAAGGCAGCCATAGAACGTAAAGTGAATAAACACCCGGCTGCCGAAGTGGCTGCTATAGACATTACGAACGATGAGCAACGTAGTGCATTGGTACGTAGGGCCGATATTGTTTTGTCGCTAATGCCGCCACAACTGCACATTTTATTGGCCAAAGATTGTTTGGCCCTTAAAAAGAATCTCATTACATCATCCTACATTTCGGACGAAATGAAGGCCATGGATGCCGATGTGCGCGAAGCCGGGCTTGTGTTTATGTGCGAAATGGGTCTGGACCCCGGCATAGACCATATGACTGCCAGCCAGATAATAAACAGCGTGCAAAAGGTGGCCGGTAAAATAACCGCCTTCCGGTCGTACTGTGGGGGGCTTGTGGCCCCGTCCAGCGACGACAACCCATGGCACTACAAGTTTTCATGGAATCCCCGCAATGTAGTTACAGCCGGCCTTGGTGGTGCCCGCTACCTGCAAAATGGGAAAATAGCAGAACAGCCATACGAACAAATGTTTGGTAACTGCAAAAAGATAAAAGTACCTGGATTGGGTCAGTTGGCATGGTACCCCAACCGCGATTCGGTAAAATATCTCGATATATACGATGTGCCCGGTATCAACACCTTTGTAAGGGCTACATTGCGTTACCCTGCGTTCTGCAAGGGGTGGCATGCAGTGGTTACCCTTGGGCTTACCGCTCAGGACGACCACTTCGACACTACCGGCCTTACGTATGCACAGTGGTTACTGCAAAAAATAGGCTCGCCCAACGGTGCCGATGCCCGTACTGCAGCCGCCATCAGGCTGGGTATAGGCGAGACAGATAAGGTGATACAAATGCTGGCATGGTTGGGCATATTTGCCAACGAACAACTGCCGGGTGGGCATCTTTCATCGGCCGACATTATGCATACCCTTTTGTTGCAAAAATGGCAAATGACCCCTACCGATAAAGATATGGTAGTGATGCAGCACGAAATAGAATATGAACACAAAGGCAAGCTGCTCACCCTTACCAGCTCTATGGTAATAGAAGGCGAAGGGGGCGAACACTCTGCCATGGCCAAAACTGTAGGCATGCCTATGGCTATACTGGCCTCGCTGATGCTGCGCAAAAAAGTAACCCCACCGGTGGGGGTACACATGCCTGTTATGGCATCGGTATACAAACCGGTACTACGCGAGCTGGAGCAGCATGGTATTGTTTTTCATGATAGTGTTAGTTAAAATGATTTGTATATAATTTATTTAAATAGCCGGCAAATGCCGGCTATTGGTTTTATGGGTACTTTAGTACAGGCAATTATTGCCGATGCAAGTATCAATGAAACGAAATTGTTGGTTACCCCTGCTCGTGTGCTTATGGGTAGCGGTAGGTTGTGGTACTTCCGTTACCACCAATAGCCGGGAAGACTGGTTGCGGTGGGCACACCATAAACCGCCGCCGGATGTACAGGTATTGCATAGTGAATACGAGCAGTACAGCCATTGGACGAACGAATATGTGCTATATCTGCACCTACATGCTTCAGCATTGTGGGTGACAGAATTTTTAGCGCAAAATCAACTGAACAGGGTGGCTGTTCCGTTCGCCAACCAGTTGCATCTGTTATCAGGATACTGCCTTCAATCAGGGTTCCTTTTACTGCCACGACACCGCAAAGAAAGAAATGTAGCTATATGAAATACAATTGTGATAGATAGAGCCAGGCCGAACATCCGGCTTTGCTTTGTGCTGTGCACGTCAATATATTCACTCGTCCTGTTTGCACTATTTTTTCACATCTACCCAAGCTAACGGCTTACTGCTACGTCTACCATAGTATCACCATTATTGTAACTCCTTTATGACTAAAAAATACCTCCTCCTCTTTGTATGGTTACTGGCCAGCACCACCACCTATACACAGATAATTACTACCATAGCTGGTGGTAATACTACCGGCCCCGGCGATGGTAGCCCGGCATTAGACTGCCAACTGAATTACCCGTCTGGTATAGCATTCGATGGCTTGGGCAATCTGTATATTGTCGAGCAAATTTCGCACCGTGTGCGTAAGGTAGACCTATCGGGCATCATCACTACAATTGCTGGTACCGGTGTAGCTGGCTATAGTGGCGATGGTGGCTTGGCAACGGCTGCTCAGTTGCGGTATCCTGTTGGTATTGCTGTAGATGCTGACAATAACATCTATGTTTCTGATGTGCAGAATGCACGCATTCGCAAGATAACACCGGCAGGTATTATCAGTACCTATGCAGGTAATGGTACCGGGGGCTACAGTGGCGATGGTGGCCCGGCTACAGCAGCGCAATTGTCCGGCCCCGGTTATATCTGTTTTGATGCCGGGGGAAGCCTGTATATTCCCGAGAACAATAACAACACAGTACGTAGGGTAGACCCTTCGGGTATTATTACCACCATTGCTGGTACTGGCGAAGCCGGTTTTGGTGGCGATGGTGGCCCTGCTACTGCCGCCAAATTAAAAAGCCCATACGGTGTATTAGTTGACAAGTATGGAGTGGTATATATATCTGATTATTCCAATAATCGTATTCGTAGGATAGATAGGTATGATACTATCTCTACCATAGCTGGTACTGGTGACATAGGCTACAATGGAGATGGCATAATGGCTTCGGCTGCGCAAGTTTTTATGCCACTTTGTATTGTGGCCGACAATGCCGGTAACATTTATTTTGGCGATACATATAACAAGCGAGTTCGTAAAATAGATACTTCAGGCAAAATATCTACGGTTGCGGGGACGGGTGCTCTTGGTTACAGTGGCGATGGTGGGCCTGCCACCGCTGCCCGGTTCAATACTATTACCGGGCTTACATTCGATGCATCAGGCAATCTATACATTGCCGATAGAGGATCGGAAAGCGTTCGTAAGGTTACAGCAGTTACCAATGTTAATGAACTTAACGGCTCTGTAGGGGAATTCATACATCTCTCTCCCAATCCTACCAAAGGCACTTTCTCCATCAATTCCCCTTTGCAGGCCCTTATTCCCATCCGCATCACCGATTGTTTGGGGCGTGAGGTTTGTTATCAATCTATCCTGCCCGGCTCATTGGTTACATTACCAGCCCACATATCAAGCGGGGTATATGTAGTCTCAGGCATGGTAAACGGTACCCCCTTTGCAAAGCAGTTGAGTGTGGTTCGGTAGTCTTTTGAGCATATTAGATTATGTGAGAAGTGCATTTTCTTGATACACACACCTAAGATAAGATTGCGCAGCGCAATATCAGCACTGTATGCTTCGCATAGTCATCTTTCTGTAGTAGTTCGATAATTGACATTGTTGTCAATAGTATAAAATTCCCCGGATGGTACACTCAGCGTCTCCACTTACGCATGAGTATTTCCTTTGTTTCTTGCTGGTGTCTGGTACGTTCGTACAAAGACAATGGCATTATTTTGTCGCATATTTGGATAGGGTTTTTGTCTTAGCCGAGTCTCTCGCAGAGGACTCGGCGGGAATCAGGGTGCTGTAGCCGCCATGTAGTTCATTGCTGTCCAGATTTACGGAGTTGCATGCAAATTCATACATTTAGCAAATGCCTGTAGAGAAACCTCTGATATATGAACCCGGTATCTACTTCCTTACGTTTACCAAATACAAGTGGTTACCACTTTTCGATATCACCAATTCCTACAACCTTGTTTACAAATGGTTTGATGTATTGAAAAAGAAAGGACATCACATCATTGCTTATGTAATTATGCCCAACCATGTGCATACACTTGTTGGCTTTGTGCCCACCAAGCAAAGTATTAATACCATAGTAGGCAATGGTAAACGTTTTATGGCATACGACATAGTAGCCCGATTGAAAGAACAAAACAAAACAGCATTGTTGACAACACTTACAGGAGGTGTTAGTATATCCGACCAGCGAAGAGGGAAATTGCAAGAAGTGTTTGAATCTTCTTTTGATGCTAAGTTGTGTCACTCCTACAAGTTCATTAATCAGAAAATCTCTTACATTCATGGAAACCCGGTAAGTAAAAAGTGGATGCTTGTAAATCATGAGCGAGATTATGTGCATTGTTCTGCCCAATACTACGAAACCGGGCAACAAGGAGTATATGAGGTGATGCATTGCCAAGATAGTATAGAAGTACACTGGTATGGCAAATATCCATTGATATGAACAGCTATATGTTTCAGACCTCTGATTGCCGCCGTGTCCTCTTCGAGAGACACGGCAGAGACAGTCTTTTACCACCTATGCCCAATAAACCCTACTTTAGCTCCCCACATACGCAACTATGACATTTACCCAATATTTGGCCACCATCATTCATGTATCCCCCACATTGCAAGCGCATATAGAGGGTATTACCCGCAGGCGCACTGTAGACAAGGGCCGCTACCTGCTGCGGGCGGGCGAGTGCTGTACCGACATTACCTTTGTAGAGACAGGACTGGTACGTGGTTTCTGGATAGATGGCGATAAGGAAATAACCACATGGATGGCTATAGACGGCCAGTTTGCCTCCAGCTTTTTGTCATTTGTTACCCGCACACCATCTGCCGAGAGTATTGTGGCCATAGAACCCTCTGTAGTAGTGCAGCTATCGTACCACGATGTGCAGCAACTCTATCTCCGCTTCCCCGAAACCGAACGTATGGGCCGCCTTATTACCGAAAACTATTACATACGTCTCGACAGTCGTTTTCAGGGTATACAGTTCAAGACTGCCCGCGAGCGGTACCAGCAGCTCTTAGACACCAACCCCGAATTGGTGCAACGTGCCCCACTGGGTTACATAGCATCGTGGCTGGGCATCACTCAAGAGACCCTCAGCCGCATACGGGGCAAGTACTGATGCGCAAGCACACTATGGCAACTCGTACTGCCGGTACCGGGCGTAGAATATGGCTACCATAGCCACACTTTCTACTATGCACAGCAGCCACAGATTGAAGGAGGCCAGAAACAGCAGTGTTACAAAAAACAATCCCAATACCACCAGCGTATACCTGTCTACCGTCATGCCGGGCAGGTATAGCAGGGCACTGTACAGCATGGTTTGCGAAATAGCTACCGCATACAAGGCTGCTATCATACCGGCAGGCAGGGCATGCCGCCCGTTTAGCGAAAGGAACAAAAACTCGGGTAGGTAAATAACCGCAAACGTAAACACGCCCGTCAGCAATAATTGAGCCCTGTTGATGGGCAGGTTGTTTACAAACCGCAACCGTATGGCCGCAAACTGCACAAAATATACCGGTAGCAGTGCGTGGGCCGATATGAGAAACATCATCAGCACCGCTACCGATTCTTTATTGATGTCATCGGTATTGGCGGCCACCATACCTTGCAGCAGCAATACCGATAGGGCCTTCAACCCTATAAAAGTACCCTTGCGCATATGCAGGGCATAGTGCAGCAGAAATGTAACAGGTCTTTTACGCATTCCCTGCAGCAGGGTGGGCATCCTTACCGGTTGGTGCCGCCATGTATTGTTGGTGGTATAGGTACATAGCAGGGCCGGGGTTGTTAGCAGCACTATCTGCACCATTGCAAATAGTATGGCAAGCCCATAATGATGGGCGTGCATGCCCAGTGCCACTGTTACCGCCCCATATAGCAATGTGGGCATCATCAGTTGCACATGTACCGTTAGCCACAAGCTATAGTGCCGCCACCACGGCAGGGCTTGCATATGGTACAGATAGCTATTGGCAGGGTTGCGCAGCTCGCTGTGGCAATACAGCAGGCACTTGCCTGCATACGCAAACCACAGCACCACAGCACCTGCCAGAAACATCCCATCGGCGGTTATCTGCATCATCAGAAACCGGTGCATGTCCACCACGGCATTAGCTGGCAACAGCCCGAATAGTAGCAACAACAGCACAAGGAAGAAGCCCGCATTGATGCGGTAGTACTGAGTTACAATAGCCTTTGATAAAATGCCGTTCATGCAGGTTCTATAGTTCGGTTCCTGATGAATAGTTGTTGTACTGTTATGCCCTCGGGTTGCAACTCCTGATGCGAGGAAATAATGAACGAGACCCCATTGGTGGCATACCGGGTTACGATGCCCTGTAGTATGGCTACCGCCTGCACGTCCAGCGTTATCAGGGGCTCATCCAGCAACACCAGTTTGGGCTGGCCCAGCAGCCCCAGTACCAGCGATAGCTTCTTGGCCATACCACTGCTGTAGGTGTTTATGCGGTTGCCGCAGTAGGCATCTACCCCCATTGCTACACACAGGTCGTTGGCTTGTGTTTCGGGGGCACTTTTACTTTCGGCCACAAAAGATATGAGGTCGTTCCCGGTGAGAAATCCCGGATACAATGGTTCCGCCTCGGCATAGTTTACTATGCTGGTGTACTGCATGCGCTGCTTGCGTATATCCACACCATCCACCGTCACCCTGCCTTCATAGGGTATCAACCCGGCCACAGACCGCATCAGGGTCGATTTTCCTGCACCATTTTCGCCCCGCAGCCAGTACACACCCGGCAACAGTTGCAGGTGGTCTATGGCTACAATGTCTGTTTCTTCGTATCGTTTGCGAAAATGGTCAAAAACAATCATGACAATAACGGCTACATGCCTATGGCAAATGTATATAACCACACCAGCCGCAGATGATAATGTTCTGTTATAAAACACATCTCTGCGGCTGGTGCATACAGTTATAAATTACTGGTTATCAAAAAGGCCAGCCTATTACGTGAAACTTGATAAGCAGATACAAAACCACACCCGCCAGTACCGATATCAGGAAGATAATGGGCAGTATGGGTTCCTTTTTCTTTTTGAATGGGTCGTTGATGCTTACCAGTGCCCCCGCAGGCAATTGCGCCAGTTGGGTCAGGTTTTTACCAAACTGAATATTGATGGTCACGTCGGCATTGATTGCCCAGCCATTGGCATCCAGTATCGGTGCCAAATTGCGTTTGCGCAGCTTCATATAAGCCAGTATCATAGACGGGCCCGATATAATGAGCAACAACCCGGCTATGGCCAGTGGCATCTCCCACCACGGCAGTTTCAGGAAGCCACCCACTACCGATGCCAGTGCGGTGCCAATGGCCCCCAATGCCAGCCCTATGGCGGCGAAGATACCGGCAAACTTAGCTACATCAAACGGCGGTGGTGGTGGTGTATCTTTTTTGTCCTTGGTTTCGGCCACCTTGCCGGGCACATCTTCAATGCCCTTGTTCATGTCGGCCATCACCTTGTCATTTTGGTTAGAAGCCATTTTGTTGATATTCGACTCTATAAACGCAGCAGCCTTGCGGTAGGGCGAGAAAAATGCCTGCCTGATACTGATGGGGTTCTCTACAATGCGCACAATGGTAGCATCCCAGTCTTGTCCCTTACTGTCGTAGAACAGGGCATTGCGGCCCACCACCAGGTTGTCTATATCGCCGTTGGTAAGGGCAGCCACTATGTTCATTTTGTTGCCATTGGCCTTGTTGCGGCACTCGCAGTACAGCAGGTACATACCGCTGAACTGGGCCATGGCAGCCTGCCTTGCAAGATCGCTCACCTGCACACACAGGTCGCAGCTACGCTGGTCTATATACAACGTACCCGCCTGAAAAATGGCCTTGCTGCCCGGTGTGTAAAAGTCGAAGAAGGTAACAAAGTTGCGTATCAGCTTGTACAGGTCCCGGTTATAGCGGGCCAGCTTGTTCACCATCATTATGTTGTTGGCTTCATGTGCTACGGCATTGTCCTGTGCTATCAGTGCGTCTATCTCGCTGCGGCCGGTACCGGCCAATATGGCGCGAACCCGTTCCAGTCCCAATCCTTCTACTTTGCCGCCTGCCTTTGCCGCCTGCCATGCAGCATATGGGGCAAATGTAGCAGCAAGGCTATTCCATTCAGCTTCGGTAATGTGGGCCTTGGCGCCAAACAAAGGCAATACCGTCAGTTGCTGAAATTGGCGAATTGCCCCTTCCCATGCCGGGTTTATGCCCGTGTGCAGGGGTAGGGGAGTACCCGCCTCTATACGTGCCAGTGGGTAGGTGGCTATTTCGCTCATAGCGGCCGACAAATCTCGGGCGGTAATCGTTTCTACCCTTGCAGTCTGTAGGTTCAGTACCTGTGTTGTCTGTGCATCAAAAGCTGCCAGCCTGCAGCGTATAAAGTAGTCGTCTACCTTAGCCTTAATGGCCAAAAAATTGGTATAGGCTGCGGGGGTATTATCGCCCAGCGGTAGTATGGTTGTGGGTTGGTCTTGCTGTAGTTGGCACCAGTCGCTATACTTTTGGCATTCTTCAAAAAAATCTTTTGCCAACCCTTCCGATATGCCATCCTTACCGCCACGGTCGCGCACGGAACCCACATGGGTCATTATATCCCGAATCAGTTTGTTGGTTTCCTCATTGCTATCATCGTCCGATATGATGCCATCGCCATTGAATTTTGTATTGGCAAATATTCTGTCGGTATCGCCTGTTTCTTCCACTGTAAGGGTTGTAGCACTTTCTTTATCCAGCGTGCGCAATATCACTTTTGCCGACTCTAGCAGCAATTTACCTTCATCCGTTTTGTCGTTTATGGCATCCAGCGTCAGCTCATTTTGCTGTTTTATGATGGTGCCGGGGTCTTTCAGTACGGCTACTATCCAGTTTACGGCTGCTATTATCTCCGGCACATGTATCTGCCGGTCTTTGTCTGTATCTATCAGCTCCAGTGTTTTCGGGTCTATTTCCAGCCCATCTATAGGGCAGCTTAGTGCCGTCCATAGCTTTGGGTCCAAGTCCTTCAAATGCACCAAATCGGCTGCTGTTTCTATTTTTACGCGTTTTACACCACCAATTGTGGCAAAATTCCATGTATGATTGTGATGATGCATGTGCTTGTGTTTTTGTATGTGTATAGATGTGGAGAGTAAGCGATAACAAAATAATACTTTTTGGCCGCAAACAAGATGTTATTAACGCGTATTTTACGTCTTGTACAGGTATTTCAATTTTTCTTAGCCAGTACAAATTGCAGGCCCGTACTAAAAAACGTAAGCCACAACAGGCGTTGTGGCTTACAGTATGCTTATTTTGTGTGATGGATTTTTAAATATCAATCCCGTATTTCAAAGTTTGCCAAGCTGATAAACTCATTCACACGGGCGCGAATATCGTCGGCATTTATCTCTTTCAGGCGCACCGGTCCAAATTTCTCTACGCAGTACGATGCCATGGCCGAGCCAGCTATGATACCTGCCTTCATCGTTTCAAAAGATATATCGTTTACACGAGACAGGTAGCCTATGAAGCCTCCGGCAAATGTATCGCCAGCACCAGTGGGGTCAAAAACATCTTCCAGTGGCAAGGCCGGTGCCGAGAATATTTGGTCGTTATAGAATAACAAGGCACCATGTTCCCCCTTCTTAATGATGATGTATTTGGGGCCCATTGCCTGTATTTTCTTCGCAGCCTTCACCAGCGAGTATTCGCCACTCAGTTGGCGTGCTTCGCTATCGTTCACCATCAGTAGGTCTACACGGGTCAGTACCTTGCGCAGGTCATCCATGGCTATGTCCATCCAAAAGTTCATGGTGTCCATTATCACCAGTTTGGGGCGCACTTTCAGTTGGTCCAGCACACTCATTTGCACGGCAGGTGCCAGGTTGCCCAGCATCACATAGTCGCAGTTCTGGTAGCTATCGGGCAGCTTGGGGTCAAAACGGGCCAGTACGTTCAGGTCGGTCACCAGCGAGTCGCGGGTATTCATATCCATATGGTAGCGGCCACTCCAGAAGAAACTTTTCTCGTCTGGCACTATTTCCACACCTTCCATTGCCACACCACGGTCTTTCAGTGCATTCATTTCCTCTTCTGGAAAATCGCCACCTACTATAGATACCTGATATATGGGTTGGGTAAAGAAAGATGCCGCCCATGCAGCATACGTAGCAGAACCACCTATAATACGGTCTACCTTTCCAAATGGCGTTTCCAAAGCGTCGAACGCCATGGTGCCTACTATCATCAACGACATAAAAGTAAAAATTTTGCGCAAATGTAGTCCATACCTTGCAGTAATGGAAATGTACCTGTTGTTTAATGGCACTTAAAATGCTCAAATGGTTCTTTGCAGCTCAGGCACTTATACAATGCCTTGCAAGATGTAGGCCCAAAACGGCTCACCATTTCGGTTTCGGTGCTGTTGCATCTTGGGCAGCTTATTTCCTCTGTTTCAAACAAGTCCAGTGCTTCAAAAGATTTTCGGTTGGGTGGGGCTATACCATACTCCTTCAGTTTTCGTTTGCCTTCTTCGGTCATCCAGTCTGTTGTCCATGCCGGGTGTATTTGTTGCACCACATGCACCTGCCCTATGCCACGGTTGCTCAGTGCCATCCGCACACCTAATGCTATTACATCCATAGCCGGGCAACCGCTATAAGTGGGGGTTATTGTTACCGTTACAGTTGGGTTATCTGCTCCTTCTATCTGCACATTGCGTACTATGCCCAGGTCCAGTATGGTTAGCGCAGGTACTTCGGGGTCGGTCACCTCGCCAAGCCATGTGTATACTTGTTCTCTCGTCATCATCTCACTCACTTATATGATGGTTGTTCACCATTATTATACCATTGTCCCATTTACTGATAACAGTGCCTTCGGTCGGTCTCAGCAGCAATTCGTCCATCGCCATGTAGGTACTACCCGTTATGCCGTCCAGTACACAGTCTACGCTTTTGCTGTGGTTAGGTATGGTTACATACGCTGCCGCCCTCAACCACATACCATAGCTATCGGCACTTTGTTTTGTCTCCACAACCTTTTTTGCTATTACTTTGTCGCTATTGTCTTTAAAGTACAGATGTACTTCAGGCGACATCCAGTCGGTAGTGCGTAGCAAAAACCAGCACGAAAATTCGTAACTTCTTCCCGCAAGTGTATCATTCAGATTTAGTGTGGTTATTTTCAGTTGCTGCTCATTTTCAGGGCCCTTTGTACATTTACCTGCAACACCCCTGCCAGTGCCATTTTCAAAATGCCTTACAGTGTAGGGTAGGGTACTGCCCACACATGTGTCGGTATGTTGCATACTGCCAGCTATAGTAGTTGCCACCTTTTGCAGGCTGTCGGTATATAGTTTCAGCTTGCCGGGTTGCAGCACATATACCTTACAATTCGAGAATTCGTCTACATATTCCGCTTGCGCTATCAAATACTGCTGGTCTGCAGGCAGCGAGTCTTGCAGGTAGTGCATCAGCAATATTGGCTTGTCGCTTTTCATGTCGGCAAACGAGGGTTTTTGAACCCATGGGCCGGCAGCTATTTTGTTTTGCTTAAAACTTTGTCCCCATGATGTGCGCGACATGTTGATATTGATAAGTGGTATATGTGTTAGCAGGGCCGCTCTGAAACCCAGTGTGCTACGCCAGCCAGCTTCGCTTATCCATACTTTTTCAGACCCTACATGAAAGTAGGGTAGCAATAGTAAGCCCTGAAAGTCGCTTGGTTGCATGGCCTTACGCTTCATGAAAGATAACCAGTTTTCTTCCAGATTTTGAAGATACAGGTCATAGTTATACATACCATGTACAGCTACGTCTCTTGTAAAATTCATGTAGCCGCGCACTTCGGCACCCCATATCAGTATGGCCAGCGTCATGAGTCCCCATGCAATTTTCTTCTTGCCCTCGGCTATCAGTTGCCCGAACCATTGGTACATTACGGTACAGGATACTACTGCTATTACATAGTAGAATATCCATGCAAATCGCCCCAACGATCGGAACTGACGGAACACCGGTATATGCTCGGTAAGCGAATGTCTGCCCCATACAAACGGTATACCCATGCTAAAGAATAGTGCGCCTATGGCCAGTAGACCCCAAAAGCGTTGTTCTGCTGTTAGTACATATTTTTTCTTTTTTGTAAGTAGCCATACGCTACAGCCCGCCACAATCAGCAGTATACCTATAGGCACTGCACCGGGGTAGGTAAAGCCCTCGCCCCCGTCCGAGCAGCCCGGTATCCAGAATTTATCGTTGGGTATGCGCCAAAAAGGGGAATAATACGAGCTGATGATTTGAGGAATACTCGTGAATGTCTCTGCTGCATTGTGTGGGTTTTCCGGTCGGTCGGTAACCGGGTCTGTCAGCTTCATAGTAGTCATCATGGTTACTGCCACTACTGTTGCGGCTACCAGCATGCCACCGGCATGTTTCAATTTACTTGTTACGGCACTTGCCGGTGGCAACAGCCATGTGGCTATACCATAAAATACGGCCCATATCAGCAACAAGCCCCCAAAGTAGGGGTGCAGAAAGGCATGCAGCAAGCCCACAATGGCTGAATATATGCAGTATTTATACAGTCCGGTTTCTCTATACTTGTACCCCCAATAAAATAACATGGGTATGATGCAGGCAAACGACATGGCATAATGCCCCTTTAGCCGTAGTAGCTGTGGTGACATAAATGCGATGCAAATACCAAATATTAATGAAAACCATTGCGATCCGGTGAACTTCATCAGTGTTTTGCTCAGATACAATGCCGACAAAACATAACTGAGCCCCACCAGCCACCATGCCGTTGTCAGTGCTGTAGCTATATCCACATTACCTGTGCTTGCAAACAGTACCGACAATAGTGGCATACCATCGGTATATACAATATGTTCGCCATATGGGTAGTTCATACCCGTAAACCAATACCCCTTGCCATACAGGCTATGGTACAGGTAGGTGAAATTGTTTTTGGCACCATCGCCACCCACGTCTGGCAATACATGCCACGGATGCGTTACTATATACGAGAATCCGGCAATGCATAGCACTGTAGCACAGAGTATTACGGTAAGCGTCCAGAGTTTGTTGGGGCTGTTGTTCATTTTTTTCTCCGCAATACAAGCTTCGCAAAGTTCATCATTTCTGGCATCAGGATGCCATAGTTCATTTTTCTGAATGTGATATTGTCCCTCAGGGTCACGGGTATGGCGGCTATTTTTAGTTGTTTGGTCTGGTAACCCATGTACAGAAATTCCAGATCAAACAGGTATCTGTCTATCCTTGTTGCCAGAAACAGGGGTTTCACTTCCTTTCTGAATCCTTTCAGCCCACATTGTGTATCTGTTTCCGGCATCGAAAGCAGTACACCTGTTAAGCCCCGTAATGCTTTCGATATCATTCTTCTGGCTACAGGCACATGCTGGTAGTATGCCTCGTCTTTTATACCTATAGCTATATCTGTCTGTGCGGTAGTAATTTCCCGGTACAGCTTCATGATGCTATCTGTAGTATACGGAAAATCTACATCGGTATACAATATTATCTCGCCCGTTGCGGCTGCTACACCCTTGCGCACGGCATACCCTTTTCCTCTGTTTGTGTCATATCTTATGGTTTTCAGTTCGGGTAGCTGTTTATTCAAGCGGTTTACGGCAGCATCGGTTTCTTTTTTGGCCATGCCGTCTATTACCAATATCAGTTCTATATCTTGCTGCATTTCTTTTTGTAGCAATGCATACTGCGCGCATAGGGTATCCTCCCAGTCGGGTTGTGGATTGAAACACGGCAATATCAGAGAAATCTGCATACTGGCAATTATCAAAACAGGTGGTGCCTCTCTTCAAAAAGTACAAATGCCACCACCGATGCAAGTTACTTACAAAACATTCGCCTTCAGAAAAGTAGTGCAAAGCACATACATCCCGAAGGCGAATAAAAACTATTATTTGGTGCTGATTATCTAACGGAGTAACTCCGGAAAAATTGTAACTATTCCGGTGTAGTTATTCCGGTATTTGTTAGTTAAAGCGGTCGTGTGTATTGTACGTGTCGTAAGTATTATACCATGCAAACTCGCGCCATTTGCCCGAGAATGGCATAATGATAAGTGATGCCATCAACTGAGAGTTTGATGCAATATTGAATGGGCCATCGTTATATCCGCTCAGTTTTCTGTTCACGTCCAGCAGATTCACATTGCCCATTGTGTACATGATGCGAATCTTCCAGCAAAGCCCCGTAAATGCCGACAAGTCTACTTTGGCATAAGGCCAAATGCTGTAGCCCTGCTGTGCCGTGTAGCCACTGATGGCTGGTAGGTTCGTCATGTTGAATTGTGGAAATATACCTGCACCCAACGATGCGCCAAATGGCAATCGTTTCGTCAGTATCGCATCATTGCCTATCTTATAATCTATACCAATAGGCAAACCTATCTGCAACATGCTGGCTTCCAGTTTCTTAGATGCATCGCTAAATGTTCCGCTTGTACTCATGGTCTGGTTCAGCTTTGTCCATGTTACCATGTTTCCCATCAGTTGTATGGTTGCTGCCCAGCAACTAATGTGGCCAGTAGCCCTGAAAGGTAAATTCAAACCTATAGAGCCACCGAACCCTTGTCCGGAAATGTTGCGGGTTAGGGTAGAGTCTCCTCTATAATAGTTGCCGGCTCCCAATACTGTAGTTACGCCTGTTGTTACACCCGAAGCCATAACCAGCCCACCGCCTATTTCGTAGCGTCTGCCTCCATTGCCAAAATTGCTCCAAAATGGGTCAATCTGATGCTTATACTGAGCAAACGATTGCGATGATATGATAGTTGTGAAGAATGCAACAATGAAATATGCCTTTCGGGTCAGATTCATATAAAATGCCTTTGGGTTGTAAATATATAAAAACACCGCTAAAAATACTATTTATGGCGCAAACCCTATACTATTTATTTGCCCGGTTCACTTATTTTTGATTGGTAAGTACTACTCATGCCCAAGCCACAAATTTACATTGCCGATACCCCCGATAAAGGTAGGGGGGTCTTCACCCGCAAGCCGATTGCTACCGGAACAATCGTAGAGTCGGCTCCGGTTATTGTTATGACTCACGAAGAACGCCTGCATATAGATAAAACGCTGCTACAGCACTACATCTTCGAATGGCAACCCGATGGGCAGAATCTTTGCTGTATGGCCTTGGGGCTGATACCCATGTTCAATCATGCCTACCAGTCCAACTGCGAATACTTTATGGAGTATGATGAAAAAACAATGTATGTACAGGCCGCTCGCGATATAGAAGCAGGGGAAGAGTTAACAGTCAATTATAACGGTACTTGGAACGATGAAACGCCTGTTTGGTTCCACAAAACCGATGCCGATACTCCTCAAAAATCGGAATAGCCATTTTATTTACCCGGTCCTCTTACTATATCTGGTTTTTTGTGTTTCCACCTCCTGTGCGACCACAGCCATATGGCAGGGTGAGCTATAATGTCTTTTTCCAGCCTGCGGGTATGCATTTCCGAAATGTAGCCATCTGGTGTATCTGCCGGGTTTTCAATCATCATTTCGGCATTCATTGTATAGTATCCCCTCTTCGTTTTTATGATACTTACATATACAAGTGGTCGGTTCAGTTTTTTGGCTACTATCTCGGTGCCCCAAAAAACGGGTGTTTCCTGATTCAGAAATGTTGTCCAAAATGCATTATCAGGCTGCGGGGTTTGGTCGGCAATAAATGCTGTAGCCGTTAGTGCATTGCGGTTTGCCAGCATTTCTTTGAAGGTGTTTTTCATAGGTATCAGTCGGGTGCCAAATCGGGTGCGCATCCGGTACATCAATCCATCAAAGCGTTGGTTGCGTAGTGGGTGGTATATTACATATAGTTGTTGCTGGCACAATATACTGAATGTGTTGCCTCCCCATTCCCAGTTGCCAAAGTGCCCCATTACCATTATTACGCTTTTTTGCTCTTTTGCCAGCTTGTCGAACAATTCTTTTGCTGCGGGCGAAAAACTGCACCTGCGCTGTATGGTTGCCCGGCTTATTGTCAGTGTTTTGAAGGTTTCCAAAAACATATCGCACAGGTGCTTGTAAAAGGCACGTGCTATTTCGTTAATCTCTTTTTCGCTCTTGTCCGGAAATGAGCGTTTCAGGTTTTGCAAGACTACATCCTTCCTATATCCGGTTACATGGTAAAATATAAAAAAGACAAAATCGGACAAGAGGTACATCACCGGAAACGGCAATAACGAAAGCAGGTAAATGAACGGTAACGTTATATAATAGGTAATGGCCTGCAAAGTAGATGCTTTTTGGAGGGTAAAATTAGCTATTCCACGCATTCCATACAGGGTATAATCGTGCCCCATGTAGCTTTTTGCCTACTTTTGCCGCAAATAGTTTTTACAATGAATCTGATGGACAAGCTGATGCAGCTGAAATCGCAGAAAGAGAATGATAATCTGAAGGCCGGACAAGAATTTCTGGCATCAAACAAGAACCGCCCCGGCGTGGTAGAGCTGCCCAGCGGCCTGCAATACGAGATACTTACCGAAGGTAACGGCCCCAAGCCAGGCCCCACCAGCACAGTTACTTGCCACTATCATGGCACTCTTATAGATGGTACCGTATTCGATAGCTCGGTAAACCGTGGTAAAACAGCTTCATTCCCATTGAACATGGTGATAAAGGGCTGGACTGAAGGCCTGCAATTGATGGGTACAGGCAGCAAGTGGCGTTTTTTCATACCACCCAATCTGGCATATGGTACACGGCAGGCAAGCCCTGTTATAGGCCCCAACAGTACATTGATATTTGATGTAGAACTGTTTAGCATAGGCTAATCTAATCAGTTGTTTTCCTTCTAAATAGCACTCTATGAAGTTTTCCCTGTTTCTGGCGGGTTCGCTTTTTTTTGCATGTACCATACAGGCACAAACCAATGCCGGTATGTATACCAATGTCGATAAGACAGCTCTTGCTATACCTGCTGCACAGGCAACAACCACACAAGGGGTTGCCGACTGGATAAATGCACACTTCACCACTCCAAAAGATAAGGTGAGGGCTGCATTTATCTGGACGGCTTCCACCTTCGAGTATGATGTGGAGAACATGTATGCCCTGAACATGACAGAAACAAAGGAAGAGAAAATAAAGAAGGTAATGCTGCTGCACAAGGGGGTGTGCGAAAACTATGCAGCGGTTTTCGATGAGTTGTGTCAGAAGTGTGGCATCAAATCCTGGATAGTGTCGGGCTACACCAAAAGCAGTAACCAAAGTGCCGAGTTGCCACATGGGTGGAATGTGGTACTGGTAGATAATGTGTATTATCTCATAGACCCTACATGGGGCTCGGGCTACATCAACGAAAAGCACAAATATGTGCGCCATATAGACGAAAAGTACTTTATGGCGCAGCCTTCGGTACTGGCGCGCACACATTTTCCGTTCGACCCAATGTGGCAACTTTCCGAGCATCCCTTATCGGCGCAGGAATTTGCCGATAATGCCGATGCCGACAAGCGCAGGCCTGTATTCTATTATCGCGACTCTATTGAGGCTTGGGACAAAATGAGCCATGTAGTGCAACTGGAAACAGAAGCCCGCCGAACCGAACAAAACGGCATTAAAACATCTGTAGGATACAACTATCTCGCTTATCTGAAGAACAATGCCAATGTAGAGCGGCGCAATGCACTGGCAGATGTGTACAGCAATGCAATAAACGAATATAACGCTGCGGTAAAAGACCTCAATACCTTCATCAACTACTACAACAAGCAGTTTACACCCACACGCCCCGATGCCGAGATTCGGGGAATGCTGGATAGCGTAACAAACAAGGTAGGCCGTGTGCGCCGCATGCTGGGCAGTATAGCCGGCAAAGATGAAAAGATAGACGAAGCCGCCGCACCACTGCGCAAGAACATGGATGAATTCATGAACAGCATCATAGAATACGAGGCCTTCCTCTCCAAATATTTCAGCAAGCCCAAGATTGCCCGCAAGGCCATGTTCTACAGGAAGCACTAAGTATATAGAGGGCAAATAGCAAGGCTGACGTACCTTTGTTGCACCATGAAGTTCAGCAAATATCAGGGTACAGGTAACGATTTTATATTGATTGATAACCGGGAAGGGGTTTACAGTCTTTCTCAGCAACGTATTGCACAGTTGTGTCACCGTCGTTTTGGTATTGGTGCCGATGGGTTGATGTTGCTGGAACATGCCGATGGCTACGACTTCAGGATGGTGTACTATAATGCCGATGGCCATGAAAGCAGCATGTGTGGCAATGGTGGCCGGTGCATTGCCGCATTTGCGCATAGGTTGGGTCTCTTTACAGACAAGGCGCATTTTGTAGCCATAGATGGCCCGCACCATGCTACACTCGATGCTGATGGTACCGTGCATCTGCATATGCAGCATGTACCACAGATAAAACCCGAGGAAGGCTACACCGTACTCAACACAGGCTCGCCACACCATGTACAGTGGGTAAAAGAGGTGCAGGAGGTAGATGTTGTGGGTCTTGGACGCACCATACGCCACCATGCACGCTATGCGCCCGGTGGCACCAACGTCAATTTTGCTATGGTAAAGGATGGCCAGTTATCGGTACGCACATACGAGCGTGGTGTAGAAGACGAAACACTGAGCTGTGGTACCGGCGTTACAGCTGCGGCTATAGCCAGTACCGGCACCGGTACAGGTGCCTATACTATACCTGTTGCCACACCCGGTGGCATGCTTTCTGTGTCTTTTACAAAAGACACGCCCACATCGGCCACGAATGTAGTATTGAGCGGCCCCGCAACGCATGTCTTTGAAGGGGAAATAACATGGTAGGTAACTTGCGGGTGCTGATAGTAGGGCAGGGGCTGGCCGGTACCCTGCTATCGTGGTGTCTCATAAAAAATGGTGTAGATGTTATTGTTGCCGATGACCACGCCCCCAATGCCGCCAGCCGTGTGGCGGGTGGGCTCATCAATCCTGTTACTGGTAAACGACTGGTAAAGACATGGATGATAGATGAATTGCTGCCTGAGGCCATGGATACCTACCGTCAACTGGAAAAAGAATTGGGCATAGGCATAGTTACAGAAGCCACCATTCTCGATTTTCACCGCACGCACGAAGAAGCCGCCATTTTCAAAGAAAAACAGGCCGAATTGAGCGGATGGATACAAGATTGTGCAGATGAGCCATGGCAACAATACTTTTACATACAACGGGGTATAGGAAAGATACAGCCATCTGCTTTTGTAGATGGTGCGGCACTAACAACCGCATGGCGGCAACAACTGGCGGCCACCAACAACCTGTGGCAAGGCACGGTTGGTTACGAACAGGTGGCTGTAAATAATGATGGTTTGTACGTAAATGGCGAATGGTTCAGTCACATCATTTTTTGCGAAGGACAAAGGGCTGGTGAAAACCCATGGTTCCGAAACCTGCCATGGTCTGTAGACAAAGGCGAAGCCCTAATTGCACATATACCCAACCTGCCCCGTACACACATATACAAAAATGGAATTGCTATAGTGCCGTGGCGCAATGACCTTTTCTGGGTGGGGGCCTCGCACAACTGGAAGGCAACCGATGCCCAACCTACCGAGGTATTCCACCAGCAAACCATAACGCAGTTGAATGAATGGTTGAAAATTCCTTATACCATTACCAACCACATAGTAGCCATGCGGCCTGCCAATTTCGACCGGAAACCATTTTCCGGCTTTCATCCGGTACAGCCACAGATAGGTATTCTTAATGGCTTTGGTGGCAAGGGATTTTCTTTGGCACCATGGTTTGCACGCAATCTTGCAGACCACATCTGCCACCATATGCCTATACTACCTGATGCCGATGTAAGAAGATATGCAAAAGTACTCTCTCGCTAATGCGTTAGCTTTCTGTCATTTGCAGCTTGTTCAGGTTGCGGTATAGGCCGTCTTCTATATTTATTAGTTCGGTATGGGTGCCGCTCTCTCGTACACGCCCGTCTTCCAGCACAATAATCTGGTCGGCACTGCGAATGGTAGATAACCTGTGGGCTATAACAAACGAAGTACGTCCCTTCATCAGGTATTGCAGGGCATCCTGTACCTGTGCTTCCGATTCCGAGTCCAGCGAGCTCGTAGCCTCGTCCAGCAACAGTATTACAGGGTTCTTCAGTATAGCGCGCGCTATGGCTATGCGCTGCCGCTGGCCGCCAGATAGTTTCATGCCACGCTCACCCACCACTGTCTGGTACCCTTCGGGAAAGGCAGATATAAATTCGTGGGCGTTTGCCTTGCTGGCAGCCGCTACCACTTCTTCCATCGTAGCATCGGGGCGGCCGTAGGCTATGTTTTCGAAAATAGTACCACCAAACAGCAGTATATCCTGTGGCACAAGGGCTATTTGCCCACGCAGTTGCGACAGTGGTATAGATGATGCTTGCCTGCCATCAAACAATACATCGCCCGATTCCGGATCGAAGAAACGAAGCAATAACGACACAATGGTACTCTTGCCCGCACCACTGGGGCCTACTATAGCTATCTGCTGCCCGGTGAAAGCCTCCAAAGACAAATCCTTTATCACAGTTATATCACGGCGAGATGGGTAGCTGAAACGCACATTGCGGAAGGTAACATTGCCACGCAGTTTGTTGGCTGGGTCTATGGTGCTTTGCGCTACTGTTATATCTTCCTCATCCTCGGCCAGCAACTCGCGCACCCGTTGTGTAGCACCCAGTGTTTTTTGCAGTTGGCTATATATCTCGGCAAATCCCGCCATAGTGCCACCCACAAAGGCCGTATACACTACAAATGCTGTCAAGTCGCCAAAAGATAGTTTGCCTGCCTGCATCAGCCCGGCACCATACCACACCACCAGCACTATAGCACCAAATACGCTAAAGAGCATAAAGGAAACAAAAAGCCCACGGTACAGGCTGTTACGCACAGCCATGTCCACCACGCCCGATATATTCTTTTTGAAACGGGCCACCTCATACCACTCGTTCGAGAAGGCTTTTACGTTACTGATGCCTTGCAACGTTTCTTGCACCACCGTATTAGACTCTGCCAATTGGTCTTGTGCCTTGCGCGACATACTTCTGATAGACCGGCCAAAAACAAGTGCTATTACTACAATAACGGGCACTACCGATAGCATGAGCCCTGTCATTTTGGGGCTGATGAACATGATAAGGCATATACCTATCACCAATGTCAGTATACCCCTGAGGAACTCGGCCAGCATGCCGGTAATAGCGTCTTGTATCTGAGAGGCATCGGCCGTTATTCTGCTCGATAGTTCGCCTACACGGTGCTGCCCAAAGAAATTCATAGGCATCGTTATCAACTTGCGGTACACATCTTGCCGCATATCGGCAACGGCATTTTCCCCTACATAAGTAAATAGATATATGCGCAGGAACGAAAATATCATTTGTACGGCCAGTACGCCCACCATCAACAGGGCAGTAGTGCCCGGCGAATACGCAAATGGCCCTTTCAGGTCGCCATGCGCACTGTCTATCAGTCGTTTCAGCAGGTACGGAAATGCCATTACTGTACCGCTGGACAAGCCTATGAATACAAGACCCGCTATAAAGCGGCCCTGATAAGGTTTCAGGTATTTGAAAATCAACAGAACTTCCCGCAGGGACTCTTTGGTGACTTTTACTTTTGGTAAATCTTCTTTGTTGGTATCTCTGGGCCGCGCCATTAGTGGTTATTGAAAAACGAATGCAAAGTTAGGACAGGTAACCCGCCTGCCCGCTGATATTCGGTAAACGATTGTCTTTTATCGGTAAAAATCCATCAACTACTATACAGTTGTATCAGTACCCCATATACAGGGAAAGAGAGCCATATGTAGCCATTATGCGCATGCCCTACTGCTCACCATCGGCCTCTTGCAGCGATATCGCATAGCCATCGGCTACACCACTACGTTTGTCCTTTGCAGCCTTTGCCTTTATGGCCGCCACCATACTGATGCAGAAACCCAGTACCATAACTATAACCCCCAACCACAGCACATTGATGTAGGGGAAAACCAACGCCTTCAGTACTATGAAGTCATCCATAGGGTTGGTTTGTTTCACTTGTATCTCCAGCGATGCCGAATCTTTAGAATGTACCTGCAAGGCTGCAAAACGTGTGTACAAACCCATAGATTGTACTGTGTCGTCTATCTGCATAATGTATTGCCTGTCGCGCAGCACATATATAGGGGCAATGTCTGTTTTGTGGCCGGCAGCATCATACACCGCCAGTTGTGCCTTCACTGCCAAATCACCCTCTTTGGCCTCATACCTCGGGTCACTTATCTGGTTGGTAAATCCACCAAATACCATGTAGCCTGTAGATAGGAATACCGTATCGCCTGTTTTGGCTACATTATATTTCCTGTAACCTGCTGTGTCGCTTTTAGTTTTGTCCGTAGCACTGTTGATGTAGGTAAATATGTCCTGGTTCCAATAGTGCTTGGTCGATGGATTGGCACTGAGCCCCTGCTGGCCTTTGGGGTTTATAAAAGCATCGGGGTACAGCATAAATCGCTCTGTAACGGTTTTTGTTACCGTGTCACGCTTCTCGAATGCCACGCGGTAGTATATGCGCCTGTCCTTGCTATGTACTTCGCTATCGCCAATATAGGTGGCCATATACTGGCCCATAGCTACAGGTATACCACGAAACATGATAACGTTCTCCATGTTCTCGCGTATGTTTTCTTCGGTAGTGCTCTTCTTGAAGTCGAAAGGCATACCAGTGGTATTTAATGATATAGCATGCTTGTTGTAAGAAGATAATAATATACCCAGTAGCATAGCCGCAAAGCCCAGGTGCGATACTGATGCACCCAATTTGCTGAATTTGGTTTTCTGCACGGCCACACCATAGCCAATGTTGGCTACTATACCAAAGCAGGCCGAAAACAGCATGAGCACATACTGCCATGTGGTTATATCCTGCCCCCAAGCTATCAGCGCCGTAAACACACCCGATATTAACGCAACAATACCCAGGCGTTTTGCCAGTGTTTTGCTATCACTCTTTTTGTATTTCATATACAAAACAGTAGCAGACAGCAGACCTATAATAATGGCCACCCATACTTGTATATTATTGTAGTGGGCCATTGGGTCGGTAGGTGGGGCAAAATCCTTGCCCGAAATCCATTTGGCTAATGGTGCCCATACAGGTATAGAAGTGGTTATTGCTATTTCTACAGACGATAGGAATAGGATAACCGAGCCTACAAACATCCAAAACTCGCGGGAGAGTATGTCTTCTTCAGAAGGCACCCTTGGCAGTTGCTTCCACCGCACCACCAATTGTACTACCGACCATAATAACAGCACACCTATCACCGTCAGCAAATGATAGGTGAGCGCAGTACCATCTCCGGTAAATGCATGTACCGATGTTTTGCCCAATATGCCGGTACGGGTAAGGAAGGTAGAATACCAAATGAGCAGGTGAGTAAGCAGCAACAATACAAATGTGAGCGTAAATGCACGGTTGGTGCTACGGTATACCAGCAGGGTATGCATACCGGCTATCAGCGTGAGCCACGGTACCAGCGATGCGTTTTCTACAGGGTCCCACGCCCAGTAACCACCAAAGTTCAGCGACTCATAGGCCCACGCACCACCCATCATAATGCCCAAACCCAGTATGGCACCACCCGCCAACGACCATACCAGCGTGGGTTTTACAAATCCTTTGTAGTCGCCCTTCCACAAGGCGGCAATGCAGTAGGCAAACGGAATAAGTGTAAGCGCAAAACCCAAAAACAGAATGGGTGGGTGTATCACCATCCAGTAGTTTTGTAGCAATATGTTCAGGCCATTGCCATCTGTCAGCATTTCCAGATAGTTGGGCGATGCAAATATGGGTGCCTCCTGCATGGCATGGCGCGATAGCATAAATGGGGTAGACCCTATTTTAATGCTATCGCCAAGGTACAACCCCAGTATCATGGTAGTGAGTGCTACCTGCACCACACTTATTACCGCCATCGTGCGCGACTCGTAGGCACCCGCAGTCCGCATCACTATCAGCCCCAGTACCGCATGCCAAAAGGTCCACAACATGAAGCTACCCTGCTGCCCCTCCCAAAAACAAGATAGCAAATACTCCATCGGCATGTCCAAAGATGAATGCTCCCATGCGTAATGGTACTCAAACAAATGGTTGGTGATGATGTAGAACAGCGCACCAAAGATGGCCACAACCGAAAATGAATGAGTAGCGAAACCAACCCTGCCCATTGCCAGCCAACGCTTACCACCTGTAGGTAATTGTTCTTCGCGGGCAGCCATAAAGTAGCTCCACGCACTCAGCAATGCTGCCACAAAAGACACGATTACAAAAAAATGACCCAGTTGCCCGGGCCACAAATGCTCTCCTACAAATTGAGTATTGTTCATGTTGTTGTTCGTCTGTTTTCAGTTCGTCTGTTACACGTAGTACATATGCCGCTACATCATCACATCTCAGGTGCGTATTGGGGGGCTATCCTTTTCCTACAGCTATCTGGTCTTTTTTGTACTTAGACGGGCATTTCATCTGTATGCGGGAACAATGAAATGTGCCCTCCTTCATATATCCCATCATCACTATCTGTTCCGACTTTTCTATGTCTCTCGGCTTTTCTCCGTTAAACACCACTTTTGTGTTGCTACCAGCCTTATCATTGGCATAAAAGGTAAAGTGATTGGCATCTACACGTGGGTCATATTGCATTGCTTTTGAAGTATCAAGAGTGCCTATTATATAGTAACTCTTGCCCGGTTCTTTCGATGCCGAAGCAAATGTTTCATAAGAACTAAAATCACCAAAAATGCTGATGAGGCCGGCAATGGCTGCCATTATTACTATCAGCAATACTATCTGTGTCTTTTTCATATGCCACCGCAGTTGTTTGTACGCTGCTTGCTTTCGCCGCAAAGGTAAGGCATATAGCCCTTATAAACCTTGACGAAGGCGGGTGTGTGTCAGGAAATTGTCTTTTTATACAGGGCTATTACCCGGTATGTTTGCCTACCCCTGTCATAACTGTTCAGGTATCTGTACCACTTCCACTGGTCTTTTACAGCACTTACAAACTGTGGGTTGGCGGCAAGGTACACACGGCTCAGGTTTTCTTCGGTAAGAGGGTACAGTTGCCCACATACCCCCTCGCTAAAGTAGTATTGCTTTTTGCGTATGCGGCCGGCATGCACCCGGCGCATATATAGGGTAAGGGTATCTGCCATGCATACTGTATAGTCTACGCCATCTACCAATCTATGAAGTGCCCTGTTGCGCCCCCTGTATCCCCACAGGCCGGTTATGGGCATGGTTGTTCTGCCACCATGAGATTTTATTATCAGCGTAGTGCCGTTTTCAGCAAGGTAAATATTGTCTGCCGAGTGGTCTGTCACAGGTCGGTGTACATCGGCACAAGACCATGCTATAAAAGGTACTACACGTTGCGCAGCCGCTGGCAGCGATGCGAACAATAGAATAAGTGTAATCACCCTGTTCATATCTGTGGTTAAAGTTATAGCATTATGCCCACCGGCATGGTTACTATTCGGCAAGTTTCGATATTATATAATTTATTGACCGTACTGGTGTAATTTTGCAGCCACTAACAAAAACGATCATCACATGAGTTTCATTACAGAGATTGTAGCCCGCCAGATTTTGGATAGCAGGGGCAACCCCACAGTAGAGGCCGATGTACACACAAGCGAAGGCATTGTAGGCCGCGCTGCAGTGCCAAGCGGTGCCAGTACCGGCAAGCACGAAGCCGTAGAACTGCGTGATGGCGACAAGAAAAAATACCTTGGCAAGGGTGTGCTGAAGGCAGTAAGCAACATAAACGATGTGATAGCCGAAGAACTGTATGGTACCGAAGTGACCGACCAACGCAGTATAGATAAGATAATGCTGGATATAGATGGTACCCCCAACAAAGCAAAATTGGGTGCCAATGCTATATTGGCCGTTAGTATGGCTGCCGCAAGGGCTGCTGCACAAACTACTGGTCTGTCTTTGTATCGTTACATAGGTGGTGCCAATGCACGTACACTGCCCGTGCCCATGATGAACATACTGAACGGCGGTGCCCATGCCGATAACAAGATAGACTTTCAGGAGTTTATGGTAATGCCTATAGGCGCAGCCACCTTCAGCGAAGGTTTGCGTTGGGGAGTTGAAATTTTTCATGCGCTGAAAACAGTACTGAAAGACAAAGGATACAGCACCAACGTGGGCGATGAAGGCGGGTTTGCACCCAACATTCAAAGCAATGAAGAGGCCATAGAGACCGTTCTGAAAGCTATTGAAAAAGCTGGCTACAAGCCCGGCCTGCAGGTGGCTATAGCTATGGACGCTGCCAACAGTGAACTGTGGAATGAAAAAGAAAAGAAATATCACTTCCACAAGAGCGATGGCAAAAAAATGAGCAGCGACGAACTGGTAGAATACTGGGTGAAGTGGTGCAAAAAATACCCCATAGTAAGTATAGAAGATGGTATGGCCGAAGACGATTGGAAAGGATGGAAAAAGTTGACAGAAGCTCTGGGCGACAAAGTACAGTTGGTGGGCGACGACCTGTTTGTGACCAATGTAGAGCGTCTGGAAAAAGGTATTAAAGAAAGCACAGCCAACGGCCTGTTGGTAAAGGTGAACCAGATAGGTACCCTCAGCGAAACCATAGATGCCGTAACCATGGCACAGGTGAACCGCTACAATACCATTATGAGCCACCGCAGCGGCGAAACCGAAGATACAACCATTGCAGATCTTGCAGTAGCACTCAATTGTGGCCAGATAAAAACTGGCTCTGCAAGCCGTAGCGACCGTATGGCCAAGTACAATCAGTTATTGCGTATTGAAGAGCAACTGGGCGATACTGCTTTTTATCCCGGTAAATTGCTTAAATTTGGTAAATAACCACTGTGCTATCAGTGTATTGTCGTAATAATATTAGTAGCCCATAACAAGGTAAAGTACTGAAGATATGAATAAAATAACTAAAATAATAACTAATAAATATTTTATTACATCTTTTTGCTTTGTTGCATGGATTGCCTATTTCGACCAAAATGATTGGATGACATTGCGGGAGCGTGAAAAAGAACTGAACACGCTGAACGACAACATTGCCTACCTGAAAAAAGAGATAGCACAAATGTCTGTAGAGACAAAATCGCTAACGGTAGACTTATATGGTCATGTCAATAATCCTGAACAATTGGAGAAATACGCACGCGAACAATATAGAATGAAACAAGACAACGAAGACGTTTACGTAATAGAGCATTAGAATTTCGCTTTTTGTACGTACACATAGTTTTTAGGGGCCGTCACACAAGATGGCCCCTATTTATTTCGCTTATGTTGCAATAATGATAAAGTGGCGTGAAAATAGAAGAGCAAATAGAGCAATGTGATAAAATGTTGTCACCTTTGACCCGACTTTGTGAAACAGATAGGGTACATGCAAGATGTGATAACGATTGTAGCCGGTACCAACCGGCCAGACAGTATGACAGAAAGAGTAGCAGCCATCTATTACGAGCTACTGAGTGTGCGGGGAAATGAGGTGCAATTATTATTGCTGAAAGGTAAACCAATTTGGGAACGTGGCCCCGAAATGATAGCATTAGAGCAACAATACCTGATACCTGCTACAAAGTTCATTTTTGTGATGCCCGAATATAATGCCAGTTTCCCCGGAGTTCTGAAAATGATGATGGACAATAGCGACATCAAAAAATGCTGGTGGAACAAAAAGGCAGCTCTAACCGGTCTTTCAGATGGCCGGGCTGGCAACCTGAGAGGGGTAGAGCATATGACGGCAATACTCAATTACCTGAAAGTAAATGTTTTGTATAATAAGATATTGTTATCTAAAATAAAAGAAGAGATAGCACCAGATGGTGCCATCCTCAAACCGCAGACTGCGTCGCTGCTGCAAACACAAGTCGACGAGTTCCTTCATTTTTAATCTGGCGGGTATGTCCCGTTTTCTTCAATGAAACTTCGTTTTATTATTATTCTGGGTGTTCTTATTCTGGCAGAGTACTACAGCTATATAGCTGTAAGAACCACACTGCGCAATGCACTGCCAAGCTGGCGCACCCCGCTCATGGTACTCTATTGGGCACTTACCATATTGTCGTGGGCTGGTTTCTTTTTCCTGCGTACAGTGTCGCTGCCACCGGCAGTACGCAACCTCTATATAGCCTTGGCACTTGGGTTTACGGTAGGCAAGGTTTTGGTGGCATTGTTCATGTTTGCAGACGATATTCGCAGGCTCATATCGTGGGGCATAGCATCTGTGGGTAGTGCCCCAGCCCATAGTGCAGTACAAAACAATGGTATACCCCGATCTGCCTTCCTCAGGCAGGCAGCATTGCTTGTGGGGGGGCTTTCGGTAGTTGGTTTTACGGCCGGCATTGCCAACCGGTATCGCTACCGGGTGCGAAAAGTGCGACTGGCCATAGACAAACTTCCTCCCGCATTTCGAGGGCTGAAAATTGTACAGATTTCAGACATACATACCGGCAGCTTCGACGATCACAGAGCCGTAGAGCAGGGCATAGAAAGGGTATTGCACCAAAACCCCGACATCATACTGTTTACCGGAGACCTGGTGAACAATATAGCCGATGAGGTAGATGAACGATTTATGAAGATATACAGCCGGCTAAAAGCACCAATGGGGGTCTATTCTACATTGGGCAATCACGACTATGGCGACTATGTGCAATGGCCATCTGCTGATGCCAAAAAAGACAATCTGGAACGGCTGAAACAAAAACATACACAGGCAGGTTGGCGTTTGCTCATGAACGAACATATAGTACTACAACGTGGCAACGACAAAATAGCACTAATAGGTATAGAAAACTGGAGTGCAAAAGCCAACTTCCCAAAGTATGGCGATATGCAGGCGGCCTATGCAGGGCTTGAAGAAAAAAATGTCCCTTTCAAGATATTGTTGTCGCACGACCCTTCTCACTGGCGGGCCGAGGTGCTGGAAAAATATAAAGATGTGCAACTGATGCTGAGTGGCCACACACACGGAATGCAGTTTGGTGTAGATAGTAAATGGTTCAAATGGAGCCCCGTGCAGTATGTTTATGACGAATGGGCGGGCCTGTATCAGGAGGGCGAACAACACCTTTATGTCAATCGTGGTTTTGGGTTTTTGGGCTACCCCGGTAGGCTGGGCGTATTGCCGGAAATAACAGTGATAGAGTTGGTCTGATACTTTTTTGGTGCATTCAGGCTATTGTTAAAGGCCAGTACTTTATAGAAAGTACTGGCCTTTAACATTTTATAGTGAACTCAAAAAAAAATCTACACATTGTGCAAACTTATTATGCCTGCCACACGTCTTCATGCATAGTACTTCTCTGTTATGTCGGATTTGATACTACTTACCTGCTCCTATCAATTCAAATCCAAAACAATTGTATTAAATAAAATTGCGCACTTGTATTTTTAGTTAATAATTGAAAAAAAAATTATGCAAATTCGAAACATATTCATAATTTCCAGTGTCATTTTTTAAGAAATTGTTCACAAACACCAGAGAAACTATATACGGAACAGGCACCCAAACATCCAAAATCATGAAAATAAAAAATCTACTCAGTACAATTTTATTAGCGGTTGGTTTCATTTTACCATCTTCCGCACAGGTAATTTGTCCTCCAAATATCGATTTCGAGTTAGGAGATTTATCATATTGGAATTATTATACCGGCACCTGTTGCCCCGGCGGTGTGCCATCCATTACTTCTGGTTCCATTCCACCTGTAGCTTGTCGCCATACACTTACCACTACTACCGGCTTGGTAGGGTGTGCGGGTACTGCTACAGACCCTGTCGGGGGGTTCCCCATTGTGCCTCCGGGTGGTGGTGCATTTGCCTTCAGGTTGGGCAACAGCGGTACCGGAGCACAGTCTGAAAGAGCCACTTACTTTGTACATGTGCCGGTAGGAATGTCTAATTATAGCCTTGTTTATAGATATGCTACTGTATTGCAAGATGCCGGTCACTCGGCAGATGAACAGCCACGTTTTCTCGTTCGTGCCTTCGATTCTGCTACACTTGCTCCAATACCCTGTGCCGATTATTCTTATGTAGTTGGTGCTGGCTTGCCGGGTTTCATCAGTGTGGGTACCGGGGCTGCTACCATACGTTATCTTCCTTGGTCTACTGGTGTGGTAGATCTTTCTGGTATGGCTGGCACAACTGTAGGGGTAGAATTTACCACTGCCGATTGTTCTTTGGGTGGTCACTATGGGTATGCTTATATAGACCTCAGTTGTGGTCTTTTTGAAGTAGCTACCAACACCTGCGATACACTTACTCCACCAACTATGACCGCCCCTCCCGGCTTTGAGTCTTATGCATGGTACGACTCTGCTACTTTTTCTATACTGTACGGTACCACACAGTCTATTACCATCCCGTATCCACCTGTGCCTACTACCTATGCGGTTATATTAACACCTTATACCGGTTTTGGTTGCCCCGATACACTGTACACGCGCATTATACCCGCACACATGGCACTGCACCCCACCAATGATACGTCTATTTGTTCTGGTCGTAGTGTCATTCTCAATCCCAATGCTACCGATATAGCACTACCTCTTACTTACAGTTGGGCACCATCTACAGGCCTCAGTTGCACATCTTGCCCCAATCCCGTGGCAAGCCCCACTACCACTACAGCCTATACGGTTACAGTTACCAATGCCTCAGCCTGTACACAAACACACGTTTTCAATATTACCGTCTTACCCGGTGTAAACACAACCGTTACGGTAGATACCCCTACCTGTAATGGGTATACCGATGGTAGTGCTACCTGTACGCCTACATCGGGTACACCACCATACTCATATCTGTGGACAACCGCCCCCTCGCAAACTACCGCCACGGCCACGGGTTTGTCTACCGGCTCCTATACAGTAATGATAGTAGATGCATTGGGCTGTACCGATACCAATACTGCTTTCTTGCTCAATCCCGCACCACGTATCATTAGTGTCATTACCTCCACCAACCCCACTACTTGTTTGGGTACAGATGGTACAATTGTAATAGGTGGTAATATGGTCCGAGACACGGCCTATACTATTACCTACCTGCTCAACGGTGTGCCACAAACACGTGTACTAACCGCCAATGCACTTGGTCAGGTAACATTGGGCACGCTTGGTGCTGGTACCTATTCCAACATTACCATTGTTGGTGCTGCCTGTCCCTACAATACTATTGGTCCGGTATTGCTTACCGACCCTGCCATACCAGACCTGACCGGGGTTTTCAGTAATAGTTTTGTTTGTGTAGGCGATACACTCAAATTGTTTGCCACCAGTTCCACACCCGGTGTATTATGGCATTGGGAAGGCCCTGGCGGTTATACTTCGGGCGTTCAAAATCCTGTCATATATCCGGCAAGTCTTGCCAATGCCGGGGTATATTCTGTTACAGTATCCCGCGCCAATTGCTACAACTATTCTTCAACTGCTGTCGAAATCCGAATACTGCCCATACCTTCTGCCAGCAGCAATACACCAGTTTGCTCCGGCGATACACTCTACCTCACAAGCCATTCGTCCAATGGTGCTACATCATACCAGTGGAGTGGCCCCAATTTCTTCTCATCGGTAGACCAGAACCCTTACATAGCACATGTGCAAACGGTGTCTGCCGGTACCTATACGGTCAACGTAACGCTTAATGGTTGCACAGTACCTACAACCGTTACTGTAACGGTCAATCAAACACCAATGCCACCAGCCGCTACCGATACCAATTATTGTCAATTCGATGTTGCCAGCCCATTCAATGTATCTGGTACCAACTTGCTATGGTATACAAGTGCCGAGGGTGGTACAGGTGTTACCACAACGCCTACACCATCTACTGCAAAGGGAGGTACAGAGGTATGGTACGTTACACAAACCTCGGCTGAGGGTTGTACCAGCGACAGAGCTATGGTATCGGCCAAAATATGGAAAATGCCTTACCCAAAATTGTCTATAACCGATCAGGCTACCTGTGTGGGTAAATACATAACTTTCATTGCCAACGAAACAGGCGAAGGTGGAAACGGTTTGACATGGTATTTCGGAGAAAATGATAGCATGCAAAATGTAAACCCCATACATCATGCATTTGGTGCTATTGGTACCTATACCGTTACTGCAGCAGCCTACTACCAATACTGCCGCGATACCGTAATGTCTACACAGGTGAGCATCTATCCATATGCCAGTTTCGATCTCGGTCCCGATACTTCTATTTGTGCAGGTAGTCAGGCTATCGAATTGAAGCCACAACGTGTACACGCATACGGAGGCAATGTAACATGGTCTTGGAGCACAGGCGAAAAAACACCATCAATCAAGATAGTAGCCCCCGGTGTGTATATTGCAAAAGCATCGTTGCAGGGTTGCGAAACTATCGATTCTATAATAGTAGTAAAAGACTGTTATCTGGATGTGCCCAACGTATTCTCGCCCAATGGCGATGGTGTAAACGACTTCTTCTTCCCGCGTCAGTTACTCAGCCGTGGATTGGTCGAATTCAATATTGCTGTCTATAATCGTTGGGGTCAGCAGATATTCTCTGGCAATGCCCTCGATGGTCGTGGTTGGGATGGTAAATTCAATGGTGTAGCCCAGCCAGAAGGTGTATATGTCTTTGTCATTAACGCTGTCTTCAAAGACGGGCAGAAGGAAACACACAAAGGCAACGTGACGCTGCTGAGATAGCATACGTGCAAATATTGTATAATAGAAAAGGAGACTCGCAGGGGTCTCCTTTTTTGTTTATTATATAGTTGTATTGTATAACTGTATATAATGTTTGTGCAACAACACAAATGCATCTATGGTCTGTATTTCGGCGTAAAATTTGTGTTTCTTTGTATTACCACTTTGTATCCCTCTTGGTATAAGAAACTTCTCTAAGCTGCATGTTGAAGTATAATTGACATGCCTCGCTCAAGCCCGAAGGGCTGGCAAAGTATATAGTCTTGGATGAAGACTGTGGAAACAGAGCATAGAGAAACACAACCCCGAAGCAGGTTGCCCAACAACAGAAACTCATCTAAGCCATAAAACATAGAATCACACAAATAACAAACGGGCCTTTGTGGCCATACATTATGCCCAAAATCCTTGTGCATTTCATTCATGGCACCATACGGTGAACAATCTTTTTCTTCCCGTTTTTCGAAGTTATATAGGTATTACGTGGAGGGTCCACCTACCAGCAAGGCGCACAAAATGCCGGCCGATACACCTGCATTCAAGCTCTCTGCACCGCCAGTTCTCGGTATCGTCACTTGTTGGGTAGCTACTTTCAGCACATCAGCCCCTATTCCTTTCGATTCATTACCTATCACCAAAACACCAGCCCGTGTTCTGTCACGCTGCATTTGGTATACATCTTTGCCCTGTAGCGTAGCCGCATACACAGGTAGGCCCAGTGTCGGTAGGGTACTTGCCAGTTCGGCAATATGCACCTGCACCCTTAGGTGGCTGCCCATGGCTGCCTGCACTACCTTGGGGTTATATACATCCACACATCCGGGGCTGCATAGTATATGCTCTATCCCAAACCAGTCCGCTATCCTAATCAGGGTGCCCATATTGCCGGGGTCCTGTATTTCATCCAGTGCCATGCACCACTTTGTTGTTTCCGCTATGGCTACCGGTATCAGGTGTTTTATCACCAGCAATACCTGCCCCGGTGCCTGTAGTGTCGAAATGTTGTCAATTTCATGCTGTGGTGCCAGTATCAGTTGTGCTTCGCTATGTTTGGCTATTGCTACAGCATTTTCCTGCGCCCATGTAGTTGTGGCCACTATTGTATCAATGGCAACAGCACTATTCAGATATTCAAGTGCTACTTTGTGCCCTTCAGCAATAAACTGGCAATGTTCCTTTCGGAATTTTTGCTGTGTTAACGACCGAATGTGCTTACTTTGTGCTTTAGATAGCATAAGTGGCAAAGCTATACCAATTGCTGTAATCGCTGCATGAGAAAACGTGTTTTTTATGGGTTGGGTAGCTGGCAATTATTATTGCCGGTTGTTCTGTTTTTGATAGTGGTTTCGTCATGCAGCAGCGTAAAACACCTGAAAGATGATGAATCGCTTTTATGGAAAAACAAGCTAACCCTTACCAACAAAGCCCCTATGCCCAACAAAGGCGAGCTGAAGGAAAGCTTGGGCAACATCATTTCTCAGCAACCCAATAGCACCTACATGGGCATATCGCTCACAAAAATACCCATGAAGTTATGGCGGTACAACAACAAATACCACAAATACCACAAACTGCCCGATAGCCTGCTGCCCAAATCGGTTGAAAGACCCGTCATTCTCGATACCAGTACAATAGATCCATCGGTGCAGAATATGAAAAACTACCTGTTCAATCAGGGCTATTTCTATGCGCGCATCACCGATACCATCTATTACAAAGGCAAAAAGGCTACGGTACATTATTTTGTAGATGCTGGTACAAATTACCTTATTAATAAAATAAATTATAATGTCGATGATAGTGCGTTGTTGGCATTGTTGATTGATAATCAAATCCTATCAACGCTAAAAAAAGGTAACGAGTTCACCTACAGTCTGTTGGAAGAAGAAAGAAGTCGCCTTACCAACATAGTGAACAACCATGGCTATCGCCGGTTTAGTTTGGAGAATATCAATTTCCGATTGGATACACTCGATAAATCGGTGTTTAAGGTAGCCGCCAGCCCGTTCGAGAATGCTGTAAACTTCGTCACACAGTCAAAAAGCAACAAGAAAAGCACACTCGATATCGATATCATTGTACGCAAGGGCGATGACTCTCTTTCATACACCAAATATCGCTTGGGTAAGGTAACCGTATACCCCGACTATACTGGCGCCGCCGATCTTACAAACCCCAATTTGTATTCCAAGACCATAAATGGTGTCGAGTTCCGATATCACAAGCGTTATGTATTGCCCGGTGTCTTGTACAAACACTTATTTATCAACCCCAACAACTATTACTCCAAAGCCGATGAAGAAAAGACTATCTCCCGCTTTGGTGCATTAGGTATTTTTCATTACATCCGGGCCGACTTTCGCGAGTACCGCACAACCCGCGATAGCTTGTCGGCAAATATCTACATGACGAGGGCGCAGAAATACGACTTCTCTACCAACTACGAAATTTCAAATGGTAGTAACTACAAGTTGGGCAATTCTTTGAGCCTTAACTTTCGCAATAAAAACTTCCTCAAAGGGGCCAATTTACTTACCCTTAGTGCCAGTGGTGGGGTAGAGCTTTGGTACGACGAGGCCCTTGGCGATAACGTATACGATCGGTTCCAATTGCTTACCACCTATTATGGTGTCAATGGCAGTCTCGATTTTCCTAAGTTTCTCGCACCTGTTGCCTCCTCATTATTTACCAACAGCAACCTGCCACATACTGTAGTAGGCATTGGCAACAACGTTATAGACCGTTCCACCTATTTCAAACTCATCAACACCAGTGCTTCATTTTCATACAACTGGCGACAAACCGATACCCGTACATGGACGCTTACACCCATGTTCATCAACAATATACGTGTTCCTTACAAATCGGCTTCATTCCAAACCCTGCTCGATAGTAACGAATACCTCAATAACAGTTACAAGCCTACACTCATAGAGGGCGAGAGTATCTCTTTTCGTTTCGACAATAGCCAGCAAAGAAAAACCCGAAACTATGCCTACCTGCGTCTGGCATTCGAAGAGGCAGGCACTGTACTTGGCGGACTGAAGAACGCTGGTGTTATTCTCAATGAACTATACCGCTTGGAAGATACCCTCTTCGCTCGCTATACCAAATTCGATGTAGATGCCCGTCAATACCTCGTTTTCCGCAAGTCTACATTGGTACTCCGGTTTTTTGGTGGCTTGGGTATTCCGTACGGCGAGCCCTGGGCTATGCCCTACATCAAGCAGTATTTTGCTGGTGGGCCTTATAGCCTCCGGGGGTGGCGCATACGTTCACTGGGCCCCGGCAGGCATGTCGATGCTACCAATCAGCGTATCAGTCAAATCGACCGCACCGGCGACATAAAGCTGGAAAGTAATGTAGAATATCGTTTCCCGGTTATGCCCATCTTTGCCGGGGCTGTAAAGCTCAACGGAGCCCTTTTTGCCGATGCCGGCAACATTTGGTTATCCAATCCAGACCCTTCCTTTGAAGGGGGCGAGTTTGCCTTCAATAAACTGGGACAAGACATAGCAATGGATGTCGGCATCGGTACCCGTTTCGAAATAGCCTCCTTTCTCACTGTCCGTCTCGATTTGGCAATGCCCGTAAAACAACCTAATGTCTTTGTAAACAACGGCTGGGTGTTCAACCAAATTGACTTCTCCAGCAGTAGCTGGCGTGCCAGAAATCTGGTACTCAATTTCTCTATCGGCTACCCTTTCTGATTTCCGGTATTCGTCAACGTACGGAATACATCTTCCAAAGACTCGGTTTGCGTTTGCATAGAGCTGATGTTAATATCATTTTTTACTGCCCATTGCATCACTTCTTTACGCAGCAAGTCTGGCGAGGTTGTCACCAACTTCCATTTATGGTCACCCATATCTTCTCTTGCATCCACATGCTGCAAGCCGTCCAGCATTAGCGGGTTCAGTGCCGTTTCAAACGCCACTATCAGCACATTGCGTTGGCTGTTACTTTGCTGCAGCTTATCTATAGTGTCATCGGCTACTATATTGCCGTTGTTTATGATGATGACCCTTTTACACATCGCCTGCACTTCTTGCATAATGTGTGTAGACAGTAATACGGTCTTGTCCCGGCCTATGTCTTTTATCAGGTCACGTATTTCCACTATCTGGTTAGGGTCCAGGCCCGATGTTGGCTCATCCAGTATCAGCACCTCCGGGTCGTGCAGCATAGCCTGTGCAATGCCCACACGTTGTTTATACCCCTTAGACAGTGCCCCAATCTTCTTGTGGGCTTCCTTGCCCAGTCCCGTTCTGCCTATCATTTCTTCTATACGTGCAGCAGCACCACGGCCCAGCTTGTGTATACCTGCGCTAAATTCCAGATACTCACGTACATACATTTCGTAGTACAGTGGGTTCGCCTCCGGCAGGTAGCCCACACGCTTGCGCACCTCCATAGGTTGCGCTGCCACATCGTAGCCACATACTATGGCACTGCCACTGGTGGGGGGCAGGTAGCCGGTTATCATCTTCATGGTGGTAGACTTCCCCGCACCATTTGGTCCCAAAAAGCCGGTAATTTCTCCTTTTTTTACTTCAAAAGATATATTATCAACGGCCTTTTGTGTTTCGTATATACGTGTAAGCGACTTTACTATGATAGACATCGTATCAAAATTAATAAACGTGAAACAGCCACATTTGCGGTGTTTCACGTTTTAGTACTTTTTTAAGATTTTTTGCCTGCGTACAGAGTCTGTTCAAGATATATTGCTTTTAGTTATGCTAATAGTTGTTTTATGAGCAAAATGTGGCAGATTTCACACCCCAAACAACTACACGAATAGCAATATATAAAGCTTAAACAGGCTCTTATATTTGTACAACTGAAATGCAATTATCAGGGCAGTGGCAACTTGGTTTTATCACCCACAAACGT
The DNA here is from genome assembly GCA_021151685.1 of Chitinophagaceae bacterium. Taxonomy (GTDB): domain Bacteria; phylum Bacteroidota; class Bacteroidia; order Chitinophagales; family Chitinophagaceae; genus Nemorincola. The sequence continues at coordinate 50,354 of JAGKWS010000010.1, forward strand.
ACACTGAGTAACAAACGTGTCTACTTTGTCTGTTATCTCATATTCATATTTGTGCAGCGTCAGCGTTTTGTCACCCTGTAGTGTTACGTCAAATACCCTCAAATACTGAATAGTGTTTGCTTTCGCACTATCATTGTTCTGTATAATAATAGAATATGTGCTGGCATTACTGCTCACATACCCTTGCAGTACCTTTGGTTTTATGCTTTGCAGGTACACATCTACCGATAGCTTACCCCTGTTTGCAGGGTATATTCTTACGGTATCTATCGTTTGTGCACCATTATTACATTCCATAAAGCCACCATACACGCCCAAATACCTCGATCTGGTTTCATATTCGCATTGCGCACCCTCATAGCCTGTAAGGCATCTGCAAAGTCCATTGCCACAAGATCCGCCATTATAGCAGGTCATACCATCGCACGAATTTCGCTCACAAGAAGTAAGTACTGTTGTAGAAATGATAGCGGTTAACAGTGAAGCTGTGAGTAAAACAGGTTTCCAGAGTTTCATGCAAAAAAATATTTGAGTCCAAAATAATGATTTTTTTTGTTCTGGCGAAACAATCTCTCACATATTAATGAGTGTCGAATGAGTTCCAGCCTTGTGCCGTCAGCGTATGTTTGCCTCCGCTTGGTGTCACAAGCTGAAGCCCTTGTTCCGGTGCTGTCATGTACCCAATTACAGTTACATGTGCGTATTCCTTTATTTTATCATAATCGTTTTGCGAAATAGTAAATAACAACTCATAGTCTTCACCACCATTCAGTGCACAGGTAGTTATAGAAAGCCCGAATTGCATCGCCATCGCACGTGCGTCATCATGTGCAGGTATTTTTTCCTCATGCAAAACGCAACCGGTATTGCTCTTATTGCATAGGTGTATCAATTCCGAACTCAACCCATCACTTACATCTATCATAGATGTAGGTACTATGTCATTTTCTTTCAGCCATTCCGCCACATCGGCCCGTGGCTCAGGTTTCAGTATTCGCCCTATCAGGTAGGCTTGTTGCTGTAGGTCGGGTTGTACGCCCGGGTTTTCCAGAAATATCTTTTTTTCTCTCTCCAGCAGTTGCAATCCCAAATACGCACCCCCCAACTCGCCCGATACACATATCAAATCATTGGCCTGCGCCCCGCTACGGGTCACATATTTGTCTGGTGCCACCTCGCCTATAGCCGTTATACTTATCACCAAGCCACTGCGCGAGCTTGTGGTATCGCCACCTATCAGGTCCACATTATACCGTTCGCAGGCAGCATATATGCCCTCATATAGTTCTTCCAGTGCCTCTACCGATACTTTATTGCTTACCGCTATGCTCACCGTTATGTGTGTAGGCACTGCCATCATAGCAAATATGTCCGACAAGTTTACGGCCACCGCCTTATACCCAAGATGTTTCAATGGGGTATACGTAAGGTCAAAGTGAATACCCTCTACCAGCATATCGGTCGATACCACACATTGCCGTCCAAACTGATCTATCACGGCAGCGTCGTCGCCTACACTCAGCAGCGTACCCGCATTCATTGTTTCGTTGTTGCGGGTCAGATGGTCTATCAGGCGAAATTCGCCAAAAGAAGATACTTCGGTTCTCATTTCCATTGTTATATGACATTCACTACATTGCCATTGGTTGGGCAAATCTGCGAAATGGATTGCAAATGTAGTAAACACACTACTGTCAGCAAGATTTCCAAACACCATCTACCACAAAATCAATAGTTTACCCCCTCTTGTTTCCATTTTGCCCCCGCCCTATATTTATTTTGTCGGATTAACATTGCTTTGGCGATTTTTGGTGTGTATATTGGAATGGTAAAGACAACACACTATTGTCAGTACAAAAATCAAAAAACAATGAAAAAAACAATCAACCGGTTTTTCTCTATTACAGCGGCAGTGTTGCTGTTGCTGGCCGGTAACACACACACAGCCATTGCGCAGGATGTAGAAGTATCTTACCAAACTTTCTACGACAATCTCTCACCCTACGGACAGTGGATATACGATCCCCAATTCGGTAACGTATGGGTTCCCAATGAAGATGGCGATTTCAGACCATATGGCAGTCGCGGCCGTTGGGTAATGACCGACTATGGCAACACTTGGGTGTCAGACGACCCTTGGGGCTGGGCTGTGTATCACTACGGCCGGTGGACGTATAGCCCATATTATGGCTGGGTTTGGGTACCCGGTTACGAATGGGCACCGGCATGGGTTAGCTGGCGTTATGGCAGTGGCTACTGCGGCTGGGCTCCACTGGGCCCCGGGGTTACCGTAGGAACTTCCTATTACGCACCAGACAATTGGTGGGTATTTGTAGGCCCTCAATATATGTACGAGCCTAACTGTATCAGGTACTGGAGTGGCCCCTCTTACAATGTTACCTACATCCGCCAAACAACCATCATCAATAACTATTATCAAGACAATCGTACCCGTGTTCGGTACAACTATGGCCCCCGTGCCGAGGTCATTCAGCAATACACACGCACACCAGTGCAGGTATACAACATCACACAGCTCAACCGTCCGGGCACACCCAGTGTTGGCCGCAATACAGTTAGCTTGTATCGCCCCAGTGTCAACCGTGCTTCGGTAGAAGGTGCTCGTCCGGGTCGTGTTATGCAGGCACCACAACCCATAGGCAGGGCACAACCAGTACAGTATGGTGCTGGCAGGCAGCCAGGCTTCCGTCAAGAGGTAATGCGCAATCCTCAGGATAGCAGAGGAGGCGACGTGCAAAACCAGCCTTCACGTGGTGGCAACGATAGGGCAAACCGTTACGATGATATGTCTAATGGCAGAAATCAGACGGGTAGGGCCGATAACAATGCAAACGACTACAGAAGAGACGATAATAACGTGCGTCGCAACGAGGCCCCACAACAGAGTGGCCGCAACGATGCTCCAACCCCAAGGGCCGATAACCCTTCCGAAAGTCGCAACTGGGGCCGTAGCCGCGATAGTCGTGCCGACCAGCCGCAACCCGATGTAAGGCCACAACAACCCGCCATGTACGACCGCCGTATGGATAGGGCACAACAGCCACAACAACCACAACAGCCGCAGTACAACCAACCAGCACGCAACGATCGTTTTCAGCAGCCGCAAAACAACCAGCCGCAGCAGCCACAACGTGCCCAGCCTGCACCACAACCGCAGTAGCCACAACGTGCCGATCGGTTTCAACAGGCACCTCAGCCACAACAGCCACAAGAGGGGCGCGGTAGAGGCAGGTAATGTGTCGAAATTCTGAATGTTTATTAATCTATGCCCCCCGGCTTGTACGGGGGGCATTTTTGTGCAGGCAAACGTCTCATAGTTTGTAAATTGCCGCACAAAGCCCATTTGGGCGTTCATTTATTATGAAGTATGCAGTAATTACAGGCGCATCGCAGGGTATCGGAAAGGCAGTTGCAGAGCGTTTTTTAGAAGAACGATATTCTGTAGCAGTATGCGCACGCCAGCGCGACAGGTTGGCCATTGTAGTAAACCAATGGAGAGAACAATACGAAGATGCTGACATCATATGGCTCAATGCCGACATTAGTACCGAAAAAGGAGTAACCGATTTTTATTCCCTCATCAAAATGTCTTTTCCGCAGGTCGATATCCTTGTAAACAATGCAGGTCTTTACAAATCTGGCCTCATTGCCAACGAGCCCGAACACCAATTGGAACGTATGCTGCAAACCAACCTCATGGGGCCATACAGGCTCACGCGCGCACTATTACCCATGATGGTCGACCACCATTCCGGGCACATCTTCAACATTTGCTCCATAGCCAGCCAAAAACCAATGAAAGGCATAGCTTCTTACAGCATTTCTAAGTATGCATTGCTTGGCTTTTCCGACAACTTACGCGAAGAGTTGCGGGAACAGAACATTAAAGTTACTTCCGTAGTGCCGGGGGCTACATGGTCGGCATCGTGGCAGGGTAGTGGGGTAGACCCCGAAAGAATATTGGAAGCCCGCGATATTTCGCAAATGATATGGGCCGCCAGCAATTTATCCCCACAGGCATCTACCGATACTATTGTGCTCAGACCCGTAAAAGGTGATATGTAAATATGAGTAATATTCACTTTCGCGGGCAAGACATGTTGGGCAGGCACGTATTACTCCCATCCATCCCCCAAAGAATTGTTTCATTGGTACCATCACAAACCGAATTGTTATACCACCTCGGTCTGGAAGATGAAGTAATTGGCATCACCAAATTTTGTGTGCATCCCACCTCATGGTTTCGTTCCAAAAAGAGGATTGGCGGCACCAAAACAGTCAACATCAACGCAGTACTGTCTTTGAAACCCGATCTCATTATCGCCAACAAAGAAGAAAATGTACAAAGCCAAATCGAAGAACTGGCCTTGCACGCACCCGTATGGGTCAGCGACATCAACGATGTCTATAGCGCATTGTCAATGATGGCCACCGTGGCACAATTAACCAATAGGGTAGCACAAGCACAAACAATCATATCCACTATTCGTAACGGGTTCGAAGGTATTCGCCATTCTGGGGGCATTTGCCATAAAGTTGCCTACTACATCTGGCGAGAGCCTTGGATGTGTGCCGGGGCCGATACTTTTATAAACAACATCCTGCAGCATATGGGTTGGCAAAACGTGGTAGATGCGCCCCGTTATCCTACAGTACCGCCCCATACACTTGCCGAAAAAAATACCACATTGGTTTTACTGTCCTCAGAGCCATACCCCTTCAAAGAAAAACATATTAATGAGATAAAGTCAGTATTGCCCCATGCACACGTCCTTCTTGTAGACGGAGAAATGTTTAGTTGGTATGGCAGTCGGTTGGTACATGCCATAGAGTACTTGCAGCAGTTGCGCCACAATGCAGACTGCCTTCTGAAATGAACATAAGACAAAATGGAAATAACAACTGTTGCCGCAAAGAGGTTTAGTGAAAAGTTACTGGAATGGCATCATCAGCACAATACCCGTAGCCTGCCTTGGAAGGGCGTGAAGGACCCCTACAAAATCTGGCTGTCCGAGGTAATACTACAACAAACCCGCGCCATGCAGGGCTTGCCATATTATGTCCTATTCATAGAAAAATGGCCAGACATCAATGCCCTTGCTGCCGCCCCCCACGAAGAGGTATTCAGAGCGTGGCAGGGTCTTGGCTACTACAGCCGATGCAAAAACATGTTGGTTACAGCGCGCATCATCGCTACCCAATACGGTGGCGTTTTTCCCGCACAATACGCCCATATTCTGGCATTGAAAGGTATTGGTGCCTATACCGCATCTGCCATTGCATCTTTTGCCTTTGGGCTGCCCCATGCCGTTGTAGATGGCAATGTATACCGCATTTTGTCGCGTTATCTCGGTATCCCCGATTCTATAGACACCACGCAGGGCAAAAAGCTATTTGCTACTGTAGCCACTGCTATGTTGCATCAAGAAGATAGTGCTGCGTACAACCAAGCCATTATGGACTTTGGCGCAACCGTTTGCATACCTGCAAAGCCCGGCTGCTCATCTTGCCCGTTGCAAGAAGGGTGTTATGCATTTCGAAACAATGTCACAAATAGCTTCCCTGTGCGCAGCAAGAAGCTCACAATTAAAACCCGCCACTTTGGCTACGTTATTCTTGAATGTAACGGCGAAATATGGCTGCATAAAAGAGAAGCAGGAGATATTTGGGAAAATCTTCACGAACCTTATCTCATAGAGCATACAGGCCCCGTAGATGCCGAATTCGTAAAAAATGAATTAGCGCAATATCAGTATGCCCTTAATGGCCACATACAGCATATATCTACCGAAAAACAACGGCTCACACACCAGCATATTCATTTCTATTTTTTTCACGTACGTCTTACCCAAAAGTTGCCAATTGCCCATGGAAATTGGTTGAGCAAAAAACAATTAGGAAAATTAGCCTTTCCTAAGAGCCTGTTTAAAGTTTTTGACCTGCATTTATTACGATAGTTGTTTTTGAGCGAAACGAGCCAAATTTTGCCAGCATAGACCTTCCTATGGCGAAAAATGTAACGAAGTTGCAGCCAAAAACAACCATAAGAAAAGCAATGAATACGTCTTAAGCCGGCTCTTCAATCGGCTCTAAAACAGTTGTTTCTTTTTTTAGAAATAATTTATACTTTTAATAAAGCTTATGTGGTAAATATTGGAGCAAAATTAGAAACTTATGAGAGGTGTTAACAGGGTAGTATTGATTGGGAATTTAGGCCGCGAGCCCGATTTGCAACATTTGGAAGGAAATATTGCTGTCGCAAAATTCCCCTTGGCAACCACCGAGACCTACAAAGACAGAAACGGTAATCTGGTATCACAAACCGAATGGCACACCGTAGTTTTGTGGCGTGGCCTTGCAGAGCTTGCTCAGAAATATCTACATAAAGGCAGTCTCATATACCTCGAAGGGCGCATTCGTACACGTACATGGGAAGATAAAGACAAAAATCGACGCTTCAGTACCGAGATAGTGGGCGACAATATGGTGATGCTCGATAAGCGGAAAGACCATAACGAAGTCGGTAATTCCGACAATCATCCAACCGAGGGTAATGGTTTCCCCGATATCAATTTCGATCCTCCACCCCCACCGTCTCCCGGCACCACCCGAGACGATCTTCCGTTTTAAGGCCAGCTGTTGCGTCACTTGTTTTTACCAGTCTGGTGGCACCGTAGCAATACAATATTGCTATTGCCGTCACCATACTACCCATGCATATAATTCCATTGTACGCACATCCCCCCAATACAACCATAAGAAACGCAATGAATATATTTAGAGCCTGTTTAAGATATATTCATTGTGCTTATTATGGAAGTTGTTTTTGAGCGAAATGAGGCACATTTTGTAGCCATAGTCCTTCCTATGGCGAAAAATGTAACGAAGTTGTCCCCACAAACAACCATAAGAAATACAATGAATATATCTTAAACCGGCTCTGATTTTTTCAGTAAAGAGAAAGTTTCCAGGTTTCATTCCTTTTTATAACTTTGATGCATACCAAATAGTCACACGCTTTGGAAAGTAGTGAAGGGGACCCCAATATGTTCCCGCTTTTTTTAGATTCTACCGTAACAGCATTTTCACCATCCAGTGCTACAATCCTTATTGTGGCAATATTGGTTTTGCTACTCATGACCGCCGTTATTGCTGGTGCCGAGACTGCTTTTTTCTCACTTTCAGCAAAGGATATCAGCTTTCTGAAAACCAAAGAAAAATCGAGTGCCCGTACCGCTGCACAGTTACTCGAGCAACCCAAAAGGTTGTTGGCTACTATATTGGTGGCCAATAATTTTATCAACATTGCAATCGTTGTCACTACCGATCTTTTTGTCAGGTCTTTGTTACCAGACAACATGAATGCCATAGCTGCATTCCTCATACAGGTTGTATGTGTAACATTCTTACTCGTTCTCTTTGGCGAGGTGCTACCCAAAGTTTATGCCACGCAAAATAATTTGAGAATGGCATTGATTTCAGCACCATTCCTTCAGGCATTAAACTGGATTTGTGGTCCACTCAGTCGTATATTGGTTTCCTCTACCCGTTTCATAGATGGCCGCTTGGGTACCAAGGCTGCCAACATTTCCAGCGAAGATTTTGAACATGCTATAGAACTTACCGTAGGGCATACCGCCACCCGCGAGGAAGTTAATATTTTCAAGGGAATCCTCAAGTTTGGTAACATTACCGCCCGGCAGGTAATGCGCACCCGCTTAGACGTTAGTGGTATCGATTACGATATGAACTTTAGCGAGGTTCGTCAGTTTTGCATAGAAGTAGGCTATTCCCGATTGCCAGTATACAAAGAGAATCTGGACACCATTGTTGGTATGATACATACCAAAGATTTTCTGCCACATATAGATACCGACGATTTCGAATGGCACACCCTTGTACGCAATGCTACATTTGTGCACGAAAGTCGCCTTATCGAAGACTTGTTGCAGGAGTTTCAGCAGAAACGGCAACATTTCGCTATCGTAGTAGATGAGTTTGGTGGTACATCAGGCATTATTACCCTCGAAGATATTATGGAAGAAATCATCGGAGACATCAAAGATGAATTTGATGAAGATGATTTGCACTATAAAAAAATAGACGATAATAATTTTATATTCGAAGGCAAAACACTCATCAACGACGTTTGTAGGGTATTAGGTGTCTCCTCCGACGAGTTTGATGCCGCCCGTGGCGAAAGCGATTCTTTGGCTGGCTTAGTACTCGAAATATCGGGCAAATTTGTGTCTGTTAACGAACTCGTCAGCTATCAGCAGTACGACTTTACAGTGTTGGCAGTAGAAAAAATGCGCATTACCCGCATAAAACTTACCATCAATCATTCCAACCC